>NZ_CP031103.1:0-92616 GCF_003336325.1 Leclercia sp. W17 | reverse complement strand
TTGCGTCCGGTGGCGCGGCTGTAAACAAAGTCAATATTGTTTACCATTTCTCTTACTTCCATTCCTTCGACCTCAACATGTTTCACCCGAGCTGGCGGGTGGGTCATCTTATTCTGTCATATTACTGGGCGTGCGAGCGGTTTCCCGGTGCGATGGCACTGCCGCCAATACTGACAGATATCACTAATATTTGCAGGGTTAACTACATCAGGCCCCTGTAAAACAGGAACCGGCTCACAATATAAAACTTACACAAGTTGACACAGGGTAACATCGAGATTGATTCGGACGAACACACTACCCTCATAAAAAGACTTATTTATCAATTCGGACTAATGGCAGTTATTCCGATTTGACCCCATAATACACAAGCGCAACCGACGCGCCTAATAATTACAAAAAAGTGGAATTTCCTTTATGACGCAGCTCATTAATCCCGACGCCGGGCAACTGTTTCCGGCTGAAATCATAAGCAGCATTGATAGTTTGGATCTCGATGCTTTTTCGCCGGGTGACCTCGGGGACCTCATTCGCCGCGCGCGGCTGCATGGCCATCGTATCGAAAAGCACCCGCGCATCCAGGACGCCATCAGGCAGAACCTCGAGGCGTTTCAGTTCCGCGCCGGTCGCTACTCCGATCGCACGCTGGAATCGCTCACCGGTGCCTGGCAGCGTTACGTCACCTGGTGCAGCCAATATGATGACCGGTCGCCATTACCCGCAGACGTGGCCGACGTGGAAGCCTACCTGACCGAGCGTGCCGGTTCGGTGCATCGCAACACCCTGGCGATCGACCGCTGGGCCATCGGCCGGGTAAGCCGCGCCGCCGGTTGCCCGGACCCCACGACGGATGAGCGCCTGAAGGACACCTTCGCCGCCCTGGTGCGGGCCAAGGTGCAGGCGGAGGAAACGACCGAGCAGGCCTCGGCGCTGCGGGAGCTGCACCTCGATCAGCTGGTGGAGTTGTGGCGTGAATCGCCGCTGCTGGTGTGCAGGCGCGATCTGGCCCTGCTGGTGGTGGCGTATGAAACCCTGCTGCGTGCGTCGGAGGTGGCGCGTATCCGCTGCAGTCACCTGCGCATATCCAGTGATGGCACCGCCATCCTGACGATCCCCATCACGAAAACTAACCACTCCGGCGAACCGGACAAGGCCCCGCTTTCCCGCCAGGGAGTTCGCGTGCTGCTGGACTACCTGACGGCCGCCGGTCGCAAGCTCGAGGGCGATCAGTACCTGTTCGGCAAGGTGACGAAACACAATAATGCCGCCTATGTCAGCGGCCCGCTTTCGGTCGATACGGTGGAGAATATCTTCGCCCGGGCCTGGAAGGCGCTCGGGCTGGAGACGCTCGGGATCCCGCGCTGGTCGGGACACTCCGCCCGGGTCGGGGCCTCGCAGGACCTGGCGGCCGAGGGGTACAACACGCTGGAGATCATGCAGGCCGGGCGCTGGACAAGCGAAAGGATGGTGATCCGTTACTGCCGTGACATTCTGGCCGGAGAGTCGGCAATGGCGCGTCGCCGTGCCAGAAAGTATTAGCAGCGTACCGGGAAGCCGTAAATGGTTAACTTTGATACGCCCGGACGATATAATTGCTCCAGGCTTAAGATAAAGGACGACATTAATTGAGCATCCTATCCACACAGCAACTCCACGAGCATTGCCTTGCCACTACACAACAAGCTATTGAAGTGATTGGGTGGACTAATATCGAAGTTGGCATATTAAGTGAAGAAGAAAAACGCCAGCTTGAAGACGCTAGCTTACAAAGTAACTTGAACTGGCGATGGGCAATGGAGGCTTATAGCGGAAACGCTGATGACGGAATACTGGATATAACCTTAAAGCTGAGCGACCGCGACGCGCCAGAAGAGCTGCAGGCAGTTATCATTTGTAAATACGATCAGCGCCGTGAGCAATTTTTAATTTGCATGTTAGAAAATTTCATTTCGGATGAAGAAACTGAACTGACAGGCAATGTATTAATTATTGCTCTCATCTACGCGACAACTTTCTGCGAAATCGCTGATCTTGACGACATTTATATTAAAGATCCGACAGACGATGCAAAACCACGTTATCGCAGTTATGGATTTGCTCAGGTATGGGATGACCACAATAAGATGTCAGCAAGTGCGCTCGACGTGCTCGATACCATACGCATGAAGGTGAATGGCGTTAACCCTGATGAAGAATGACAACCGAAACCAGCAGTCGACAGGCTGTTTGTTTAATGTACGCGTTTGTTATAAAATTAGTCGTACAGGCTCTGGCCAAAGAGGTTAAAAATGATTAAACAACAAAAAAGAATCACTTCTGATAAAGCTATTGCTGGTGCGAAACGCTCTCTCGCCTTCTGGGCTTCCATCGACGGCAACAAACTTGCCAGAGTAGGCCTGAAGGAAAAAGACATGGATATGGTCGGGCCGAAGAAAGGCGTAAAGCCAGTAAGCCACGGATAATATTCATTATCCCGATCAGACAGTAAGGCTCCCACTGGGAGCCTTTTTCATTATGACCATTCGGAGCTGCTACTACGCACGCAGGATCATGTTGCGGAAACGCCTTTGGACATCTTTTGACAGGTGTTGGTTGAACTCCCACGCAAGCGCATAGCCTTCATCACCACCTACTTCATTTTCGAAACCACAAGTCTGGAAATAGCTGACGTAATTATCAAGCAAGTAATCATGCACCTCTGACCTGCTCCCCGTTGATTAGTACACCCCGATGTTAGTAATGTCTTCATAAGCCACATGAGGACATCCCCATGAAGAAGCGTTTTTCCGACGAACAGATCATCAGTATTCTCCGCGAAGCCGAAGCTGGGGTACCCGCCCGTGAACTCTGCCGCAAGCATGCCATTTCCGATGCCACGTTTTACACCTGGCGTAAGAAGTATGGCGGTATGGAGGTGCCTGAAGTTAAGCGCCTGAAGTCGCTTGAGGAAGAGAACGCCCGCCTCAAGAAGCTGCTCGCTGAAGCCATGCTGGATAAGGAGGCGCTTCAGGTGGCTCTGGGGCGAAAGTACTGACGACAGACCAGAAGCGGGAAGCTGTGGTGTTGATGTGTGATGCGACCGGTCTGTCGCAACGTCGTGCCTGCAGGCTTACAGGTTTATCCCTGTCGACCTGCCGCTATGAGGCTCACCGTCCGGCTGCTGATGCGCATTTATCAGGGCGCATCACTGAGCTGGCACTGGAGCGCAGGCGTTTTGGCTACCGACGCATCTGGCAGTTACTGCGCCGTGAAGGCCTTCATGTTAATCACAAGCGCGTGTACCGCCTTTACCACCTTAACGGGCTGGGCGTAAAACGCAGACGACGTCGTAAAGGGCTGGCAACAGAACGTCTGCCGCTGCTCCGTCCGGCGGCGCCCAATCTGACCTGGTCGATGGATTTTGTCATGGACGCACTTTCCACCGGTCGCAGGATCAAGTGCCTGACCTGCGTGGACGACTTCACGAAGGAGTGTCTGACGATTACCGCCGCATTCGGGATTTCAGGCGTTCAGGTCACGCGAATTCTGGACAGCATTGCACTGTTTCGAGGCTATCCGGCGACGATAAGAACGGACCAGGGGCCGGAGTTTACCTGCAGAGCACTTGACCAGTGGGCTTATGAGCATGGGGTGGAGCTGCGGCTTATCCAGCCGGGCAAGCCAACACAGAACGGATTTATTGAAAGTTTTAACGGACGATTCAGGGATGAGTGGCTCAATGAGCACTGGTTCAGCGATATAGTTCACGCCAGGAAAACGATTAATGACTGGCGGCAGGATTATAACGAGTGTCGTCCACATTCATCGCTGAACTACCAGACTCCGGCTGAATTTGCAGCGGACTGGCGAAACGGGAAATATGAAGAAAAACCAACCGACATTACTAACTGAAGGTTGTATCTAATCCTGGGGGCAGGTCACATGAATGGAAATCTTACTCGCACTTATCATCGCCCCGTTCCTGTTGCCTATGTAGTATGGGAACGTTATTTTCGTATTTTCCCGCTGTCCTATTTCGGCATTGAGAACGTCCAGCTAATCGCTAAATGGGAAAGCACCGAATGGCGCGTACAGGTGTTTGCACACGAGGGAATGACCAGCAATGAATGGATCAGAGTTAATAACCGCCAGCTGGAAGTTATCCGCGCTGAGCTACGCCAGACAGATATCGAATCTTTATCCAGCATGTTATCTTTTGCACTTCCCATAACGTCATGATCTATAAAGAAATTAACCGAATCGAAGAGCCCGTTTATCACTGGGCCCTGCGCTAAAGAAATCAGGCTATAAGATAATCATAAAAAAAGAGGGGTCGAGCCCCTCTTGGATTATGCAAAACCTTCCAACATGGAAAGCTGAAAAAGTTGCCATTTTGAAATGACCTCAGTCAGCACATCTTCCGGAAGGTAGTCTCTGCTTTCCGGAACAATAATCCAAGCTTCAGAGCGTAAATCCCAACAACATGTATCCTGATCCCAGTCGGCAAGCACACGGTGATTACAATCAACAAGAGCGTAGTAGTAACCGACGCCAGCAACCCCCACATAAAACTTGGTGATCCAGATACGACGATGACCTAAACGGTCCTGAAGAAAACTCACTGCTGCATATGCAGTTACAAAACTAATCATTACTTTGTTCATAATTGATATCCTTATCAGTTGAACGTTTATATTTATACCAAATGACTTCATGTCGCTAAGTGGTCTAAAGTTAGCACGCGTAATGTGACGCATAGGAATTACCGGACGACCATAGCCGGAACTTCCGAAAATCTTCCTATTTCAATTATCCGGAAGCAGGAAGTTCTCTACTATGCTTACATCCTGACTACAACACCCGTAACGCCTACCCGTTAAATTCTGCTAACTGTCTATATTGTACCATGGTTATGTTTTACGTTTCATAAATCTGAGTAAAACACAAGGTTGATCCGGGACTACCTTTTTTCGGATCTCAGCATTAAAAGAGAGTCGAAAGCCTATACATCACATATCCATATGCCTGGCATCTGCATAAGTCAGGCATACGCATATCTATCACATCTGCATATGTGACCCCTATACATATGCTATGCATCTGCCTATACTTGGCATATGTACACACCCGGTGCAATGAACATCGTTTCGGATATGTGCCACATATCCACACAGACTCGGGAGAGAACACCATGAGAACAGTATCCATTTTTAAAAACGGCAACAACCGCGCCATCCGTCTGCCCCGCGATCTGGATTTTGAGGGGGTGAGCGAGCTGGAGATCGTCCGGGAAGGGGACAGCATCATCCTGCGCCCTGTCCGGCCGACCTGGGGCTCGTTCGCGCAGCTGGAAAAAGCAGATCCGGACTTTATGGCGGAGCGTGAGGACGTTGTCACCGACGAAGGACGATTTGACCTGTGAACAAGATTTATATGCTCGACACGAACATCTGCTCATTCATCATGCGCGAGCAGCCGGAAGCCGTCCTGAAGCGCCTGGAGCAGGCGGTGCTGCGCAGCCAGCGCATCGTTGTCTCGGCCATCACTTATTCCGAGATGCGCTTCGGCGCCACCGGGCCGAAGGCCTCACCGCGGCATATCGAGCTGGTCGACGCGTTCTGCGCCCGCCTCGATGCCATCCTGCCCTGGGACCGCGCCGCGGTGGATGCGACTACAGAAATCAAGGTGGCGCTGCGCCTCGCGGGTACACCGATCGGGCCGAACGACACGGCGATCGCCGGGCACGCCATTGCCGCCGGCGCGGTGCTGGTGACGAATAATGTGCGGGAATTTGAGCGGGTGCCGGGTCTGGTGCTGGAAGACTGGGTAAGATAACGCTGTAATACAAAACAGGCGGTCTGGCGCTGCCGGACACTCTTTCAGTCAGCGGTATATAAAGGAATAAAAGATGCCTCTGATCACGCGGCTTATGCTGCAAAACTTTAAAAAGTTTCCGGAACTGGATCTGCGCTTCACTCATGACCGTAACATTCTGGTCGGTGACAACGAGTCCGGGAAAAGCACGATTCTGCTGGCCCTTGACCTTGTGCTGAGTGACAGCCGGCACCGGGTCGAGGCATTGGGTGTGGAATCGCTCCTGTCCCAGTCAGCAGTCAGGCATTTTCAGGAAGGTGAGCGCCGCGCCGAGCTGTTACCCGTGCTGACAGCTGACGTTTTCCTGAGTAATGGGGGAGATCCTGACCTGAACGGCAGGCAAAATCTGGCGGGTATCGATGCGGATGGACTCAGAATGCGCATTGCACCAATGACGGAGGAATACGGTCAGGATATTCACAATGTACTACAGCAGGATCCCGATAATTTTCCCTATGAATACTATTCCGTGCGGTTCAGCACCTTCTCCGGTGGTCATTTCGCCGGCTTCAGACGCTATCTGCGCCATCTGCTGTTAGACAGTGCACGCATCGATAACGAGCACGCCGCACAGGAATATACGCGCACAGTTTACAGCGTCAATGTGCCGGTGGCCGATCGTTACCGGCTTGAAAACAGTTACCGGCAACAGAAAATGCTCTTCTGCACCCGGCATCTGTCAGCCATAAACGACACGCTGGAAACGTATCAGTTTGGCGTGCGTTCCGGTGCTAAATCAGGTCTTGAGGCGAATCTGGACATTACCGAGGACGGTATTTCCATTCGTCACCGTGGAAAAGGAAGGCAGTGCTTCATCAAAACAGAGTTTGCGCTGCAGCGCCATCAGCAGCAGGGAGAGCTCCACGCACTGTTGCTTGAGGAGCCGGAGAATCATCTCAGCCATGTCAGTATGAAGAGGCTAGTTAATCAGCTTGCCACTGAACGGCAGACGCAGGTATTTATTGCCACACACAGCAGCCATATCTCCTCCCGCCTCGATCTGCGTAAGGCAATCCTCCTCGGATCTACCCGGCCGGTACTGATGAATGAACTTTCCGCTGAGACTGCCGCCTTCTTCATGAAAGCACCGGATAATAACGTGCTGGAATTTGCGCTGGCCAGACGTGTACTGCTCGTGGAGGGGGATGCTGAGTTTATTCTGATTGAGGCCTTTTATCGCCGCCTGTATGGCAGGGCGCCGGAGGATGACGGGGTTCACATCATCGCTATCGGCGGAACGAGTTTCCGTCGTTATCTTGAACTGGCCCGTCTTCTGGAAAATCGCGTCGCGGCCCTTCGTGATAATGACGGAAACTATCAGCAAAACTGCGATGAACGCTATGCTGACGTGCTGTGTTCCCGCACCCGGGTATTTGCTGATCGCGACAACACCCGATCCACATTTGAAATCTGCCTGTATCAGGATAACGCTGCTCTGTGTGACGCGCTTTTCCGCGGAACCCGCCGAACACTCACGGTGCAGGAATACATGCTGGCCAATAAGGCAGAAGCAGCATTCCGGCTGTTACAGCTGCACGCCGAAGAGCTGACGGTACCTGATTATATTCAGGAGGCACTGGCATGGATAAGAGAGTGATATTTGCGGTTGCCGGCTCGGGCAAGACCACGCTGCTGATACGGCGGTTGAGTGAGGACCGGAGAACGCTGATCCTGACCTTCACCGTGAATAATGAAGCGCATCTGCGGGCGCAGATTATCAGACGTTTTGGCTTTATCCCGGACGGGATCAGGGTGATGACCTGGTTTGAGTTTCTGCACGGTTTTTGCTTCCGGCCTTTCCTGCAGGAGCGGCTGGCATCGCGTGGCCTGAGCTTCGACCGACCCCCTCCCGGAATACCGCGCACGAATGCCCGGCATTATCAGGATCCCGCCGGACGGCTATATCACCGGAGGCTCGCAAACTTGCTGACAGCCCGGGGGCTGCTGCCGGATATCCGTACCCGGCTTGCCCGTTACTACGATGAACTGCTTCTCGATGAAGTCCAGGACTTTGCCGGACATGACTTTGATTTTCTGCTGGAGCTCTGCCGTGCGGAAATCACTGTGCTGTGTTGCGGTGATTTTTATCAGCATACCTTTGATACAAGCCGTGACGGCAACGTTAATTCAACGCTGCACGATGACATTACGCGATATGAGGCCCGCTTCGCCGCAGCAGGTTTCATGGTTGACCGCAACACGCTCAACCGAACATGGCGTTGCTCGGCTTCGGTGTGCGAGTTTATCACCGGGCAACTGAACATCCGTATCGCTGCCCATGGGATACATGCCACCCTGATTGAAACGATCACAGATGCAGAGCACACAGCCACCCTGCACGCCGATAATACGGTGATTAAGCTCTTCTATCGTGAACATCACCGTTACGGCTGCTATTCCATGAACTGGGGCGTCAGCAAAGGGCTCGATCACTTTCAGGATGTCTGCATTGTGATGGGGCCCGCCCACTGGAAGCTTCTGACCCGTCAGGAACTGGCAGCCCTTCCACCGTCGTCCCGTAACAGGCTGTACGTGGCATGCTCACGGGCGCGCGGCAACATTTATTTTGTTCCGGAAACTCATCTGCGCCGATTCCGAAATTGAGTTAGCTGCTTCTCAGTAGGGCACAAATCAGTAAAAAGCGAGGGTCATCGACGGAAATACCGGCTGGACAGGTGCGGTTCCGGTTCTCGCTTTCCGGAACCTGGCTGACAATATGTAACATTATCATTAAATTCAATTATGCCAGTTATTTTCATTCGCAAAATGTGAATAATGTGGCATACACGCCAGCATGAAATTATTGTTAACATTTTAAGTTCTGGATGGTTTTTCACTTGTTCAGTTAAAAGTGCAGGTCATTGAAAACATTGTACGGTTTTATTGACCGGAGACTATTTCATCATCGCGGATAATGAGCGGAATTAACTGTCCATTATATCTTGGCCAGACAGAAAACATGGTATAGTCGGTGATGGATGCTGAAGTTTAGTAATTTCAGAAATAATTTAATTTGAGATGCCATGACAATGGTTTTTCTGATTTACCAGAGCTGAAAATATGGCATACTGCAGATGTTACCTGACTGCACTCATACCGGGTAACGGACTGTGTATTGTGATGATTTTTTTATTACAGGAGGGGGTGATCGTGATCTATAAGATTTGCCAGGTAATTGACGGGGAGTACGTCTGCGACATTGATATCAGTGTGGAAGAATGGAAAAATCTGTTAATGAATGAAAAGGTTTTTGACTCTAAAAGTATTGAGGCGTTAAAAAAATGGTATATTGAACCAAATCATTCCTGCACATGTTTTGATATAGGCAAAAAGTACGACCAGCACAGTATGAGTGCTAATGGCGTTATTAACGGGCTCGGTGGTAGAGTTCAAAAAGAGCTAGGAAGGTTTGAAGTTAAAGGGATCGGTAATATAGCACCTGGCACAAAATTCATTACAGTCATGAAGAGTAAAGAAACCGGTGAAAAACCAAAAAGATACTTATGGACTATTCGTGATGAACTTGTTCAGGCAATTAAAGAGCTAGATTTATTTGGTGCGGAAGAAATAACCATCAATGAGTATTGCTCAGACGATGAGTTGATCAACGCCATGGAAGCGAATAATACATTTGATATCGCCCAGACATTTGAATATACAGGGGAAGCTAAACCAAAGAAACATGCAATTGAAGTAAAAAATGGCGTCTCGTACCCAAGAAATAAAGGGGTTTCGAAAAATGCACTGAACAAAGCAGGTTACAGATGTGAAGTCGATGGTGAACACCCAACCTTCAGAAGGCGTAACTCTTCCCTGAATTATACTGAACCTCATCACATTGTACCTATGTCCAAACAGGATGATTTTAACACTTCGCTTGACGTCGAAGAAAATATAATATCGCTGTGTTGCAATTGCCATAAGCAAATTCACCTCGGCCAGGGATATGAAGAAATGCTTGAGAAAATATATAATGAGAGAAAGGAGTTATTAAAACAGGTAGCTATCGATATATCTCTGGAGGATTTGATTCGCTATTATAAAGGCGAGAACAGGTGAGTGTTATTCAATAGTAATGTTTTTACCTTGCTTGCAGAGAAGGTCATTATTTCCTGGTAGTTACCGATTTGGCGCGTAAAAATACAAAACCCGAAATTAATCGGGTTTGAATTATATAAAGATTAACAGACTCCCGCGCCCAGGAGCGATGTAAAATCACGCTTGTCGTGACGTTTCTGCAATGTTTACTTTTGACTATCAAGCCATTTATTCATCTGCTCAATTTCACCTTTTTGAGCTTTAATGATGTCCTGCGCGAGCTTTCTCATTTCCGGATCTTTTCCGTATTTTAGCTCGGTCTCAGCCATTGCTATTGCCCCTTCATGGTGCGCTACCATGCCTTTCGCAAAAGCCTTGTCGGGATCGGATTCATTTACGGCAGCCATCATTTTGTCATGCATGTCTTTCATGCCAGCCATATATTCCTGTGACGAAGCCGAGGTAGACATATCAGTCATTTTCATTTCTGAATGTTCTGCTGAAATCGCTGGCAGGGATAACATTAATACTGCAAATAAAGTGTTTCTGGCTTTCATAAAAAATATCCTTTTAGCGTTGATACCCGTTAACTGTAGCAGAATCTGATAAAAATGCCCCCTGTAGGGGGCAAAGATGTTGCCATATATCCGGTTACGGAAAAATCTATCAAGGAAATAAGGACAGCACAGATACTTCCCTAGCCGTCAGCCTGCACTGAGCATGCGACGATGCGCTTCGGCCATGGCCTGATGTGGGCCAGACTGACCGTTATTCATAAATTCATGGGCAACTGCAGCTCTTTCATGCTCATTCATTGCCGCTAATGACTTCGACGGCCCGGTAGGGGAAACGGTCTGACTTCCCATCATCCTCTGATGACTTTCCACCATTTTCTGGTGCGCATCCGCCGACCCGTTCGTCATGGTTTCATGAGCAATAATGGCCTGTTCATGCTGGTCCATACCGGCCATACGAGGTGCAGTCCCCTGGATCCCGACAGGAGCCGCAGCAGACTGCATCTGGTGAGCAGGTGCCTGTGCATTGTTGACCCGCTCATGGATATTCACGGTTTCAGTGGCCCCGGCCGAAGAAATTAAGCCAAAGCCCAGCAAGGATGCTAATACGATATTTTTCATGATAACTCTCCATTTCTTAATTAGTGATGTCCGGGGGAGTACAACCGGTGTTTTCAGTTCCATAACTGAAACAGGTTCGGAAGTGTTTATTTCTCCGGGAGGGGACTGGATATTCATTTCCTGGCGTACACTGACGCCGGATATTGATAAAGCAATCCAGCCTTCCTGATAAGTTGCACTAATTATATCGAATGGCTTCTGTTTGCTGCATGACAGGCTAATGACATCTTTGTCATTTAAATCTTTATTCTCAGTACTGGGTGTCCGGAATAATTTTCTCCAGTCTGGGCACGGATAAGATAAAACGCGTTGAGTGTACGTCCGATTCCACCTGCACTCTTCCGTGATGTGCTTCCACGATTGACTTCACAATCGCAAGGCCGATGCCGCTGCCTTCTCCTTTTCGTTGTCTGGACGGATCCACCCGATAAAAACGGTCAAACAACCTTGATAAATGCTCTTCAGGGATTGGTTTCCCCGGATTTTCAATCACAAGATTAAAAAAACTCTCCTGCTCCCTTATTGAGACGGTGATTGCTTGTCCCTCTGGGGTATAACGCAGGGCGTTGGATAACAGATTATTGATCGCTCTTCTGAACATTTGTGGATCTCCCTCAACCAGGCAGGGCATCCCGTTAAATTTGAGCATAATATTGCGTTCTTCGGCCCAGGCTTCGAAAAACTCGAAGACTTTCATGACTTCTGCTCTGAGGTCAAACCGAACCCTGTCAGGTATCAGCTGATTATTGTCCGCCTGTGCCAGGAACAGCATGTCGCTGACCATTTTGGTCATCCGGTTATACTCTTCAAGGCTGGAATAGAGGACATCCTCAAGTTCCTTCTGCGTTCGATCCTGACTCAGAGCTATTTCAGTCTGCGTCACCAGATTGGTGATGGGGGTTCTGATCTCGTGCGCGATATCGGCAGAGAAATTGGCCTGGCGGGTAAAAACATCCTCAATCTTTCCAATCATATGATTGAACGAGATAACCAGCTGCTCCAGCTCAATGGGAACGCGTGTCGGTTCCAGCCGCGCATCAAGATTCTCGGAGGTGATGTTTTTAATGGCATTGCTGACATTACGAAGGGGCAGGTGCCCCTGACGGACAGCAATGCGAATGATCAGAACAATCAGCAGGCTTATCACGACGGCAATCGCAATCAGATTTTTTTTCAGCGCATCGAGGTAATGGAGATGGAAATTAATGGAGAGGCCAGTCAGCATGACATAGTTCTGCTGTTTGCCCTGAAATGTCGCCTGGCCAGAGGAGGCGATAATCCGGTACGTTTCCATCTTCATTCCAGACCCGGTATCCATCGCTCTCGCAGGATCCTCCACCGTCCAGAGAAAGACATCCCGTGCGCGGCTGTGCTCGCTAAAATCGGCTGAATTCACGGCCGGGCGTAGTGCTGCCCCCTGCGCAGAACTGTACAGCACCTCACCCCGGGGATTGAGGAGCAAAAGGGCAACGTTGCGGTAGCTGGCGATCGATTCCTTTATTTTGCTTACTTTTTTTTCATCCGGATCTGCCGGGGACTGGAGTATACGGCTCAGTGTGGTGCTGATTTGTTGCAGATCGCTGACATCCTGCTCGGCAAAATGCTTTTCAACAGAATGGAGCATAAACCAGGTGAAGGCGATAAACGCCAGTATTGTGGACAGGCTGATAAAAAAGGTCAGCCGCAGAGCGAGTGAGAAAGGTCGTCTGGACGGTTTGCTATGCATCCGGGATCTCCAGCATGTAGCCCACGCCCCGCACTGTCTGGATCAGTTTTGTCCCGTAATCGTTGTCTATTTTAGCGCGGAGTCGCTTTACTGCGACATCAATCGCGTTAGTGTCGCTGTCAAAATTCATGTCCCAGACCTGAGAGGCAATCAGGGAGCGGGGAAGAACTTCTCCCTGATGGCGAATGAAGAATTCCAGCAGGCTGAACTCTTTACTGGTGAGCACAATGCGGTTCCCGGCGCGGCTGACTTTTCTGGATACGAGATCAACCGAGAGGTCAGCCACTTTAAGCTGGCTTTCCGTGATCATCGTGTTTCCCCGCCTGAGGAGGGTTCTTACCCGGGCGAGCAGTTCAGCAAACGCAAAGGGCTTCACCAGATAATCGTCCGCACCCAACTCAAGTCCTTTGACCCTGTGTTCAATCGTGCCAAGGGCCGTCAGCAGTAATACCGGCATCCCCTTTCCGGCACTGCGCAGCATACGGATGATATCCCAGCCGTTTACATCAGGCAGCATGATATCCAGGATGACTAAATCATAATCGGCTGTCATGGCAAGATGATATCCGGTCAGACCATTATCAGCATGATCCACGACGAACCCCGCCTCTGTCAGCCCCTTGCTGAGATATTCACCTGTTTTAATTTCGTCTTCAACGATTAATATTTTCATCATGCTCCCCGGCTGGCTACTAATGTCATTTTATTGCGCCCACGATCGTTATCAACGGATTACAGCAAAAATGACAACATTGTCATTATCCTGTCACCCGGCAAACAGAGAGCGTTCGGTAAAGTATCCCTATCAATACTCTGGACTTCGTTTGAACCATTTACCAGGTCTGCCTGTACGAGAAGCGTTATGTTCAAATTAAAATTACTCAGCATCAGTACCATATTCATCCTGGCAGGTTGTGTTTCTCTGGCACCTGAATATCAGCGTCCGCCAGCTCCGGTTCCCCAGCAGTTTTCATTGTCTAAAAACAGTCTGACGCCTGCGGTAAACAGCTATCAGGATACGGGCTGGCGAAACTTTTTTGTCGATCCCCAGGTCAGCAGGCTGATCGGTGAAGCCCTGAATAATAACCGTGATTTGAGAATGGCGGCCCTGAAGGTTGAAGAGGCCCGGGCCCAGTTCAACGTCACGGATGCAGATCGTTATCCCCAACTGAATGCCTCATCCGGGATCACATACAGCGGTGGTCTGAAAGGTGACAAGCCGACCACACAGGAGTACGACGCGGGTCTGGAGCTCAGCTATGAGCTCGATTTTTTTGGCAAACTTAAGAACATGAGTGAGGCTGATCGCCAGAACTACTTTGCCAGCGAAGAAGCCCGTCGTGCCGTACACATCCTGCTGGTCTCCAACGTTTCACAGAGCTATTTCAGCCAGCAACTGGCGTACGAACAACTCCGTATTGCGCGGGAAACGCTGAAAAATTATGAACAGTCTTATGCATTCGTTGAGCAACAACTGGTGACCGGGAGTACGAACGTTCTGGCGCTTGAACAAGCCAGGGGGCAAATCGAAAGTACCCGCGCCGAAATAGCCAAACGAGAAGGCGATCTGGCTCAGGCAAACAATGCCCTGCAACTGGTGCTGGGAACGTACCGCGCAGTTCCGTCAGAAAAAGGGATGAAAGGTGGGGAGATCGCACCAGTAAAATTGCCACCAAATCTGTCGTCACAAATATTGCTGCAGCGTCCGGATATTATGGAAGCGGAATACCAGTTGAAAGCGGCTGATGCTAATATTGGCGCAGCGCGAGCGGCTTTTTTCCCGTCCATTACCCTGACCAGTGGCCTCTCCTCAAGCAGTACGGAGCTGTCCAGCCTCTTTACGTCAGGAAGTGGAATGTGGAATTTTATTCCTAAAATTGAAATTCCTATATTTAATGCTGGCAGGAACAAAGCCAATCTGAAGCTGGCTGAAATTCGCCAGCAACAGTCCGTGGTTAATTACGAACAAAAAATTCAGTCAGCCTTTAAGGATGTTTCCGACACGCTTGCGCTGCGCGACAGCCTTAGCCAGCAACTTGAGTCACAGCAGCGTTATCTTGATTCACTTCAGATAACTCTACAGCGTGCCAGAGGATTGTATGCAAGTGGTGCTGTCAGTTACATCGAAGTGCTGGATGCAGAACGTTCCCTCTTCGCGACGCAGCAAACCATTCTCGATCTTACCTATTCCCGACAGGTTAACGAAATTAATCTGTTTACCGCGCTGGGTGGCGGTTGGGTAGAGTAAATTTATTCAATTAATCAGGAAATTAAAAATGCATAATTCACTTAAAGCCGTTTTATTTGGTGCCTTTTCTGTCATGTTTTCTGCCGGTCTTCATGCTGAAACACATCAGCATGGCGATATGAATGCTGCCAGTGATGCTTCGGTACAGCAGGTTATCAAGGGCACCGGTATCGTTAAAGACATTGATATGAATAGTAAAAAGATTACCATTTCGCACGAAGCAATCCCGGCGGTGGGCTGGCCTGCAATGACCATGCGCTTCACTTTTGTTAATGCAGACGACGCTATCAATGCCCTGAAAACCGGCAACCATGTCGATTTCTCGTTTATTCAGCAGGGCAATATCTCCTTACTCAAAAGCATTAACGTTACGCAATCCTGATTAACAGTCCGGAGCGAATACATCCAGTGCGCCTGAACATTCATTATGGGATTACTATGAATGAATGATCGGGCGCATATGCCAGGTGTTTTGATTTTTCAGCGAGAAATTGTATGGCTTCTTTAAAGATAAAATATGCTGCAATAATTATCAGCAGCCTCATAGCAGGAGGGCTGATATCGGTTACTGCCTGGCAGTATTTAAACTCATCACAAAAAACAGTACCAGCAGAACAAAAGGCACCGGAGAAAAAGGTACTTTTCTGGTATGACCCGATGAAACCGGATACCAAATTTGATAAACCCGGAAAATCTCCCTTTATGGATATGGACCTGGTGCCGAAATATGCTGATGAAAGTGGCGATAAAAGCAGTGGCGGGATCCGTATCGATCCAACTCAGGTTCAGAATCTGGGATTAAAAACGCAAAAAGTCACGCGAGGAATGCTGAATTATTCTCAGACAATCCCGGCTAATGTCAGTTACAACGAATATCAGTTTGTCATTGTGCAGGCGCGTTCTGACGGTTTCGTCGAAAAAGTGTATCCCCTGACGATTGGCGATCATGTGAAGAAAGGCACTCCGCTTATCGATATCACCATTCCTGAATGGGTTGAGGCACAAAGTGAGTTTCTGCTGTTATCCGGTACAGGCGGTACGCCAACCCAGATAAAAGGGGTTCTGGAGCGACTTCGTCTGGCTGGTATGCCGGAAGAGGATATTCAAAGGCTGCGTTCAACCCGCACAATCCAGACCCGTTTTACCATTAAAGCACCTATTGATGGTGTCATTACTGCATTTGACCTGCGCACAGGCATGAATATTTCGAAAGATAAGGTGGTGGCTCAGATTCAGGGGATGGACCCGGTCTGGATCAGCGCTGCAGTGCCAGAATCTATCGCCTATCTGCTGAAAGATACGTCGCAGTTTGAAATTTCGGTACCGGCTTATCCGGATAAAACATTCCATGTCGAAAAATGGAACATTCTTCCCAGCGTGGATCAGACAACCCGCACGCTTCAGGTCCGCCTCCAGGTTACTAACAAGGATGAGTTTCTCAAGCCGGGCATGAATGCCTATCTCAAACTGAATACCCAAAGTCAGGAGATGCTGCTGATACCAAGCCAGGCCGTTATCGATACCGGCAAAGAACAGCGCGTGATTACTGTTGATGATGAAGGCAAGTTTGTGCCGAAACAGATCCACGTTCTGCATGAATCACAGCAACAGTCTGGCATTGGCTCCGGTCTTAATGAAGGCGATACCGTGGTGGTCAGTGGCCTGTTCCTCATTGACTCCGAAGCCAATATTACGGGCGCGCTGGAACGTATGCGCCACCCTGAAAAAACAGAAAACAGTATGCCAGCAATGTCTGAGCAGCCTGTAAATATGCATTCAGGGCACTGAGGAGACGACGATGATTGAATGGATTATCCGGCGCTCTGTCGCCAACCGTTTCCTGGTCATGATGGGCGCACTGTTTCTCAGCATCTGGGGCACATGGACGATAATTAACACGCCGGTCGATGCGCTGCCTGACCTGTCAGATGTGCAGGTCATTATTAAAACCAGCTATCCCGGACAGGCCCCGCAGATTGTAGAAAACCAGGTCACCTATCCGCTTACCACCACCATGCTGTCCGTACCTGGCGCAAAAACCGTGCGTGGCTTTTCACAGTTCGGTGATTCGTATGTGTATGTCATTTTTGAAGACGGGACCGATCTGTACTGGGCCCGTTCGCGCGTGCTGGAATACCTGAATCAGGTTCAGGGCAAACTGCCTGCGGGTGTGAGCTCTGAAATCGGCCCGGACGCTACGGGAGTGGGCTGGATATTTGAATATGCCCTGGTCGATCGCAGCGGAAAACACGACCTTTCAGAACTGCGTTCTTTGCAGGACTGGTTTCTGAAATTTGAACTGAAGACCATCCCGAACGTGGCTGAGGTAGCCTCGGTTGGTGGCGTGGTGAAGCAGTACCAGATTCAGGTCAATCCGGTAAAACTGTCCCAGTATGGGATCAGCCTTCCCGAAGTGAAACAGGCTCTTGAATCGTCTAACCAGGAGGCCGGTGGTTCATCCGTTGAAATAGCCGAAGCGGAGTATATGGTCCGCGCCAGCGGCTATCTGCAGAGCATTGATGATTTTAATAACATCGTCCTGAAAACAGGCGAGAACGGCGTGCCGGTTTATTTGCGGGATGTTGCCCGCGTGCAGACAGGGCCTGAAATGCGGCGTGGTATTGCCGAACTGAACGGCCAGGGGGAAGTCGCTGGCGGCGTGGTGATCCTGCGGTCGGGTAAAAACGCGCGTGACGTAATCACGGCAGTGAGGGATAAACTGGAGACACTGAAGGCCAGTCTGCCGGAAGGTGTTGAAATCGTGACCACCTACGATCGCAGCCAGTTAATCGACCGGGCGATTGATAACCTCAGTTCCAAACTTCTGGAAGAGTTTATCGTGGTGGCCATCGTCTGTGCCCTGTTCCTGTGGCACGTACGTTCTGCCCTGGTGGCGATTATCTCTCTGCCGCTTGGCCTGTGTATCGCCTTTATCGTCATGCACTTCCAGGGACTGAACGCCAATATCATGTCGCTGGGAGGGATAGCTATTGCCGTCGGTGCGATGGTGGATGCCGCCATTGTGATGATTGAGAATGCGCATAAACGGCTAGAGGAGTGGGATCATCAGCATCCGGGTGAGCAGATTGACAACGCCACCCGCTGGAAGGTGATTACCGACGCCTCCGTGGAAGTGGGACCCGCACTGTTTATCAGCCTGCTGATCATCACCCTGTCCTTTATTCCTATCTTTACCCTGGAAGGTCAGGAAGGACGTCTGTTTGGCCCGCTGGCATTCACGAAAACGTACTCCATGGCGGGCGCGGCCGCGCTGGCCATCATTGTCATTCCGATCCTGATGGGATTCTGGATCCGGGGAAAAATTCCTGCCGAGACCAGTAACCCCCTGAACCGGGTGCTGATCAAAGCGTATCATCCATTGCTGCTGCGGGTCCTCCACTGGCCAAAAACAACCCTGCTGGTTGCGGCCTTGTCCATTTTCACCGTTATCTGGCCATTGAGTCAGGTGGGGGGGGAGTTTCTGCCGAAGATCAATGAGGGCGACCTGCTGTATATGCCGTCAACATTGCCTGGCGTCTCTCCGGCAGAAGCTGCAGCACTCCTGCAGACGACGGACAAGTTAATCAAAAGCGTTCCTGAAGTGGCCTCTGTATTTGGCAAGACCGGTAAAGCAGAGACCGCAACGGATTCCGCACCGCTTGAAATGGTGGAAACCACGATCCAGCTCAAACCTGAGGATCAGTGGCGTCCGGGTATGACGATTGACAAGATTATTGAAGAACTCGACAAGACCGTCCGTTTACCGGGTCTGGCAAACCTGTGGGTTCCGCCAATCCGTAACCGTATTGATATGCTCTCAACCGGGATCAAAAGCCCGATAGGTATCAAGGTCTCAGGGACTGTCCTGGCCGATATTGATGCGACTGCGCAGAGTATCGAGGCGGTAGCCAAAACCGTGCCGGGCGTGGTGTCTGCCCTGGCTGAGCGACTTGAAGGCGGGCGTTACATCGATATCGATATCAACCGGGAAAAAGCGTCCCGTTACGGTATGACTGTCGGTGATGTACAGCTGTTTGTCTCATCAGCCATCGGCGGCGCAACGGCAGGGGAAACGGTTGAAGGCGTGGCCCGCTACCCGATTAATATTCGCTATCCGCAGGATTACCGGAACAGTCCAAATGCATTGAAACAGATGCCGATCCTGACCCCGATGAAGCAGCAGATCACGCTGGGCGATGTCGCGGATATTAAGGTCGTTTCAGGGCCGACTATGCTGAAAACGGAAAATGCCCGTCCAGCCAGCTGGATTTACATTGACGCGCGCGGCAGGGATATGGTGTCGGTGGTTAATGATATTAAAACGGCTATCAGTCAGAAAGTGAAACTGAGACCGGGTACCAGCGTGTCATTCTCCGGACAATTTGAACTGCTTGAGCACGCCAACAAGAAACTTAAACTGATGGTGCCGATGACGGTGATGATCATTTTCATCCTGTTGTATCTGGCGTTCCGCCGGGTTGATGAAGCATTGTTGATCCTGATGAGTCTGCCGTTCGCCCTGGTTGGCGGGATATGGTTCCTGTACTGGCAGGGCTTCCATATGTCAGTCGCAACCGGAACCGGGTTTATCGCCCTGGCCGGTGTGGCAGCAGAGTTTGGCGTGGTCATGCTGATGTATCTGCGTCATGCCATTGAAGCGCATCCGGAACTGTCAAACAAGGAAACGTTCACACCGGAAGGTCTTGATGAAGCCCTTTATCATGGTGCCGTGCTGCGTGTCCGCCCGAAAGCCATGACCGTGGCGGTGATCATCGCGGGTCTGCTGCCGATACTCTGGGGAACCGGCGCAGGTTCAGAAGTCATGAGCCGTATTGCGGCCCCCATGATTGGCGGGATGACCACAGCTCCGCTGCTGTCCCTGTTCATTATTCCTGCCGCCTATAAACTCATCTGGCTGCGCAGACATAAAAAGAGCGTGTCATAACCCTGAAAGGACACCCCTGCAGGTGTCCTTTTGCATAAATTCACCCTGACGTCAGGGTTTATATCGATAACATACAGAGGTGAGTATGAAAAAAATAATTTTAATGACCCTGGCTTTTGGCCTTTCACTGCCGGCAATGGCAGGTGAAAAAGTAATAGACATGTACAAGTCTGAAAACTGTGGTTGCTGTTCCCTGTGGGGCAAGGCGATGGAAAAGGACGGGTTTGAGGTGCGGACCCACGTCATGAATGATCAGGCTCTGTCAGCCCTGAAAGAAAAATATGCTGTTCCTGCTGGACTGAGAAGCTGTCATACCGCAGTTACTGGTAATTTGATCATTGAAGGTCATGTGCCTGCAGCCACGATACATAAGGCAATGCAGTCTGGTTCAGGGATTTATGGCCTTGCCACCCCCGGCATGCCTGCGGGAAGCCCGGGAATGGAGATGGGGGCCCGTAAAGAGGCTTACGATGTTATCGCATTCTCCCCGGAGGGCAGTAAAAAGATCTTCCAGCGAATCAAATAGTCAGCGGAACGGCTGATAACGGGACGCCGGTAGCAGGCACTCCTGTGCCGGCGATATTCGTGGTAATCGCATCCATGACATACCCTGAAGACAGAAGATGCTTCGGTATGCATAAGGAGAGTTACTGTGAAAAATGACAATGCAGTGCAACACAACAACCAGACTGCTTCTGAGCAGACATTATCCCCGGACGAGGGCCACGTATTGCATAAGGTGAGAGATCCCGTGTGCGGGATGGTCATCCTGCCTGACAAGGCGCACAGCAGCATTCGATACCAGGACCATCAGCTTTATTTCTGCTCCGCCAGCTGTGAGAGCAAATTTAAAGCCCATCCCGATCATTATTTTACCGAAGATGCCAGTGAACATTCCCATCACCATCACCACGATCATCACGAAGTCAGCCCTGATCAGATAAAACAGCCTCACAACCAGGCGGAAAAAGAGAATTCTGAAGGTGTGTGGACATGTCCGATGCACCCGGAGATACGCCGCAGTGGTCCCGGAAGCTGTCCTGTCTGTGGAATGGCACTGGAGCCGCTCGTAGCTACGGCATCCACGGGGCCGAGTGATGAACTTCACGACATGACAAGACGCTTCTGGCTGGGGTTGTTGCTGGCGTTTCCGGTTCTGGTACTCGAAATGGGATCTCATCTGTTTCCCGACTTGAGGAATACAGTACCGCCACAGTACAACACATGGCTGCAGTTGCTTCTGGCCTCCCCTGTCGTGTTGTGGTGTGGCTGGCCATTCTTCGCCCGGGCCGGAATGTCGTTACGTAACCGCTCCCTGAATATGTTTACCCTTGTTGCAATGGGGACCGGCGTAGCCTGGGTTTACAGCGTCATTGCAACCGTCTTCCCCTCCTGGTTTCCTGCATCGTTCAGAAACATGGATGGCCTGGTGGCCGTTTATTTTGAAGCCGCAGCAGTTATTACGGTGCTTGTTCTGCTGGGACAGGTTCTTGAGCTGCGGGCACGGGAACAAACCTCAGGCGCCATTACTGCGCTTCTGAACCTTGCCCCCAAAACCGCCAGACGGCTGGATCATGACGGTCATGAAACGGATATTAATGCGGAAGATGTCCTGCCTGGCGATAAGCTCCGCATCAGACCTGGAGAGAGTATTCCGGTCGACGGTATCGTGATCGAAGGCAAAACAACCGTGGATGAATCGATGGTGACCGGGGAGTCTATGCCGGTTACCAAAACGAAGGGTGACCCTGTCATTGGGGGGACGATTAATCAGACAGGTAGTCTTATCATCCGTGCAGAGAAAGTCGGTGATGAAACGATGCTCTCACGAATTGTTCAGATGGTCGCTGATGCACAGCGTTCGCGTGCCCCCATCCAGAGAATGGCAGACAGCGTTTCAGGCTGGTTTGTTCCTCTGGTGATACTTATCGCGGTTGTTGCTTTCTTGATCTGGTCTGTCTGGGGGCCCGAGCCCAGGATGGCGCACGGTCTCATTGCGGCTGTGTCGGTCCTGATTATTGCCTGTCCCTGCGCGCTGGGACTGGCCACGCCGATGTCGATAATGGTGGGGGTGGGCAAAGGCGCCCAGGCCGGGGTGTTAATCAAGAATGCCGAAGCCCTTGAGCGTCTTGAAAAAGTGGACACGCTGGTTGTCGACAAAACAGGCACGCTCACGGAAGGTTCGCCTACGGTGACAGGGATTATCAGTCTCAGTCCGGGTGGGGAAATATCTCTTTTACGTGTAACAGCTGCAGTGGAAAAAGGTTCGCAGCATCCGTTGGGTATGGCTGTTGTCAGAGCCGCGCATGAAAAGGGGATCGTGATACCTGCCGTCAGTAATTTCAATGCCCCGTCGGGGAAAGGTGTCTCAGGCGATGTCGAAGGTCAACGGGTTGTTATTGGTAATGAACTGGCTATGCAGGAAAACAGTATCGTTATTGATAATCAAAAGGCCGTTGCGGATACGTTGCGGATGGAAGGCGCTACCGTTATCTATGTGGCCACAGACGGGAACCTTGCAGGCCTGATAGCTATCTCGGATCCCGTGAAAGCAACCACGCCGGATGCGCTTAAAGCTTTGCGTCAGGCGGGGATCCGCATTGTTATGCTCACCGGGGATAACCAGCTTACTGCTGAAGCAGTCGCACGGAAACTGGGAATAGATGAGGTTGAAGCCGGGATTCTGCCGGATGGCAAAAAAGCAGTGATAACCCGACTGAAAGAGTCTGGCCATGTGGTTGCGATGGCCGGAGACGGTGTGAATGATGCCCCGGCGCTGGCAGCGGCTGACGTGGGTATAGCCATGGGAACGGGTACAGATGTGGCAATAGAAAGTGCTGGCGTTACCCTTCTCAAAGGCGATTTGATGATACTCAACAGGGCCCGTCATCTGTCAGAGATCACCATGAAAAATATCCGGCAGAATCTGTTTTTTGCGTTTATCTACAATGCTCTTGGGGTGCCTGTAGCTGCAGGTCTGCTTTATCCTGTGTATGGAATACTGCTGTCGCCAGTTATTGCGGCGGCGGCCATGGCCCTTTCCTCCGTTAGCGTCATTGCAAATGCGTTGCGTCTGAAAAGTGTCAGGCTCGGGAAATAACACTGAGTGAAGGGGCTGTTACGAACAGAAGGAGTCCGGTATGAAAAGTACAACCTATGCGCTTATTGCTGTCGCCGCGATTGCGGCATTTGCTCTCCTGCGCGAACACTGGTCACATGTGGCAGGCTACTGGCCATATCTGTTACTGCTGCTTTGTCCGCTCATGCATCTTTTCCACGGTCACGGGGGGCATGGAGATCATCAACATCACGGAAGTGAAAACGATAAAAAAAATTAATCCGGCAGACGGGACCGCGTCGCGGTCCCGTTATCAGTCCAGGTATCGTTCGTAGTCTCTGGCATGCGCAAAGGCATGCTGTTCGAGTTTGTTATCAGCGGGTGCCGCCGTCCGGAACGCCAGTGAGTTAACAGGATTGTTATTGATGACCAGCTCGTAATGCAGATGAGGACCGGATGAACGTCCGCTGTTACCGGATAACGCAATAGCGTCTCCCCGGGTAACCCTGGCCCCTTTAGTAACGAGTATTTTATTGAGGTGGAGATAGCGAGTTTTAACACCGGCTTTTCCCGTTACTTCAACAAAATATCCCATGGTACTGTTGTATTCGGCCCGGGTGATTTTTCCGTCGATGACGCTGACTATTTTCGTGTTCATGGGCATGGAATAATCAATGCCATTATGGGGACTCACTTTTCCCGATACCGGGTTAAGTCTTGCAGGATTGAAAGGCGAACTGAGTCTTGCTGTGGCCGGTAACGGATAATCGAGACTGCCTTTCCCGGAAGTATCGGAAAGGTTATAGAACTTTTTATCTGATATACGATACGCCGTGTAATTAAATGAACCGGACGTAAATTTATAGGCCACGACACGTGATTTTCCCGCTTTCTTTTGCAGTACGAGTTTTAATGATTCATTTTTTTTCAAATGCCGCAGATTAAACCGGGAAGGCAAGGAGCGCTGAAGAGTAGCGATCTCGTTCGATTCCAGCCCCGAGCGGGTGGCTGAAAGGTAGGCATTTTCTTTTACGACATCGGTAGAATACATTTACTGGAATTCGCCGTTAGCATGAACACTGCGGCGTATGCTAGGGGTTTTCAGGAGGCGTGTCATCTGTCAGTTAATCGGGAGCACCGTTGATGGTCGTCATTTTTGTAACATATCTTGTTTCCCGTTTGCTCCGGAAGCTCTGGGAACTGTATGACCAGCCCGACGGTGATGATTAACGGGACTGAAACAGGTTACGGCAGAGCAATATGGGGCTCATGTCCTGCTACGTAACCCGTCAGTAAAGCCCTGCTGCGCACCTGACGCTAAGCACTAACCCGCCTGCAGTTACCTGGTCGAATACAGCCCGCGAAGCTTTCTTGCCTGCGTCTGATGTGCTTCCGCACCGGCATTATTGACCTGCTCATGCACGAGAGCGGCTTTTTCTCCGGCATTCAGTTCGTTAAAAGAAGAAGAAGACGAGGTCTTTGAATTTGCATCACTGCCGGACAGCATTTTTTTATGTTCCTCAATCATTTTCTGATGCGCATAGGACGCGCTGTTGTTCATAAATGAATGAGCAACAATGGCCCTTTCATGTTCATTCATTTCAGAGAATGAGGGCGTGTTGTTTTTATTAACCCTGTCCGGTAAGTTTTCATGCGTCGAGGAATTCACATGACTGACGGCTGAGGCATTATTAACAAATCGATGTGCTTCATGGGCAATATCACTGGACTGAGCAAAAGCTGCCCCACAAAATAAAGCTGTAAACGCAGTGGTCGTGATTAATATATTCATGTGTAATTACCTTCTGAGGTACATAAAAGATGTCCTTATGATCATATATAAAAATAATCAACCTGTGGGGAAGATGACGTAAATGTAATACAGCTATGTACATTACACGATTGTAATGAATTTGTTTCTTAAGGTGTGCTAGATTCATTTCATTGTAAGTGGATGAACCAGTAATTTAATTTAAATCGGTTCTCGAATTCTGTCAGTAACCATACTTTAAATAAGGGAATGCGCATGCTGTTGAAAACGTCTCGACGAACTTTCCTGAAGGGGTTAACCCTCTCTGGCGTAGCCGGAAGTCTTGGCGTATGGAGTTTCAATGCGCGTTCCAGTCTGAGCCTGCCAGTTGCCGCATCCCTGCAGGGTACTCAGTTTGACCTGACCATTGGTGAAACGGCCGTCAATATCACGGGCAGTGAGCGTCAGGCCAAAACAATCAATGGAGGCCTGCCGGGGCCCGTTCTTCGCTGGAAAGAAGGTGACACCATTACCCTGAAGGTCAAAAACCGTCTTAATGAACAGACGTCCATTCACTGGCACGGCATTATTCTTCCGGCCAATATGGATGGTGTTCCGGGGCTGAGTTTTATGGGCATAGAGCCTGATGATACCTACGTTTACACCTTTAAGGTTAAGCAGAACGGGACTTACTGGTACCACAGCCATTCCGGTCTGCAGGAACAGGAGGGGGTATACGGTGCCATTATCATCGATGCCAGGGAGCCAGAACCGTTTGCTTACGATCGTGAGCATGTGGTCATGTTGTCTGACTGGACCGATGAAAATCCTCACAGCCTGCTGAAAAAATTAAAAAAACAGTCGGATTACTACAATTTCAATAAACCAACCGTTGGCTCTTTTTTCCGCGACGTGAATACCAGGGGGCTGTCAGCCACCATTGCCGATCGGAAAATGTGGGCTGAAATGAAAATGAATCCGACTGACCTCGCGGATGTCAGTGGCTACACCTACACCTATCTCATGAACGGGCAGGCCCCGCTGAAAAACTGGACCGGACTGTTCCGTCCCGGTGAAAAGATACGCTTACGGTTTATCAACGGCTCGGCAATGACCTATTTCGATATCCGTATCCCCGGGCTGAAAATGACGGTCGTGGCTGCAGATGGCCAGTATGTAAACCCGGTTACCGTTGACGAATTCAGGATTGCCGTTGCCGAAACCTATGATGTCATTGTGGAGCCTCAGGGTGAGGCCTATACCATCTTCGCACAATCCATGGACAGGACCGGTTACGCTCGAGGGACACTGGCCACGAGAGAGGGGTTAAGTGCTGCCGTTCCCCCCCTCGATCCCCGTCCTCTGTTGACCATGGAAGATATGGGTATGGGGGGAATGGGACATGATATGGCAGGAATGGACCACAGCCAGATGGGAGGCATGGATAACAGCGGAGAGATGATGTCTATGGACGGTGCTGACCTTCCGGATAGCGGGACATCCTCCGCGCCCATGGATCACAGCAGCATGGCCGGTATGGATCATTCCCGGATGGCCGGAATGCCGGGTATGCAAAGTCATCCTGCGTCAGAAACGGATAACCCACTGGTTGATATGCAGGCGATGAGCGTCTCTCCGAAATTAAATGATCCGGGTATTGGTCTTCGAAATAACGGAAGAAAGGTTCTCACGTACGCGGATTTGAAAAGCCGCTTTGAGGATCCTGACGGACGTGAACCTGGCCGTACCATAGAACTGCATTTAACCGGCCACATGGAAAAGTTTGCCTGGTCATTTAACGGAATCAAGTTTTCAGATGCCGCACCGGTGCTGCTGAAATACGGTGAGCGGCTCAGGATCACGCTGATCAACGATACCATGATGACTCACCCCATTCACCTGCATGGTATGTGGAGCGATCTGGAAGATGAAAACGGTAATTTCATGGTTCGTAAACACACAATAGATGTTCCCCCTGGTACAAAACGCAGTTACAGAGTGACAGCAGATGCGCTTGGCCGCTGGGCGTATCACTGCCATTTGCTCTATCACATGGAAATGGGAATGTTTCGTGAAGTCCGGGTGGAGGAATGATGCGAATGAAGAGAAATTTGAAGGCCATACCTGTTCTGGTCGCCGGTTTGTTTACCTCACAGCTTTCTATTGCGGCGGGCTCCGTCTCTGCAGATCCCCACGCCGGGCACGACATGTCTGCCATGCAGATGCCAGCAGATGAGAATTTCACTGAGATGACGTCAATGGAGCCCATTGTAACTGAGAGCAGAACGCCAATTCCGCCTGTTACCGATGCCGACCGGAAGGCTGCATTCGGCAATTTACAGGGGCATGCGATTCACGACAGTGCGATTAATTATCTGGTTCTGCTGGATCAACTGGAATGGCAACGGTCGGATAACACCAACAATTTCAGCTGGAGTGTTAACAGCTGGATTGGAGGCGACACAGATCGGATTTGGCTAAAGAGTGAAGGTGAACGAAGCAATGGGGAAACGGAGGCGGCTGAAGCGCAGTTACTCTGGGGACATGCGGTTGGCCCATGGTGGGATTTGGTTGCGGGTGTCAGGCAGGATTTCAGACCTGCTTCTGCCCGGACCTGGGCTGCTGTCGGTTTTCAGGGGCTGGCACTCTATAATTTTGAGTCTGAAATTACGGGTTTTGTCAGTAATGGCGGAAAAGCAGCCCTTCGTCTGGGAGGAGAATACGACGTTTTACTGACTAACCGGCTCATACTCCAGCCATCCTATGAGGTGAATTTCTACAGTCAGGATGATGAATCGCGGGGTCGCGGCAGGGGACTGACTGACACAGAGCTGGGGCTCCGGCTGCGCTATGAAATACGCCGTGAGTTTGCACCCTATATAGGCGTTTCCTGGAATCAACTTTACGGGAAAACATCCGATATGGCGAAAAGAGAAGGTGAGAAAGACCATCAGGTAGTATTCCTGGCGGGAGCCAGAATCTGGTTTTAACGCACTGATATAAAACACTCAACTAAACAGGTAAATAAAATGTCGATTTTAAATAAAGCCATTCTTACAGGTGGCCTCGTTATGGGCGTTGCTTTCTCTGCTATGGCCCATCCGGAATTAAAAAGCTCTGTGCCACAGGCTGATTCAGCCGTAGCGGCCCCGGAAAAGATTCAGCTTAATTTCTCGGAAAATCTGACCGTGAAATTCTCAGGTGCAAAATTAACGATGACGGGTATGAAAGGCATGTCATCACATTCTCCGATGCCGGTCGCGGCAAAAGTGGCGCCAGGCGCTGACCCTAAATCGATGGTCATTATTCCGCGAGAGCCTTTACCCGCTGGCACTTATCGTGTTGACTGGCGCGCGGTTTCTTCAGATACGCACCCTATTACCGGTAATTACACCTTTACAGTGAAGTAATATTATGAACGACCTGATTATGATTGTTATTCGTTTTCTTCTTTATCTGGATTTGATGGTAATATTTGGATTGCCATTTTTTCAGATATATGGAATAAGCGGTGTCAGACATGAAACCTATAACCTGACTAATTTCAGGTCGTTTATAACCTTTGCTGTTGTTGCAGGCATCATTCTTACTGGCATTAATATGCTCCTGGTATCTAATGCCATGAGCGGAGTTACTGATCTCAGGGAATTATCCATCCATATTATCGAGATGGTTATAGAAGAAACTGATGTAGGTATTAGCTGGATTGTCAGACTCTGTGCACTGTTTACCACTCTCGGTGCTTTGTTCCTTTACACTAACAAGAGACTATTGTCCTGCCTGCTGATGACGATGAGTGGGGGCGTGGCGCTGGCTACACTTGCCTGGGGAGGACACGCCGTCATGCATGACGGTCTGCATTACTATCTCCATTTACTGAGCGATCTAACTCATCTCGGCGCTGCAGGTGCCTGGACAGGTGCTCTGGTTGCATTTGCTATCCTGCTGATGCGCAGAAACGCGCACAATGCACAGAGCGTCATTGTGATATCTGACTCCCTGGCAAAATTTGCCACGGCAGGTACGGTGATTGTTGTAGCCCTGATCCTGAGTGCGATGGTCAACTATCTGTATATTGCTGAAGGTAACTTAACCCCCTTATTCAACAGCTCCTGGGGGGGAATATTGCTTGCTAAGACGGCTCTGTTTGTTCTGATGCTTCTTCTGGCTGCAGCAAACCGGTTTCACCTGGGTCCCCGGCTTGAAGTTATGGTCAGGGAAGGGAATTATGATCGCAGCGTTGCCCTGATGCGAAACAGCATCCTGACAGAATTCGTTGTTGCGATTATCATTCTGGGTGCCGTAGCGTGGCTCGGAATGCTTGCTCCGTCTCAGGTCAGCTAAGGGACAACCAACGCTCACGCGTGCGATTTTTACTTTCATATCAGCGAGTTGACCATGCAGCGTATTTTAATCGTTGAAGACGAACAAAAAACAGGTCGTTACCTGCAGCAGGGACTGGTTGAGGAAGGCTATCAGGCCGATCTCTTTAATAATGGCCGCGATGGTCTTGGGGCCGCGTCGAAGGGACAGTATGATTTGATAATACTGGACGTGATGCTGCCTTTCCTCGACGGGTGGCAAATCATCAGCGCACTGAGGAAGTCCGGGCACGAAGAACCGGTCCTGTTTTTAACCGCAAAAGACAACGTGCGGGACAAAGTGAAAGGACTGGAGCTTGGTGCAGATGACTACCTGATTAAGCCCTTCGATTTTACGGAGCTGGTTGCACGTGTAAGAACCTTACTGCGGCGGGCACGCTCGCAGTCCGCAACGGTTTGCACCATCGCCGATATGACCGTTGATATGGTGCGCCGAACCGTGATCCGTTCGGGGAAGAAGATCCATCTCACCGGTAAAGAATACGTTCTGCTTGAGTTGCTGTTGCAACGCACCGGAGAAGTGTTACCCAGGAGTCTTATCTCGTCCCTGGTCTGGAATATGAACTTTGACAGTGATACGAATGTGATTGATGTCGCCGTGAGACGTCTGAGAAGTAAAATTGATGATGACTTTGAACCAAAACTGATCCATACCGTTCGCGGTGCCGGATATGTCCTGGAGATCAGAGAAGAGTGAGGCTCAAAATTTCCCTGACCACACGCCTGAGCCTGATTTTTTCTGCAGTGATGCTTACGGTATGGTGGTTATCAAGTTTTATCCTGATTAGCACCCTTAATGGCTATTTCGATAATCAGGATCGCGATTTTCTGACTGGTAAACTTCAGCTCACCGAAGAGTTTCTTAAAACAGAGACGTTCAGGAACAAAACGGATATAAAGTCATTATCAGAAAAAATAAACGATGCGATGGTGGGGCACAATGGCTTATTCATTTCTATAAAAAATATGGAAAATGAAAAACTGGTGGAACTGTATGCCAAAAATTCTGTTGTTCCAGCGGTCCTGCTAAATAAGTCGGGGGATATTCTCGACTATATGATCCAGACGGAAGAAAATAACACCGTATACCGCAGTATCTCGCGGCGGGTTGCCGTGACGCCGGAACAGGGTAAAAGCAAACATTTCATCGTTACGGTTGCCACGGATACCGGGTATCACACCCTATTTATGGATAAGCTCAGTACCTGGCTGTTTTGGTTCAATATCGGTCTGGTTTTTATTTCTGTTTTTCTGGGCTGGCTGACCACACGCATTGGTCTGAAACCGTTACGGGAAATGACCAGTCTGGCTTCCTCCATGACCGTACACAGCCTGGATCAGCGTCTTAATCCCGATCTGGCTCCGCCGGAAATCTCTGAGACCATGCAGGAATTCAATAACATGTTCGATCGCCTGGAGGGTTCATTCCGGAAACTGTCAGATTTCTCGTCTGACATCGCGCATGAGCTGCGCACACCGGTCAGTAATCTGATGATGCAGACGCAGTTTGCACTGGCTAAGGAAAGGGATGTTTCGCATTACCGCGAAATTTTATTCGCTAACCTGGAAGAACTGAAAAGGTTGTCACGAATGACCAGTGACATGCTTTTTCTGGCACGTTCAGAGCATGGTCTGCTGCAGCTGGATAAACATGATGTGGATCTGGCCGCCGAACTGAATGAATTACGTGAGTTATTCGAGCCCCTGGCAGACGAAACAGGAAAGACAATCACGGTTGAAGGAGAGGGCGTTGTTGCCGGAGACAGCGATATGCTGCGACGTGCTTTCAGTAACCTGCTTTCGAATGCAATCAAGTATTCTCCCGATAACACCTGTACAGCGATACGCCTTGAGCATGACGGTGACTGTGTGAACGTGATGATTACGAATACGATGTCTGGCCCGGTTCCCGCTAATCTTGAACGTTTGTTTGACCGGTTCTATCGCGCAGACTCATCAAGGGTCCACAACACGGAAGGCGCGGGGCTGGGATTATCAATTACAAGGTCAATCATTCATGCTCACGGCGGCGAGCTGTCAGCAGAACAGCAGGGGCGGGAAATTGTGTTCAAAGTGAGCCTGTTAATGGATTAACTCCGTTATTCAGGAGAAACCTGGAAGGTGACAAAATTGTCATCATCCAGTCACGCGATAAACAGATGCGGTTTTTTATAATCATTCATAAATCAGGAGCAGGGTGATAACGCAATCACCTGGTTCCTGGAGTGATGAATAACCCGCCCTGAGATCAAATGCTTTCTCTGTCATAAGCCGTTGATTGTTTGGGTATGAAAACACCGGAGACCCAACCATGAAAAAGATCCTTGTATCATTTGTTGCCATTATGGCTGCCGCTTCATCTGCCATGGCTGCAGAGACAATGAACATGCATGACCAGGTAAATAATGCACAGGCACCTGCCCACCAGATGCAGTCATCTGCTGAAAAAAGTGCAATTCAGGGAGACAGCATGACAATGATGGATATGAGCAGTCACGATCAGGCCGCAATGTCCCATGACATGATGCAAAACAGCAATTCTGCTGCCCACCAGGATATGGCTGAAATGCATAAAAAAATGATGAAAGCTAAACCAGGAGCTACCAACGAAACAGCAAAGTCATTTTCTGAAATGAGCGAGCATGAGAAGGCCGCAGTTGTGCATGAGAAGGCGAATAATGGTCAGTCTTCCGTTGTTCACCAGCAGCAGGCTGATAAACATCGCAGTCAGATCACCCAGAATTAACCCGCAGCTCCACTTGTTAGACCCTCATTTGACGCCGAAGTTACTGGCTTACGCTCCTGATAGGGAGCGTTTTTTTAAACTAAATGAAAGAGTATATCTGTGTATGACTAATCGTAGTCTGCGGTCGGGTATAAAATAAATGAGCGACGGACTAAATTTAACATAAGACAGATTACGCGAACTAAGCCATTGATAATTAAAGCAAATTATAATCATAAGTTTGGTCATTTATTTCCAGGGTTCATGCCAGGCTGCATCCCGGGACTGGCTAAGAACACGAATGATCGTGACCACAGATTGCGATGACAAAAATTAAATCATGTGCTGTTCTGCACAAGTAGGCTGAACAGCATCGATGCTCCGGAAAAAGCACAGCCATTTGGCCAGCGTTCGCGGCAGGCATTGACCGCTATGAGCGTCGGCAAGCCTCGTTGCGCGAAGGTTGAGGTTCAGAACTGCACCTCAACAACTTCCTGAATATCGAGCACATCCGTATCGAATATTACAGTCGTCGTCCCGTGCAGATAGCTGTCTGTAAAGATACCCTCCCAGTCATACACCCCCTGAATACCACATGACAAATACAGGCTGATTAGTTCAGCGGGCTCTACGTGGCGGTTTCCCTCGTAAATCAGACTTCCTTTGCAATATGTATACCGGGGTTCATTCAGGGCGTGCCAGTCCAGTCCCCTGCCTAGCTGGCTGCTGATACTTACGGGCAGACCAGTCCTGAGACGTGATGCAATATCAGGTTGCTCAGAAAGCAGCTGGCGATGATTTGCGATAACGCAGCCTTTCTTCAATGTGCACCGGTAAACCAACGGATTTCCGGGGTTCCTGTTTTTTAACAAGGCATGATTGCAAGCCCCTTTAAAGTTATCGGTAAACCAGCAGGCGTTGATACTGCCGGCCTCACCGGTCCCCCAGAATGAGACATCAAATCTGTCAAAGCGCTGCCGGGTTCCGTGGAAAAGCTGCACTGAATATACCTTCTGTTAAGAGGAGCCATGCACTCCGTGACGATATGCTAACTGGGGTCCGCCCGGAATTCGGAAATTATCCTACATTGAGAATAACTTAGGATAATTTAGTTCCATTTAGCGAAAACCCATGGCCGTAAGGGATGTACAGAACTTTCAGCCTGGCGGAAGAAGCAAAAAAGCGACAACTAACCGGCCAGCACTGAATCCCTTTGCCCGTATCTGGCAAGTTCTGTCAGCATCTCGCCGAAGTCCGGGAATCCATATCTGGCCAGAACGTTTGCCGCGGAACATGCTCTGGCATTATCCCTTTCCAGCCATACGATGCACAACTCTGTGCCACTCGTCCTCGGATCGTGCATGTTCTCAGGTAACGCTGACCAGGCAAACGGGCTTTCAAAGGCTTTCATTGATTCATAAAAACTGCCGAACAGTTCTTCCTTCGGGATCACAAACATCTGCCATTTGTTACGCAATACAGGCACCATCTGCACATTCACACTGTAGCGGCGCAGCGCCCCTGTCAGCGGAACAGGCTGCTGCAGGCGACCAGCCTGATAGCGGGCAGCGCTGAAATGATGGGAGCCGTCGTTATTGTGCCAGTAGTACCGGCGTTCAGACCACGGATACTCCGCAAACCGCATCTGATCGAGGCGCAACCCGCCATGAGACATATTCTCCTGAAGATGTTCCGGGGTGACGGGTTCGGCCAGTTCGGGACTGCGCAGCACCGCAAGATCGTTAATATCGGTGATGTTATGGCTCTCTGATTTCGAACTGGACATCCCTCTCAGTAAACTGATGTCACACTGAAAATCGTGAATTGTCTCTTCCTGAATAAGATTTTCAGCCTCCGGGATCGTAATCAGATGCCCTTCAAGATGGCCTGTGCCGTCGGGTTTACGGTAATCAAGCGTATAGGGGCGGGCAAAATAAGAAGATGAAGGATCCAGCCACGTATCCCAGGCGGTTACTGACCGTGTCCAGAACGTATCCGCAGGTGGTGTTATGGAACAGGGAACCAGCACGCCGGTTTTTATTACTCGTTCAAGCCCTGCCGGCTGCCCAAGGCGGTGCAGCAGCTCCTCACGCGACCAGTCAAGAACCCTGCGCCATGCCGGTGCTCTGACGATCTCGGGTATTTCAACAGAACCTCTCCTTCCTGAATTATCTGCCACAGGCAACTCCTTTCTGCAGTTCATCGATACGGGTTTACCAGGCGAGCCAGAATCAGGTGATGCTTAAGGCCGCCCGGACGAAACGGTTTACTGAAGGTGGTGACGCTTTCACCAGGTCACGCCGGTGAGCATATCGCATTAAATCATCCTGAGGATCAATAATCTCATGATTTAAAAGTATAAATATGGTGGGTTTGTGATGCGCTGCAGGCGCATGGAGGCGCCAGCAGTTGCTGAGGATGTCTCTGCTACTGAATGGCGCCGTCACCCGGCGAAGCCGGCTACAGAGTTGATAGTTTCCACCAATCCATCCCTTCGCCCTGATAAGCCATACCCGCCTGTAGCGACTCAGGTGCTTCTGTGCGCGGTCGGAGTGGTCCCGACAAGGCAGAGCCGCAGTCGGGGCGTATCTCCGCGTTATGCGGGCCGTCAGGGCCGCTTACGAGCGTGTAGGGGTCGTCTCAGAAAACGGAATCTATGGTCACTCCCGTTTTTGCAACACCGATTTTGACGACAAGTTGGCTTGCTTGAATCTATCCGGCGTCTGAATGGGATTTTATTCCCGCGCCTTGATGAGTTCCGCGCCTGATGAACCTCCAGAAAATATACGGCTTCAATGAGCCTTTCCGTTTTACAGGTTCCTCAACAGGCCGGTGGGCCGTTAGTATCATCAATATCAGTATTCGCAAAACCAGATCAGTAATTCTTTAAACCGGTGTATTTCTGCCGTTATGCTACATAAGTTTGCTGTCGTGCCGTTAGGGCCCAGGCTATTCTGGCCAGCTTGTTTGCCAGAGCACAAGTGACGACAAAGTTGCTTTTCCGGCACAGTAAATCCCTGACCCAATCGGCCAATTTGCCAGACTGGTGTTCCAGTTTTTGTATGAATACCCTGGCACATTGAACCAACAAAGTTCGGATCTTTTTATTACCTCGCTTACTAATTCCCAGCAATGTCGTCCTACCTCCCGTGCTGTACTGCCGAGGTACAAGCCCTGTTGCCGCCGCAAAGTCACGGCTGCTGGCGTACTGCTTCCCGTCGCCAATCTCAGTTGAAATAGTACTCGCTGTCAGTGTTCCGACGCAGGGAATGCTCAGCAAGCGCTGTCCAACCTCATCTTCGTCCAACTTTCGTTTCAACTGGGATTCCAAATCTTTAATCTGCTCAACAAGATAGTGATAATGCTGTTGTAATTTCAGCAATAACTGGCTGAGGTAAAGAGGCAAACTATTATCCTCAAGAATGGTACTCAGTCGGCTAATAACGGCAGCTCCTCGGGGAACGCTAATGCCAAATTCCAGCAGAAAAGCATGCATTTGATTGGTTGTTTTTACCTTATCCTGAACCAGGGATTCACGGACACGATGCAGAGCCCGCATTGCCTGCTGAGATTCCGTTCTGGGCTGCACAAAACGCATAGACGGACGCGATGCAGCTTCACAAATAGCTTCGGCGTCGACAAAGTCGTTTTTATTGCTTTTAACGAACGGGCGGACAAATTGTGGTGATATCAGCTTTGGGGAATGCCCCAACTCTTCCAACTTGCGTGCCATAAAGTGAGAACCGCCACAGGCTTCCATTGCGATGGTTGTAGCGGGGCATGTCGCCAAAAATTCGATCAACTTTGGCCGGGTAAATTTTTTACGGTAAACAGCCTTCCCGCGACGATCCTGGCAATGAATATGGAAAGAGTTTTTACCCAGATCGATACCAATGAGCGCAATGTTTTCCATGATAGTTCTCCGAATGAAAGCCTGTCCTCAGCATAGTACCGGGAAGGAGGGAGTGACCATCTCATTAAATAAAGCACGCTAAGCCGGTGGCAGCGGTCGCAATGGCCTAAACTTCCCCGCACCGACCTTGGCGCTGCTGCGCCATAGGTAATCGCCGGTCAGGTTGATGTGCTCCCACCCCAGCGGCGACAGATATTGCAACAATGTGTCGTCCAGCGCCGTGCCGTTGCCACGCAAAGCACTGGTGGCACGCTCCAGATATACCGTGTTCCACAACACGATGGCCGCCGTCACCAGATTGAGGCCGCTGGCCCGGTAGCGCTGCTGCTCAAAACTGCGGTCGCGGATTTCACCCAATCGGTAGAAGAAGACCGCCCTGGCCAGCGCGTTGCGCGCCTCGCCCTTATTCAGCCCCGCATGGACGCGGCGGCGCAGCTCCACGCTTTGCAGCCAATCCAAAATGAACAGCGTGCGCTCGATGCGCCCCAGCTCGCGCAACGCCACGGCCAAGCCGTTCTGGCGCGGGTAGCTGCCGAGTTTGCGCAGCATCAGCGAAGCCGTTACCGTGCCTTGCTTGATGGAGGTGGCCAGCCGCAGAATTTCATCCCAATGGGCGCGTATTTGCTTGATGTTCAGCCTGTCGCTGCTAATCATCGGCTTGAGCGCGTCATAGGCGGCATCGCCCTTGGGGATGAATAGCTTGGTTTCGCCCAAGTCACGGATACGCGGCGCGAAGCGAAATCCCAGCAAATGCATCAAGCCAAACACGTGATCGGTGAAGCCTGCCGTGTCGGTGTAGTGTTCCTCGATGCGCAAGTCCGACTCGTGGTACAGCAGGCCATCAAGCACGTAAGTTGAATCACGAATGCCCACGTTGACCACCTTGGCACTGAAGGGCGCGTACTGGTCGGAGATATGGGTGTAGAAAGTCCGTCCTGGACTGCTTCCATACTTCGGGTTGATATGACCAGTGCTTTCTGCTTTGCTGCCGGTTCTGAAGTTCTGGCCGTCCGACGATGACGTGGTGCCGTCACCCCAGTTGCCGGCGAAGGGTTGCCGAAACTGCGCATTCACCAGCTCGGCCAGCGCCGTCGAATAGGTTTCATCGCGGATGTGCCAGGCTTGCAGCCAAGACAGCTTGGCGTAGGTGGTGCCAGGGCAGGACTCGGCCATTTTGGTCAGACCCAGGTTGATCGCGTCGGCCAGGATCGTCGTCAACAGCAAGGTTTTGTCCTTGGCCGTGTCGCTGGTCTTCAGGTGTGTGAAGTGGCGGGTGAAGCCCGTCCATTCATCGACCTCCATCAGCAACTCGGTGATTTTGAGGTGCGGCAGCAGCATAGCTGTCTGGTCGATCATGGCTTGCGCGGCGTCTGGTACTGCCGCGTCCAGCGGCGTGATCTTCAGGCCTGACGCGGTGGTGATGATGGCATCCGGTAAGTCGTTGGCCGCAGCCATGCGGTTGACTGTGGCGAGTTGCGCCTCCAACAATTCCAACCGGTCATGCAGGTATTGGTCGCAGTCGGTGGCCACTGCCAGCGGCAATTCGCTGGCCAGCTTCAAAGTGGCGAACTTCTCGACCGGCACCAGGTATTCGTCGAAGTCCTTGAACTGGCGAGAACCCTGCACCCAGACATCACCGGAGCGCAGCGCGTTCTTCAGCTCCGACAGGGCGCATAACTCGTAGTAACGCCGGTCGATGCCGTCGTCGGTCAGAACCAGCTTTGCCCAGCGCGGCTTGATGAATGCGGTTGGCGCATCGGCGGGCACCTTGCGCGCGCTGTCGCTGTTCATGCCGCGCAGCATGTCGATGGCATCGAGCACACCCTTGGCGGCGGGCGCAGCCCGCAATTTGAGCACGCCCAGGAACTGCGGCGCGTAGCGGCGTAGCGTGGCATAGCTTTCACCGATGTGGTGCAGGAAATCAAAGTCGGCAGGCCGCGCCAATGTTTGCGCTTCGGTGACGCTGGCGGCGAAGGTGTCCCAGGGCATAACGGCCTCGATGGCGGCGAACGGATCGCTGCCGCTTTGCTTGGCCTCAATCAACGCTTGACCGATGCGCCCATACATCCGCACCTTGTCGTTGATCGCCTTGCCGGAAGCCTGGAACTGCTGCTGATGCTTGTTCTTGGCCGCGTTGAACAGCTTGCCGATGATGCGATCGTGAAGGTCGATGATTTCATCGGTGACGGTGGCCATGCCTTCGATGGCCAGCGCTACCAGCGTGGCATAGCGTCGTTGCACCTCGAACTTTGCCAGATCAGCAGGCGTCATCTGGCCACCTTCACGAGCGATTTTGAGCAGGCGGTTCTGGTGAACCTGCCGCTCGATGCCTGCGGGCAGATCAAGTGCTTGCCAGGATTTCAGGCGCTCAATATGTTCGAGCATGTGGCGAGAGTTCGGTTTGGCAGGCGACTGGCGCAGCCATGCCAGCCACGTCACTTTACTGCCGTCCTTGCGCTTGAGAAGTTCGTCCAGGCGCTGACGGTGGGGTGATAACAAAGAATCGGTCAGCGCCGCGTAAATGCGTCGGTTGGCACGGGTGATGGCCTCGGCGCTTGCGCGCTCGATGGCATTCATGGCGGGCAGGATAATGCTCTGCCGCCGCAGATTCTCGACAAGTGCGCTCGCCAGCACGATGCCTTTGTCGGTCTGCAAGGCCAGCTCGGTCAATGTATGCACGGCTTGCCGATAGTGGCTCATGGTGAGGGGCTTGAACCCAAAAACCGTTTGCAGCTCGACCAAGTGCTCCCGCCGTGTCTGTTCGCGCTGGCCGTACTCGCTCCAACTTTCCACTGGCATCTTGAGTTGCGCGGTCACCATGCGCAACAGGGGCGGAAACGGAGGCTCATCGACGCCCAAAAAGGTGCCAGGGAATCGCAAGTAGCAAAGCTGCACAGCGAAGCCCAATCGATTCGCGGCGCCGCGACGCTGACGGATCACCGACAGGTCGGTTTCGTTGAACATGTAGTGCCGTATCAGTTCGTCTTTGGCATCTGGCAGTGCCAGCAGGCTTTCGCGCTCGGTGGCGGACAGGATTGAGCGGCGTGGCATGGTCAGTCTTCCCGCAGGTACTGGTACAAGGTTTCGCGGCTGATGCCGAAGTCACGGGCCACCAAGGTTTTTTGGTCGCCTGCCGCAACTCGCCGTTTCAACTCGGCAATTTGTTCGCTGTTCAGCGATTTCTTTCGTCCCCGGTAGGCACCGCGCTGCTTGGCCAGCACGATTCCCTCGCGCTGACGTTCGCGGATCAGGGCGCGCTCGAACTCAGCGAAGGCTCCCATGACCGACAGCATCAGATTGGCCATCGGTGAGTCCTCGCCGGTGAACTTCAGCCCTTCTTTGACGAACTCCATGCGCACGCCCCGTTGTGTCAGCCCTTGGACGATGCGGCGCAGGTCATCAAGGTTGCGTGCCAGCCTGTCCATGCTATGCACCACCACGGTGTCGCCCTCGCGGACGAAGGCCAGCAGCCTTTCCAGCTCGGGACGCTGGGTGTCCTTGCCAGAAGCCTTGTCGGTGAACACCCGCGCCACCTGAACACCCTCCAATTGCCGTTCCGGGTTCTGGTCGAAGCTGCTGACGCGGACATAGCCGATGCGTTGACCTTGCAAGATGCCTCCAAAGGCAAAAGTGTCAGGATGAAATCTATTACCTTTGACGGAATATGTCAATCAATAGGAAATTTAACTCTATTCTGACATCGTTTGCACATGGCATCTGACATCAAGTTAGGGTATGCCTCAATCTGACGGCTGCGAACCGCCAGGGACAGGCGCAATGTCAGATTCTGTCGCGGCCTTGGCGCGTGCCTGGAAGCGTTCATAGCAATCCAGCCCGCAGAAATGTTCGACGTATTCCGCGCCTTCCGGGGTGAAGGCGGCATCGAGCGGAATTTCTTTGCAGCATACGCAGCAGGTGGTGCAACTGGCAGTGTTCGGGGCGTTTGCGTTCATGGTGGTACTCCTCCAGATTGGTAGCGAAGCTCAAAGCTGCCCACTCTCGGCTGGCTGGGAAGCGGTCATGATCTTCCCTTGAAGGCCCGCAGCAGCCGCGTCACAGACAGGACAAACAAGCCGGTCAGCGTGAGGGCTGCAATACCCCAGTGCTCCCCGATGAACGCGCCGGCCGTCGTGCCGGCTAGCACAATGGCGAGAATCGGCAAATGGCAGGGACAGGTGAGCACGGCCAGCGCGCCCCACAAGTAGCCGGTGATCGGTTTGTGCGTCTCAGACGGCAAGTGCTCTGGGCTGTTCATGGCAGACTCTCCGCGTGCTGTGCCGGTTCGGTTGGCATGGCGGCCAGTTGCATTTCGAGGCTGGCCAGGGCCTCGCGCCGACGCTCGACGAGTTGCCGCAACACGGCAAGCTGCGCAGACGCACCGTCACCGTCCGCAGCATCCAGCGCCCGGCACAGCCGCGCCAGTGCGTCCAGGCCGATACCCGCTTCGAAGGCAGCCCGTACAAAGCGCAGCCGTTGCAACGCGGTGTCATCGAACAAGCCGTAGCCGCCCGTGGTGTACGCGACCGGCCGTAGCAATCCGCGCAGCAGGTAGTCGCGCACGATATGCACGCTCACCCCGGCATCAAGGGCCAGCCGGGACACTGTGTAGGCGCTCATTGAACACCTCCTTTTCCTCATCCGGCGCAGCACGAAAGCTGCTTCACGTCCTTGCTGAAGGTCTGCGCCGCGAGCTTCAGCCCTTCGACCATGGTCAGGTAGGGGAACAATTGGTCGGCCAGTTCCTGCACGGTCATACGGTTGCGAATGGCGAGCACCGCCGTCTGGATCAGTTCACCCGCTTCCGGGGCCACCGCTTGCACGCCGATGAGCCGTCCGCTACCTTCCTCGATGACCAGCTTGATGAAGCCGCGTGTGTCGAAGTTGGCAAGCGCACGCGGCACGTTATCCAGTGTTAGCAGGCGACTGTCGGTCTCGATCCCGTCGTGATGTGCTTCCGCCTCGCTGTAGCCCACGGTGGCGACCTGCGGGTCGGTGAACACCACGGCCGGCATTGCGGTCAGGTCCAGGGCCGCATCGCCGCCAGTCATGTTGATCGCCGCACGAGTGCCGGCCGCTGCCGCCACATAGACGAACTGCGGCTGGTCGGTGCAGTCGCCGGCCGCGTAGATGTTCGGGCTACTGGTGCGCATGCCCTTGTCGATGACGATGGCCCCCTGCGCATTGACGGCTACCCCCGCCGCTTCCAATGCCAGGCTGCGCGTGTTCGGTGTCCGGCCGGTGGCGACCAGCAGCTTGTCGGCGCGCAATTCACCGTGCGTGGTGGTCAGCACGAATTCACCGTCCATATGGGCGACCTGGCTGGCTTGCGTGTGCTCCAGCACCTCGATGCCCTCGGCACGGAAAGCGGCTGTCACCGCCTCGCCGATGGCCGGGTCTTCACGGAAGAACAAGGTATTGCGCGCCAGGGCCGTGACCTTGCTGCCCAGCCGGGCAAAGGCTTGCGCCAGCTCCAGCGCCACCACCGACGAGCCGATTACGGCAAGGCGTTCGGGAATGGTGTCGCTCGCCAGGGCCTCGGTGGAAGTCCAGTAGGGTGACTCTTTCAAGCCCGGAATCGGCGGGACCGCCGGGCTGGCACCCGTGGCGACCAGGCAGCGGTCGAACATCACGACGCGCTCGCCACCCTCGTTCAAACTAACGATAAGGCTCTGGTCGTCCTTGAAACGCGCTTCACCGTGCAGAACGGTGATGGCTGAATTGCCGTCCAGGATGCCTTCGTACTTGGCATGACGGAGTTCTTCGACACGGGCCTGCTGCTGGGCCAGCAGCCGCTCGCGCAAGATCGTCGGCGGTGTGGGTGGCATGCCGCCGTCGAATGGGCTTTCCCGGCGCAGATGGGCGATGTGGGCGGCGCGGATCATGATCTTGGACGGCACACAACCGACGTTGACGCAGGTGCCGCCGATGGTGCCGCGCTCAATCAGCGTGACCTGCGCGCCTTGCTCGACGGCCTTCAGTGCTGCCGCCATCGCGGCTCCACCGCTACCAATGACGACGACCTGCAACGGGCGTTCGTTGCCACTGGGCTTATCAGCGGCCCCTATCCAGCCGCGCATCTTGTCGAGCAGGCCGGCGCGGTTGTCCGTCGGTGGCGCATCGGCAAGCGTTGCCTCGTAGCCCAGTCCGGCCACGGCGGTAGTCAGCGCATCCGATGACGTGCCCGCCTCAATGGCGAGTTGCGCTGTGCCCTTCGGATAGGACACCAGCGCCGATTGCACGCCGGGCACTTTCTCCAAGGCTTCCTTGACGTGAGCCGCGCACGAGTCGCAGGTCATCCCGGTGATTTTCAGGGTGGTCATGTATTTTTCCTTTTCTGTGGTGGCTACGGCTGTTGCCGTCAGCCACGTTGTTCTGGCAATTCACAGCTGTCCGGCCCGCAGCGGCGATGTGCTGGCGAGATGAAATCCCAGACCGACACCCCAACCATCAAGGCCAGGCCGACATAGAGCAGTCCACCGCTCTGCCAGCCGTAAGCCCGCATTAAAAACACCGCTGCCAGCACCAAGATCGGGCCTATCGTGCCGAGCGCCGTGCGTCGCCACTGTCGATGATTGAGCCAAGCGATAGCATTGGCGAGTAACGCGATGCCGGCGAACATCGGCAGCAGGATGCCAATGAATAGCCCCTCGTACTGGCTCAAGAAGCCCAGTCCGATGGCCGCGCCAAAGCTGGCGATGGCAGGAAAACAGGCGGCGCAGCCCATCGCGGAAACGACGCTGCCGAGCGCGCCGGTTTTGCCAGCGATGCGCGTGATGAGTCCCATGTGTCGCTCCCGAGTTCGGTTAACGGATCAGCGTTTGAGGCTGGACGGATAGCCCGCGTCCTCGGTCGCCTTGGTCAACTTCTGGACGTTGGTCTTGGCATCGTCGAAGGTGACGACGGCCTGGCGCTTGTCGAAACTTACGTCGGTCTTGCTCACGCCCTCAACCTTGGAAAGCGCGTGCTTGACAGTGATCGGGCAAGAGGCGCAGGTCATGCCAGGCACGGACAGCGTGACGGTCTGGGTGGCGGCCCACACGGGGGCAACAACGGCAGCGAGGGCGAGGGCGGCAAACAGTTTTTTCATGATGAACTCCTGTGATTAATAGAAAAATGGCATGACGTAGGGAAATCCGAGCGAGACCAGGACCAGCGCGGCCACGATCCAGAAAATGAGCTTGTAAGTAGCTCGCACTTGGGGAATCGCGCAGACCTCACCCGGTTTGCAGGCTTGCGCCGGGCGGTAGATGCGCCGCCAGGCGAAAAACAGCGCGACCAGCGCTGCGCCGATGAAGATCGGGCGATAGGGTTCCAGCACCGTCAGGTTGCCGATCCATGCCCCGCTGAACCCCAAGGCGATCAAAACCAGCGGCCCCAGGCAGCAGGCCGACGCAAGAATGGCGGCCAGCCCACCGGCGAAGAGCGCGCCGCGCCCGTTTTGTGGTTCAGACTTTTGTGGTTCAGACTTTTGTGGTTCAGACTTTTGTGGTTCAGACATACGCTTGTCCTTTCAAATTTGGTTTGGATAGCTTAAGCTTACTTCCGTAGTTATGTACGGAGTCAAGCGATATGCAAATTAATTTTGAGAATCTGACCATTGGCGTTTTTGCCAAGGCGGCCGGGGTCAATGTGGAGACCATCCGGTTCTACCAGCGCAAGGGCCTGCTGCCGGAGCCAGACAAGCCCTATGGCAGCATTCGCCGCTATGGCGAGGCGGATGTAACACGAGTGCGGTTCGTGAAATCGGCCCAGCGGCTGGGCTTTAGCCTGGACGAAATCGCCGAGCTACTGCGGCTGGAGGATGGCACCCATTGCGAGGAAGCCAGCGGCCTGGCCGAGCACAAGCTCAAGGATGTGCGCGAGAAGATGGCCGACTTGGCACGCATGGAGGCCGTGCTGTCTGAACTGGTGTGCGCCTGCCATGCGCGGAAAGGGAACGTTTCCTGCCCGCTGATTGCGTCACTGCAAGACGGAACGAAGCTCGCTGCATCGGCGCGGGGGAGTCACGGGGTGACTACGCCTTAGCGTGCTTTATTTTCCGAATTCTGAGACGACCCCTCATAACGCAGGGAGCTCTGTTGTGACTGATGATCTCCGATCGCGATTAACAAATCTATCCTGCCTTCGGTGATGCTGCCAACTTACTGATTTAGTGTATGATGGTATTTTTGAGGTGCTCCTGTGGCTTCTGTTTCTATCAGCTGTCCCTCCTGTTCAGCTACTGACGGGGTGGTGCGTAACGGCAAAAGCACCGCCGGACATCAGCGCTATCTCTGCTCTCACTGCCGTAAAACATGGCAACTGCAGTTCACTTACACCGCTTCTCAACCCGGTACGCACCAGAAAATCATTGATATGGCCATGAATGGCGTTGGATGCCGGGCAACCGCCCGCATTATGGGCGTTGGCCTCAACACGATTTTACGTCACTTAAAAAACTCAGGCCGCAGTCGGTAACCTCGCGCATACAGCCGGGCAGTGACGTCATCGTCTGCGCGGAAATGGACGAACAGTGGGGCTATGTCGGGGCTAAATCGCGCCAGCGCTGGCTGTTTTACGCGTATGACAGGCTCCGGAAGACGGTTGTTGCGCACGTATTCGGTGAACGCACTATGGCGACGCTGGGCGTCTTATGAGCCTGCTGTCACCCTTTGACGTGGTGATATGGATGACGGATGGCTGGCCGCTGTATGAATCCCGCCTGAAGGGAAAGCTGCACGTAATCAGCAAGCGATATACGCAGCGAATTGAGCGGCATAACCTGAATCTGAGGCAGCACCTGGCACGGCTGGGACGGAAGTCGCTGTCGTTCTCAAAATCGGTGGAGCTGCATGACAAAGTCATCGGGCATTATCTGAACATAAAACACTATCAATAAGTTGGAGTCATTACCCAATATCGAAGGCATGACTATTCAACGTAGAGAGCGTTAAAAGAGAAGTTATTAAGCAGATACGGATGTTATTACGCATAGCTATTACCATCGCCAGCAGACGGCGGCATAATTAAAGTCTTACTCGCAATAATAGTTACAAGTAAGACTTATTTGTAATGCAATTATATTATTTCGTATTTATTTACGGGTTGCCTGCCAGCGAGCCCGGATACCGTCTACACCATAAGGCCCAGGGCCGAAGTCTACGGACTTCATGTTTACCCGGGCCTGCAGGCTTTCCAGCGTTTCGCGTATCGGCTGAATGTCATACAGGCACAAGCGGTAATAGTTATGCTGGAAGCGCCAGCGGTTGAGCTCCGCCATTTCTTTACCGTCTACCCACCATTTGATCCTTTCCTTCAGCCAGCCGATCATGATTCGACTCCTTTTGCCGCCTGCAGGTTCGTGGCCAGTTCGCCGCCGAGCCGCTGCTCCAGGTTAGCTGGCAGGACGAAGCCCGCTGCCCGGCGATGGCCACCGCCTCCGAACTGGCGCGCCAGCGCGCTCACATCGAGGTTGTCACGGTGGGTACGCAGGGAATACTTACGCGAGCCGTCCGGCAGATCGTTATACACCGCCACCAGCGCCAGCTGCGGGTGCATAGTGGCCAGCAGGTGGCCCAGCTCGGAATGCAGCAGCGCACTGTTCACCACGGCGGCCGGTTTGCCGAACAAGATGGTAAACCGGGCCTGTCGGGCCAGGGCGTGCAGCTGGCGCTCCTGGTTGGCCAGCAACGCCGAGCCCATCGTCATTTCCCGCTCACCGATGCCGTCGCGCAGCACCTCCGCCCAGCGTTCGAAGGTCGGCGGCAGGATGGCCACCCAGGCGTTGACCTCCTGCGAGTTCGGCAGCGCCCATTTCCACAAATCCCGATCGGCGACGTAGGCCAGCAGGTCCGGCAGCGGCTTATCCGGGTGGAAAAACGCCCAGGCGAGCTCACAACCGGCGCGACTCATGTCGAAGATGGCATACACGGCCCCGGCCAGTTCGTCACGCGCGGTCTGGTGGTGATCGATCACCTGCAGGAGGTACTTGCTGGCCAGATGGTCACACGTCTTGCGGTTGTAGCTGAAATCAAGGATGAATACCTCGAGGGTACCGTTCGGCAGCGGCGGTACCGGCTCACCGTAGCGAACCGGGATGTAATGGGCCTCCTCGCCGTATCTAAGCCAGGCGGCAAGGGCTGACGCGAAGCCGTCGGCGTCGTTGTGGTACAGCACAGCGGTCTTTTTCGGTTGGGTCAGGATCATGCGCTCTCCGAGTGTATGAGCTGGTGGCCATTAACGCTTAAAGACAAAAGGCCCCTTGCTCAGGACTTACAGACAGATATGCTGCACAAAACATCCTAAGACGCAGATCATAATTGTGTAGTGTAAATAACCCAGCCCCGAAAGGAATAATCATGCAAGAATTAACTCAGCCAGAAGTCATTGCTGAAACCGACCTGCAGCCATTGCCACCACAGGACCCGAATCCACTGCCAGAATCGGCCCAGGCCATGGAAGAGGCAGACCCGTCAGAGGTCCTGCGCAGCGCGATGGCAGGCAACTTCCTGCAGCACTGCGTCAATAACGCGGTGGCTGACAAGTCCCACGGCCGTGATCCCCTCTCTGTTGGTGTAGCAAACGCCATTTCCAGCCTGATGGTGGCTATCTTCCGTCTCAGCCCGGATCACTTCGAAGTTGTGCTCGATGCCGTCGCCCGTTCGATCGGCGAAGTCCGTGTTGACCAGACGCCAGTGAATGAAATGCTGATGGGATGCTGGGCTGTGTCCATATGTCCCGCAACGGCAATCTCAACGCTACGCTGGGTCGCATGAAGGACATTGCGGACTATGACCGCCATCAATTTATCGCCCAGCGGATGGCTACACTCGCAGCAGGTAACCCGAACCCGGCGGTAGTGGAGCCTGAAGTGGCACAACCGGCGCCGCCCGTGGAGGCAGATAATGCGGAGGAGAAACCGACAGAAGTCCCGCGGAAATCACGCAGCCGCGCGGCGAAGAAACGTCAGGGTGGTGAGGCTGATAAGACGGCGTAACCGGCCGTAGAAACGAAAACCCCCGGCCGAGGCCAGGGGGTCGTAATTGAGCCGGTGTCCTGCTTTGCAGCAGGTCCGCATCAAGAAGCAAGGAATTCGTAGAGGATGACGCGAGCAAATACAATGCTTTTTCCGTGTTGTGTTCGGTTCGCGGCGCTGGCCACCAGCCCGACATGGCTGCGAGGCGCCCCGCCCTTCATGCGTGCGCGGTGTCACAAACTGGGGTTATTGGCAATTTACACATCCTAACCTTGTTGTGTAACATTGATTTTGACGGCCCGAAAGACGATAGGAGCCGTCACCTCTGTTGTAGTAATTCCGTTCTATTTTCGACTCATTAACGGTAACGGTTTAGGCGCCTTCGGGCGCTCTTTTTTTAAGGGGCAAACTTTGAGTCAATCAACATCTGCGCCCATTAACGTAGTGGCCGTCTCACTGGCCACCCGGCAGGCACCTGTCATGCTGACCGGTACGCTCACCACCAACGCCCTTCACGTTATCGCCCTGACACCACTACCAGGCTCGATTGTGAAGATCCGCGAGCGTCTGTAAGCTATGGCGGTGCGTAACGCGTCAGGCGCGTTCGATGCCACGATCATGATTGAGGACCCGACGGGGCTGATGACCGGTCTGGGTTACCGCGTGCGCCTCGATGACAAGACAGCTGACGATCGGCCGGTTCTCGCGCTGGCCATGGAGCGTTACCGCGCGCTGACGGCAATGGGCGGTCTGTATTACCCGGGCGACAACGGTAAGGCGGTATATGAAATCGACTAGGCTCAGCTGCGTGACGAGTCCCGTGTATTGCTGCTGATTTACGGGGCGATGTGCCAAGGACCGATGCACTCCACCTGACCGATGAGGCTGCACCCGCGACACCAAAACCCGCACGCACTGTCGCCGATTCACCACCACGGAATGGCAACCGCGCCAACGGATTTTATTTGGGTGATGACGGCCGCTTTGCCAACAAGGTGGAGATCCGCCGCTTTAACCGCAGCTCCAGTCGCGGCGACGACGATGAGGAGTCATCAGCTGGTGGCTCATCGTCACTGCTGAAACGGGCGGTAGGTCTGCTGGGTGGCAAGGATGGAAACCAACTGGCCGGAACCGAGGCGGCAGATACTGCAGGCGTGGCCGTGGGAAGTTCTTTCTGGATGGCCGCCAAAGAAGCCAAAGGTATGGCGGATGAGGTCAAGGAAGCGCTTTCCGAGCGTGATATCAGCAGTACGAAGCGCGCTAAAGCCTACGCCAAAGATAAGGCGCTGAAGCTATGGGGCGCGCTCAAGCGGCCGTTTGGCGGACAGGCCGGGAGCGAACCGGGCGCGGGTGATGCCACGCCGGACACGCCACCAGCCACACCAGCGAATGCGGCCAACGCCGAACCGAAGCCCGCCAGCACCATCGGGATCGGGGAGAAGAAAAACCAGGAGCAAACCGAAAGCGCCCGCCTGGACGCGATCCGCCGTAAGGAGGATGCGCAGAGCAAAGAGCAGCACAGCGAGGTGATCGACCGTCTGGACGCGCTGATTGATTCGTCCAAAACGAAGCCGCGCAGCCTGACCGATGTGGTCGGTGACAAGGTGAAGGACTGGATCGGTGAAAGGGGGGATAAGCGTGGCCGTAAGGGCCGGAAGGGTACCAAAGGCAGGGGTAAGAGACCGTTTGGCCGTACTGCAGACAGGGAAACCGGCCCGCGCAGAAAGAGCCGCCAGTCGGGTCCTGAGCGCGCGCGTAGCAGCCGCCTGGGCGTGGGTCGAACCACCCGCGCCAGTGACCTTCCCGATCTGCCGTCCTCCCGTCGTGAACCGGGCCGGACCCCTCGTCGGCAAAGTGAAAGTCACCAACAAACTGGCCACGACTGTCAACCTGCCTTACGGCACACCGATAAACGCGCCGAACCGGTTATGTGGGCAAGGTCTACGGCGAACTGGGCATTGAGGGCACAACTAGAACAGAGGTCTTCTCGATGGGCTTCCAGGCGCTGGCGACCGATGCCGAAATGGCCCGGCTTGCCATGAAAGATCCGGAGCACCTGTCGCTGGTGATGGTGGCTATCAAGATGCTGGGCATCAAATACAAGGAGTCCCGCTATTCATTTACAGTGCCGGAATCCGTCAGTAAGGGGGAGCTGAGAGTTTTCAATGAAGAGGGGTAATTTATTGATTAGTATATTAATGGCTATTTAAATTGACTTCTTAACGGCGTTTACTGTTCCGTTACTCCTCAAACCCCAAATGCAGAGGATGGAAGCGGTCTGGCAAAAGAAAGCCCCGCTGGCTGACATATCGCGCTGTGACGGAAAGCCCTGCGTTAAGGTGGACACTCGCACTACGTATGGTGATAAAGGGGATAAAGAGAATACCTGGATGATTATTAAGAAATAACATCATAGAGCACAGAACGCTGTGCGTCGATCTCCGGCGGAGAAAGCATTAATTAAACGTGTCGGGGGGATCTGATAACCCCAGCAAATAAAGGACATTAAGGATATCAACGATGAATGCACTTTCTGCATTGCTGACAAAAATTGAACAGGCTTCACCAACACAGCGGGACAAAGGTACAACCTTTGAAAACCTTTGTGTGCAGTATTTCCTCCATGAACCTAAATATGCCGAGCTGTACAGTGACGTGCTGAGCTATGGCGGATGGGTTTCTCAGTACGGTGAAACCGTTGGGATCACGAAGAAAAAAGATGATGGCATTGATTTGGTCGCCGTAACCAAAACGGGGGAGTTTCATGCTATCCAGTGCAAAAACTACAATCAGACTAAAATCGCCAAAAAGGATATTGATAGTTTTCTGGCTGCCTCCGATAAAACGTATTTTACGCTTCGCTATATCGTTGCCTCTACGGACAACTGGACGGAAGAAGCCAAAAACATGCTGCGTGACAAGGCCGTTCCTGTCACTGCGTTAAGCCTGACAGACCTTGAACAAAGTGCACTGGACTGGTCACAATTCGATTTTGATCCGGCATACAAGCCGGTGATGAAAGCCAAAAAGCAACTCCGGCCTCATCAGACTCCCGCGCTTGAAGCCGTTAAAAGAGGGCTGGCGACTGCCGATCGGGGCAAGCTCATTATGGCGTGCGGCACAGGAAAAACCTTCACCTCTCTGCGTATTGCTGAAGCCGTTGCCGGAAGAGGTAAAACCGTACTGTTCCTTGTGCCCAGTCTGGCATTGTTGAGTCAGACGCTGGATGAATGGACACAGGATACGCTGATAGACCTGCGCTGTTTTGCTGTCTGCTCTGACAGTGATGTGGGTAAGAAAAACCATGATGACAATGTCGTTGTTGGTATCAGCGACCTGAAATATCCGGCGACCACGAATGCGAACAGCCTCGTCAAAGCGTTTAATCAGCCGGATATTTTCGGCAGTGATAAGCCGCCTTATATGAACGTGGTGTTTTCTACCTACCACTCTGTTGAGGTTATCCATCAGGCGCAAAAGCTGGGTTTTCCTGCGTTTGATTTCATCATTTGTGATGAAGCCCACCGTACAACGGGTGCCACCTTTGAAGGGGATGATGAGTCTGCCTTTGTTCGTATTCACGACAATGCCTATATTGCCGGTCAAAAACGCCTGTACATGACCGCGACCCCACGAATTTTTGGAGATGATGCGAAAGAGACTGAGGGAGTTACCCTATGCTCAATGGATGACAAAAGTCTTTATGGGGATGATTTGTATGTCATTACCTTCTCTAAAGCCGTCCAGTTGGGCATTTTGTGTGATTACAAAGTTATTGTGCTTGCCGTGGAAGAAAAGCATGTCAGCCGCCGCATTCAGTCTCTGCTGAAGGATGAAAATAATCAGCTCAAAGTCGATGATGCGGCAAAGATTGTGGGTTGCTGGAAAGCACTGGCAAAGCAGGGACTGGCGGGGGCAGATGGCGTTCACCCTGATGCGATGAAACGGGCTGTTGCGTTCTGTCAGGTGATAGAAAAAGACTTTCGCGGAAAGACGCATAAGGTCAGTTCTAAACTGATCACGGAAATGTTCGGAGCAGTGGTTGAGGCTTATCAGGCATCCGAGATCGAACTTCTCAGGGAAACCGCACCGGATAAGGCGATTGACCCATCATTAAAACTTCAGTGTCAGGTGAAGCACGTTGACGGCAGCATGAATGCCACTGAGAAAAAATCCAAAATTGAATGGCTGAAAGCGGACACGGATGAAAATGTCTGCCGGATATTGTCTAACGTCCGTTGTTTATCTGAAGGCGTGGATGTGCCTTCTCTGGATGCGGTGTTGTTTTTAACGCCGAGAAGCTCTCAGGTGGATGTGGTGCAGTCTGTCGGACGTGTGATGCGGCGTGCTGAAGGTAAGGAGCTGGGCTACGTCATTCTGCCGGTTGTCATTCCCGCCGGAGAAGAGCCGGAGAATGCGTTGAACAATAATCAGGCTTACCGTGTTGTCTGGCAGGTGCTGAATGCACTCAGGGCGCATGATGACCGCTTTGATGCCATGATCAACAAGCTGGAGTTTAACGGTAAAGATACCGGCAGAATGGAAGTGATCGCGGTAGCCGATAAAGTGGTGAAGAAAACCAAACGGCAGACGAAAAAATCTGAGATAGCAGGAAAAGCGCGTAAAAGCAGTGGCATTGGTTCAGCCGTGAGTCCCGCTCCTGAGCAGTTTGATATTGAATTTTCCGTTGGTGAGATTGAGCGCGCCCTGTACGCAAAAATCGTTAAAAAATGCGGTAACCGGCATCACTGGGAAGACTGGGCGAACGATATTGCTAAAATTGCCCGCACACATATCGACCGCATTCACGGCATTCTCGAAAATCCGGGGAATAAAATAGAAATCAGTGCCTTCAGGGCATTTGCAGATGAACTGCGTGATGACCTGAATAACAGTGTTTCCGATGATGAAATCATTGAAATGCTGGCTCAGCACCTGATAACCAAGCCGGTTTTTGATGCCCTGTTTGCGGATTACAATTTTACCGACCATAACCCGATGAGTATGGCGATGCAGAACGTGCTTAACACGTTGCAGGAGCATCATCTCGAAAAAGAAGCCAGCACGCTGAACAGCTTCTATGAGTCGGTAAAAATGCGTGCGGACGGCATTACCACCGCAGAAGGTAAGCAGCAGATTATCGTACAGTTGTACGATAAGTTTTTCAGAAATGCGTTCCCGAGAATGACGGAGCGTCTGGGCATTGTGTATACGCCTGTTGAGGTGGTTGATTTTATTATTCACAGCGTGAATGACGTGCTGAAACAGGAGTTCGGACAAACACTCGCCGACAAAGGTGTGCATATTCTTGACCCGTTCACCGGCACCGGTACGTTTATCACCCGTCTGCTGCAAAGTGGTCTGATCCCGTCAGATAAACTGGCTTACAAGTTTAAAAATGAAATCCATGCCAACGAAATCGTCCTGTTAGCCTATTACATTGCCGCTATTAATATTGAGGCGGTGTATCACGGCATCACGGAAGAATCAGAGTACACGCCGTTTGAAGGGATTTGTCTGACTGACACCTTTGAAATGTATGAGAAGGATGATCTGGTCAGTGCGGTATTGGTCGATAACAGTGAGCGTCGTAAACGGCAGAAGGCTCTGGATATTCGGGTGATTATCGGTAACCCTCCTTACTCGTCAGGCCAAAGTGTAGGGAATGATAATAATGCTAATGTAAAATATCCTCTTCTAGATAAAAGAATTGAATTAACCTATGCAAAATACACAACTGCAACATTGAAAAGTTCGCTTTATGATTCATATATACGTGCAATACGCTGGGCGAGTGATCGTATCGGTGAACAAGGTGTTATAGGATTTGTCACGAATGGCGGGTATATCGACTCTAACTCGGCTGATGGACTTCGTAAGTGTCTGGCGGAAGAGTTCAGTAGCCTGTATTTTTTCCATCTGAGAGGGAATGCTAGAACGTCAGGAGAGGTTCGCCGCAAAGAAAAAGATAACGTTTTTGGTCAGGGAACAAGAACGCCGATTGTGATTGCTATTCTGGTAAAAAATCCGGTAGCAACACAGACGGGTCAGATTTATTTTCATGATATTGGTGATTACCTGACAAAAGAAGAAAAGCTGGAGACGATTTCCGATTTTGGCAGTATTGACGGTATTGAGAAAACGCATGGCTGGCAGAAAATCACACCAGATGCCTACAACGATTGGCTGAATCAGCGAGATGATAGCTTCAATGATTTTATTGAATTAGGTAGTAAAAAAAATAAAAGTGCTTTTTTTGTTTTTGAAAACTACTCCAATGGAGTTAAAACCAATAGAGATGCTTGGTGCTATCAATATTCTCTTTCATCTCTTAAAAAAAATATATCAAGGATGATTCATTTCTACAATGAAGAGGTCGAAAGATATAGCAAATATAATGGTACTGATGAGCCAAAGGATTTTGTTATATTAGACTCAAAAAGAATGAGTTGGACAAGGGAAGTTTTCAATGATGTATCCAAGGGATATTATCATGATATTTCAAATGATGATTTCAGAGTATCACTATACAGGCCTTTCACAAAACAACATATGTACTTCAATAGACACTTCAATAACTGTGTTTATCAAATGCCACAGATCTTCCCGAGTAATGAATCTGATAATGTAATTATCTGTATCACGGGGCTTGGTGGTAAGAAAGGGTTTTCAGCAATAATATCAAATTGTATATTTGATTTAAATTCAATGGATGCTGGTGCTCAATGCTTTCCATTGTACTTGTATAGTAAAAAACAATTGTCTGATGATGTGGAAAGGTTTGATGCGATAACTGATGACTGCCTGAAGTTATTCAATGATTTTTACTCTGGAGCTAATATAATAAAAAAAGAAGATATTTTTTATTATATTTATGGTCTTTTGCACTCAGAGGAGTATCGGTTTAGATATGCTGATAATTTAACTAAGGAATTACCTCGCATTCCATGTGTTAAAAAATTTGATGACTTTTTGATTTTTTCCAATTTTGGTCGTGAGTTGGCTGAATTGCATTTAAAATATGAAACAGTTGAACCCTACAAAGCTGATATCGACACAGGTTCTTTGAGTTACTCACAGTTGAGTAAAGACGATTTCTATGTTGAGAAGATGAAATTTGCCAAAAAAGGTGAAAAAGACACGGTCATTTATAACAGTAAAATTCGCATAAAAAACATTCCAATTGAAGCCTATGACTACATTGTGAATGGAAAACCTGCGCTTGAATGGGTGATGGAGCGGCAAGGTGTCTCTACCCATAAAGATAGCGGTATTGTGAACGATGCTAATGACTGGGCAATAGAAACAATGGATAACCCTAGATACCCATTAGAGCTGTTCCTACGAGTTATCACTGTCAGTCTGGAAACTCAGAAAATTGTCAATAACCTCCCTAAATTAGATATCTAATCAATGGGTGTGCAGGATGGTTTTCCCATCCTGCACAATTCTGATAATTTTCATGAATCCTGTCGTTTTTAACATAATCGATCTTGCGCGCACCGCCCGAACACCACTCGCCACAAAAACCCGCCGGAACGTCCAAAAGTACGGGTTTTGCTGCCCGCAAACGGGCTGTTCTGGTGTTGCTAGTTTGTTATCAGAATCGCAGATCCGGCTTCAGCCGGTTTGCCGGCTGAAAGCGCTATTTCTTCCAGAATTGCCATGATTTTTTCCCCACGGGAGGCGTCACTGGCTCCCGTGTTGTCGGCAGCTTTGATTCAATAAGCAGCATCGCCTGTTTCAGGCTGTCTATGTGTGACTGTTGAGCTGTAACAAGTTGTCTCAGGTGTTCAATTTCATGTGCTAGTTGCTTTGTTTTACTGGTTTCACCTGTTCTATTAGGTGTTACATGCTGTTCAACTGTTACATTGTCGATCTGTTCATGGTGAACAGCTTTGAATGCACCAAAAACTCGGGTGATGCTGCCAACTTACTGATTTAGTGTATGATGGTGTTTTTGAGGTGCTCCAGTGGCTTCTGTTTCTATCAGCTGTCCCTCCTGTTCAGCTACTGACGGGGTGGTGCGTAACGGCAAAAGCACCGCCGGACATCAGCGCTATCTCTGCTCTCACTGCCGTAAAACATGGCAGCTACAGTTCACTTACACCGCCTCTCAACCCGGTACGCACCAGAAAATCATTGATATTGCCATGAATGGCGTTGGATGCCGGGCAACCGCCCGCATTATGGGCGTTGGCCTCAACACGATTTTACGTCACTTAAAAAACTCAGGCCGCAGTCGGTAACCTCGCGCATACAGCCGGGCAGTGACGTCATCGTCTGCGCGGAAATGGACGAACAGTGGGGCTACGTCGGGGCTAAATCGCGCCAGCGCTGGCTGTTTTACGCGTATGACAGGCTCCGGAAGACGGTTGTTGCGCACGTATTCGGTGAACGCACTATGGCGACGCTGGGGCGTCTTATGAGCCTGCTGTCACCCTTTGACGTGGTGATATGGATGACGGATGGCTGGCCGCTGTATGAATCCCGCCTGAAGGGAAAGCTGCACGTAATCAGCAAGCGATATACGCAGCGAATTGAGCGGCATAACCTGAATCTGAGGCAGCACCTGGCACGGCTGGGACGGAAGTCGCTGTCGTTCTCAAAATCGGTGGAGCTGCATGACAAAGTCATCGGGCATTATCTGAACATAAAACACTATCAATAAGTTGGAGTCATTACCGCACCTGTAGCACTGGTATCGCTTAATGCATACTTTTGAGTTGCCAGTTGCTGTTCTTTCTCCCCTAACTGCATTTCGTAAATTTTGACGTAATTTGCAGCCTTCTCATATTCGCTTTTACCCTCATTTATACATTCAGATTTATTTTTCTTCGGATCGCAACTTATTGAGCCGTGGAAAACCGGCTCCGGAATGGCACTCGGATAAGGCGATGTACATGAAACGGATGTCAGGCAGACAACAGCAATAATTGCTCTCATCAATTATCCTCAGGCGGATAAAACACCACGGGCTGGTTTTATCATGATCTTAGTACAGAATTCACATCCGGCGTTCATACATAAATATTAATCGCTTCCATTCCCTTCCACTTTACCTGCTTCCGCCCGTATAACAGAGCGTCCCCGAACGTCGGTGTAAGCTCAGACTGGTTCGCGACGGCTTTGCAATAGCGTCTCCTTCCTGCCCCCTTTCCGCTTTCTGTATTTTCAGGAAGCACTGCCTCACCGGGGGTATTTTGTCACAGAACACATCATATGGCCCTTTCCACCACCCAATCACCACATCATCCAGGGCAAAAGGATCCTTTTTGGATCCTTTTCAGATCGTCCTGCCAGACTTTCTCTTTCCTTTTTATGGTATATTTCCAGAAACAGGAAAATGTGAGATCCCGGCTCTGCGGGTTTTTTCCGTGGTTTCCGACGCCGGCGGCGGCGAAAATGGCACCAGAACTTCACCAGATTGCGCTACGTGAAAAATGACACGGTTAACGGGGGTTATCGGGCCAGATTTTGCGTAGCGCATCCTTATCGCCAGGAGCGTTATGAATCTGCCCGCTTTTGTTCATCACTCCCCTGCCCTGCAGGTGACTGCCACTTCTGCACCGTTTGACTACGGACGGGCACTGTCGCTACGGGAAATGGCCAAGCACTATACCGAGATGCCGAAGTACCTTCTGGCGCCGGAAGTGGCTGGCCTGCTGCATTACCTTCCTGACTGGAACCAGCACGCGTTCATTAACACGCTGTGGAACACCGGCGCACGCCTCAACGAAGCACTGGCACTCAGAAGAAGGGACTTTCACCTCAATGATGAGATCCCGCACGTGGTGGTCCGTACGGCTAAACAACGCCGCACAGCTGGCGGTCGCCCGAAAAAGGGAAAAAGTGCGAACCGGGTGATCCCGCTGTCAGATCCCGGATACGTGGATGAAATGCGTCGGCTGTTTGCGAGCACGCGGGAAAGATTCGAGGACGACAAGCTAACAGGTGAACGCCGGGCCATGCCGGTCTGGGGCGTTACCGACCGCACGGTGCGCAACTGGCTTGAGCGTGCCGTCGAGGCAGCAGAACGGGACGGGGTGAGATTCAGTATTCCGGTCAGCCCGCACACGTTCAGACACAGCTTCGCGATGCACCTGTTATATGGCCATGTTCATCCCAAGGTTCTCCAGGGCCTGATGGGGCACGAGAAGTTTGAGTCGACTGAGGTGTATACGAAAATTTTTGCGCTCGATGTGGCCGCCAGTCAGCAGGTCCGGTTCTCACTCGATACTCAGGATGCGCTGCAGCTCCTGCGCGGCAATCGTTAGCCTTGTTCACGTTAAAAATGGCTTAACTAACATCCAACGGAAAGCGGTCACTATCATAAATGGGCGGGAGCATTCATAACTGGCGGTTACTTTCATAACATGATCATAGATAAGGTATCGCTGCGTTCATAAAACTCGGCTCATCTGACCGGCGTAAAGCCCTCAGAATAGACTGCACTTATGAAAACGACCGCTTTTAATTGGAATATTATGAATATGACCGCCTTGTAGCGTCATTGTTATGAATGTGACCGCCTTCACGCGACGGTCAACGCGAGTCGCGGCGAGCGGTTATGAACAATGAACATGATTTCCCGACCTTTTTTGGTTTCGTTGTAATCAAGATAACCAATGCCCTTCAGATCCTTCATCGCACGTCGTATGGTTGAATTCTGGTCTTTAACCTGAGATTCCATAGCAAGCCTTTCACGTAGACGCTTCATAGAGACGTACAGCGTACCTGCTGGCATGCTTTCGAAATAGACATAGAGAGATTGAGCAGACTCCTTACGTGAGAGTGCCGAGAGTGCTTTCAGACCAAGCAGAACCTTATGATCGTAGCGATATAATTCCCAGAGGCTTGGGTCACCGACTAATTCGACCATATTAGTATCCATGTCCAGCTGGGCACGCTGCACAAGGTGGGTAACGAGGCTGCGCTTTCCATCCTGGCTACGAAACGAGAGAGTAACGCTGGACAGATTAAACAGCGCCTCACTTAACCGGTTACGGGCACGCCCATTGATGTCTGTTGGCCGGAGGCCGCACATCCTCGCAAACTCAGAGAACGGCAGACAAATTTTATCCGCAGTATATCCGTACTTGGAGAAAGCAGAAATGATGCCAATCCAGGTTTTAAAGTCAGTTGACATGCCGAGCTTTGCGCCCTGAATTTTGATGTTGGTATAGCCTTCCTGTCGAGCCACCTCCAGGCTGGATAGTTCTTCAGAAGCATCAATCAGAAAATCGCGTTTTCCCTTTTCCTTTGGCGACACAGGAGTAAACACGCTAAGACGTAACAGAGCTACAGGCTGAACTGTCTTATTACTGTTCGGAGTCAGTTCATAACTTTCTCCAGAATCTTTCTTGTTGATAGCAAAAGGACTTTGCTGCGCTTCAGAATTTTCCATTTATCCACATCCAGTGAGTAAAAGCAGCCATGATTATGATAGTAACCGCATCTAGGTTATGAAAATAACCGCCTCAGTTATGAAAGTAAACGCTACGGTCATGAAAGTAACCGCTTTTCTTATGAAAGTAACCGTCAGGATCCTATTTTTTTAATTATGGATCATATGCTTATAGAAAGGGTGATCTCTTTTGTACTTACATGATCTATATATTGATCTGAATAATTGATCTATCCGTTGGATATGTGGATAAAATTGATAGTAATCATGATGCTACAGAAGCATATGCAAGGTCGTGTTTCGAGCGTAAGTGCTACCTTAGATCCTTAAGCAATTGCGCTTCCTCGCCTGTTCGCGGGCAAACCCGGTCACAGGCTGTGGCGAGCACTACGATTGTATCCTTCGAACCGGACTCGTAGTTCTTGGTTTGTTAACTAACATTGACCATAACCCAATTTAGATAAGCGTAGACAAATAGCCCGATGAACATTTGAGTAAATGAGTTTAGGAGTAAAATCTCATTTACTCATTATCTTTTAGCCATGCATCGACAAGGTCATTCATCACGTCAGAAATCGATGCTCCTTTTCGAGCACATGCGGCTTTCAGTCTTTGATGTTTATCTTCTGGCATGTTGAAGTTCACACGCTTTTGTACAGCCGCGGGAGCTGTCGAAATGACTTTATTTAAGTCTCTGTTTTCACCGAAAGTCATCACCTTTGCAGGTGGTGGCTGATTGCGATTCTGCTTTATTAAACTCATCGAATTACTCCAATACACATTTACTCATTTGAGTTTATGTGTAAATGTGTATTTAATCAACTAACTTGAGGATTTCACCTGCCAGAACTTCTATCTCGCCTTTCGCTGCACCATCGTTGGTATCAAATACAGTTTCGCCATCAAGCACAGATTTAACGTAGCTCTGCCGCTGCGTGATTGCAGTCTTTAAGGAAGCGATACCTGTTGCAGCGATACTTTCCCGTAACACAGTGAGCATTGTTGCTTGCTCGATTTTGCGAGTAATAAGGAAACGGCATTCTACCGGTCTGTTATACGACTGTGCTTCAAGAACACTGATAACTGCACCCGAGGCAGAAAAATCAAGAGGTGACGGCGTAACCGGAATGATGACCAAGTCACTAACCATCACAGCAGCTGCAGTTATAACAGAAAGAGCGCCAGCACCATCGATGATGACATAGTCATAGTCCGCCAGTTCTTTTCTGATGGTATAGACATCTTTCTCAGATGCTGCAGTAAAAACATCGAAGTTTGCTTTTTCTGCTTTGTTCCAGTTAGCCAGGCTTTGCTGTGGATCTGTGTCGACAACTGCTACGCGATGTTTTTTTGCAATGCTGGTACTAACGTTGATTGTCACGGTAGTTTTACCGCTTCCGCCCTTAGGATTCAGAAAAGAGATAACTTTCATTTAGCGCCTCATTTTTCATTACATTTACTCTCATGAGTAAATGAGTATTTACTGTTATGAGTTTTTGAGTGCCAACCTTATCGCATCACAATGAATGTGTAAATGAATAAATGTGTTTTTACTCATTTGAGTTTTTGAGTAAACCCTATTTAAACGTTCCTGCTCGTTTTTTAGTGTTGTGACTAAGATTCTTCCCAGCGACTGGCATGGATCGCAATTAATACTGCACTGAATACATTAAGATTGTATTGTTGGCAGGACGGGCTAGAGAAAAAATTGAGTCCGCGCTCTGTAAAATTTTGGCAGACAGGTTGGTTGAAGTAACACAGCGATAGGAGAACATAATAATGTGTGGCAGTGCTGAAAAAATTCAAATTTATGGCCTTCCCGGTGACTATAGCGGGAGCTATTCGGATGACGGTTCACATTATGGTCACACCCTCAAGCCATGCCCTTTTTGCGGGGAAAAAGATAACTTGGAACTCAGCAATATCACCAGCACTGCAGTGTTTTGGATCGAGTGTTGCTGTGGGGCATCAATGAAAGGAGAATATCACGAAACGGCATCTTTGATGCGAACAGAGGCGGAAGCGCTTTCAGAGTATGAAAAGGCAATGCAATCAGTAGTTAATGATTGGAATACTCGGAAGTAATAACGAAAGCCCCGTCCAAGCGGGGCTACATCTGGATGCTATATTGGCCAATCTGGTGAAGGGGCGTCGCTGGGAAAACCACCAGAATTATCCAGGCGGCCTCTAACCTCCTGATAAATCCTCTGTTCGCCTTTTGCTAGTTCAAATAAATAATTTGCCCGCGAGACCGACATGTTGATCGCAGACAAATAGTCATAACCCCTTTCCATTAGCAAAGTTGTCGTTTCATCTACAATAGCTTTTAAGCCGTACTGATTAGCGGCCATAAGAAAATGATAAAGCTCTTTATGTGCATTAAATGCCAGACGATTAGCCATTATGCTGTCACGGACAAACTCTCCAGTACCACGTAAAGACATATGACCTCCAGCTGATAGACATACATAGTTCTCAGGGGACCAGTGTTTGGCATCACTGGGAAAAATGAATCGCCACGGGTTTAACAGACACCTCAGAGTCATTTAAGATGGCTTAAAGAGAGGTGCCCATGAGCGGTAAGCGTTATCCCGAAGAGTTTAAAACTGAAGCAGTCAAACAGGTTGTTGATCGTGGTTATTCTGTTTCCAGCGTTGCAACACGTCTCGATATCACCACCCACAGCCTTTACGCCTGGATAAAGAAGTACGGTCCGGATTCCTCCACTCATAAAGAACAGTCAGATGCTCAGGCCGAGATCCGCCGTCTCCAGAAAGAGCTGAAGCGGGTTACTGACGAACGGGACATATTAAAAAAAGCCGCGGCGTACTTCGCAAAACTGTCCGACTGAGGTACGCCTTTATCCGTGACAACGCCCGTTGCTGGCCTGTTCGCCTGCTCTGTCGGGTGCTGGATGTTCATCCCAGTGGCTTTTACGCATGGCTTCAGCAGCCGCATTCACAACGCCATCGGGCAGACCTGAGACTGACAGGACAGATTAAACAGTTCTGGCTGGAATCGGGATGCGTCTATGGTTATCGCAAGATCCATCTGGATCTGCGGGACAGCGGGCAACAGTGCGGAGTCAACAGAGTCTGGCGACTGATGAAACGTGTCGGGATAAAGGCTCAGGTCGGATACCCGATTCGGCGTTGAAGGCGCTGCTGGGGGGCCTCACTGAAGAGGACAACCGCCTGCTGATGGTGTCCGAAGCGTACCTGAACGAGGGCTATTTCTACGACACGCAGCACGCCCCTATGGATGAGTATTACTATACCGTTCGCAGCAAGGCGACAGAAAATCCGCTGGTACCTGCGTCCTGGTGCGAGAGGGTCGCAGCCGAACTTTCCCCGGAGCTCTACCGCCCCCACAAAGGGCGGTTTTTTGTGCGCATAAAGTTGACCATTAGGCAACAAAAAGATATTCTGTTGACATACAGACAACACAGAGCGCTCGAAATGCACTTAATTTCAGGTAATGCTGCCAACTTACTGATTTAGTGTATGATGGTGATTTTAAGGTGCTTGCGTGGCTTCCATTTCCATCAGATGTCCTTCCTGCTCCGCTACTGAAGGCGTGGTGCGTAACGGCAAAAGCACTGCCGGACATCAGCGCTATCTCTGCTCTCATTGCCGTAAAACATGGCAACTACAGTTCACTTACACCGCCTCTCAGCCCGGTACGCACCAGACAATCATTGATATGGCCATGAATGGCGTCGGATGTCGCGCCAGTGCACGCATTATGGGCGTTGGCCTCAACACGGTTTTACGTCACTTAAAAAACTCAGGCCGCAGTCGGTAACCTCGCGCATACAACCGGGCAGTGATGTGATTGTCTGCGCTGAAATGGACGAACAGTGGGGCTACGTCGGTGCTAAATCACGTCAGCGCTGGCTGTTTTACGCGTATGACAGGATACGGAGGACGGTTGTGGCGCACGTCTTCGGTGAACGCACTCTGGCCACACTGGAGCGTCTTCTGAGCCTGCTGTCGGCCTTTGAGGTCGTGGTATGGATGACGGATGGCTGGCCGCTGTACGAATCACGCCTGAAGGGAAAGCTGCACGTTATCAGCAAGCGTTACACTCAGCGCATTGAGCGACATAACCTGAATCTGAGACAACATCTGGCAAGGCTGGGACGGAAGTCACTGTCGTTCTCAAAATCGGTGGAGCTGCATGACAAGGTCATCGGGCATTATCTGAACATAAAACACTATCAGTAAGTTGGAGTCATTACCTAATTTCAAGGAAGACGATCAGGGAGGCAGCAGAAAAATTTCCGCGCGCGGCTGCTGAGCTTATCGAAATGGCTAAGACGATAGAAAAGGGCTCTTTCGCAACGCCGGAAGACCTAAGAAAATTTTTCCGCTCGTTGGACAACCATAAGGATCTGAATAGACACTACATTATCGATATCGGTCATAACGAATGGCGAGCTGTTTTGAAAATCGACTTTGTTAATCAAATCGTTTTCGTAAAAGGTATTTTTACTCATAAAGAGTATGACGTATTCAACGCCAAAGCGAAGAAAGGAAAGATAAAATGAACATGCCAGAAATCACTAAAGCAGGCGCGGCGCTTTTTGCCGTTGCGCCTTTCATCGCTGGGATTCATACCGAAGAACAGCACGCCGCCGCGCTGGAATTTGTAGAAAATCTTTTCGACGCGAACGATACAGACAACCCACTCTTTGAGATCGTCGCTGCGAAAATTAAAGAATACGAAAGTACCGCGCCGGAATATGCAGAATTTAACGCGCGATTAGCCGCGATCCCTACAGGCGTTGCGGTATTACGCACTCTTATAAGCCAACATGATTTAACATTCTCCGACTTACCGGAGATTGGCGGAAAATCGATGGTATCTCGCGTGCTTAAAGGCGAGCGTAAATTATCATTAGACCATATCAAAGCGCTGGCAGCGCGCTTTGGAATTTCACCTGCGCTTTTCATCGATTAAGAACAGAGCAGCCTATCTTGTAAACCACCTTGATCTACACTTTCATAAAAAATACTGTATATAAAAACAGTGAAAAGGAGCGTAGATCATGGTCCGCCGATACGAAATTCATAGCGCATTTGTCGCAGCAATACATAACAATCCGAAGGGTTTTCAGTGTGTGCGCACTGACGATTTCATCAGCCAGCTGGCGAAAGTTCACTGGCACTTCAACTGGCAAGACGCCAACAACTGGATAGAGCAAAACCAGACGTTTTTCGTCGATAAGACACCCGATGACAGCCAGAATAAACTCTGGATGCTGCGTACTATGGGGAGGGTGCTCTGATGGCCTTCGCATCACCCGCTAACGACTACGTAGAGAGCAGGCTCACTCCAGAGAAGATCTGCGGCGTTGGCATCGACACCCAAATACTGGATACCTCAACGGGCTTTGCGGTGATTGAGCCCATCAGCCAGCTCGTTAATGGGCAGGTGTTGTTGGTGCTGTCTGGAGGCCGTACCCAGTTCGCCTGGGTAATGGGGAAGTCGCTTATATTCAATGACGGCGAGACGATGGAAGGGAGCGCTGCAGAGGAAGTGAATGGACTTACTTCATCAACCGTGCGGCCAGTGATGAGTGCCCCGTGTAGGCCCGCAGAGGCTCAGGAGTACACACCGTGCTCCAGACGAGTGATCAGTTTCATAACCTCATCGGTCCCCGCTTCGGACGCCATCAACTCTGATGGCGTCTTCCATTTCAGGGCCCTGTTAGGCTGACTCATCCAATTTTGTGCTTCAATCTCGTTGCCTTCAAACAGCGCGATCACTCGATCAATGTTCATGGCTCATCTCCGGTTCGTTACTTCAGCATAAGCAGGGCGGGCGTTAAACGGTAATGTTGGTGGCTGTTTTTCCATAGCTCCGCTACTCCTGACGAGCATCACAAAAAAGCGACGCTACAAGCCAGAAGTAGGCGAAACCGTGCCAGCTTTGAGATACAGGTAGTTACCCGCCTGCGCTCCCCTGATTGCGTCCTGACATCACACCCCGTCTCATTTTGCAGCCGGATATCCGCTCTTTCTCCTCGGTGGCGGTATCGCACTCCTCACCTGTTCCGGCACTGCTTGACCTACTGGGTGCTCGCTCCAACGCTGGGCCTTGTAATCAGACTCCCCGTCTGGCCCAGGCTAACGCGTCCACGCGCGGACTTATCTCTCCACTCCACGTCGCGCAGGCACGGTAAATCGCCGCCAAAGGCGTTAGCCAATGCGGTAACTGGAACCAGGGAGCGGAAAAATAGTGCGAGGTGATGGGAAATTTTCCCATATTGCTGCTTTAATCGGCTTGAACATATGCCTTAAGGCAGATACACTGACTTTACATTATGGTGACTGGTCCGCTCCCACGGTTCAGTTACCCGGCAAATGAGTCCTGAGAAAACTCATTTACCCGATTAAACCCCGCGCCTGAGAACGTGGGGTTTCTTCGTTTCAGGGACATACAGTATCCTGGTATCGCTTCGCCTGGAAGATCATTTTAGGGATCCCGGATCAAATTTTTCGCTCCTATTGTCACTTTTTCACCACTTTTTCCCTCCCTCACATCAAGACGCCTGAACTCTTTTTAATTAACCTGAATCTAAGTCATTCTTTTGGGCGCGTCGGTTGTTTTAATGTCCTAAGACAGTAATTAAATTACATAATCATGAACGATGGAGAGTGAATGGCACGGTTCGGGGAAGACTTTCTGCAGACACAACTGGAACGCCGTCAGAAGTGGGCCGAAAAGGGCCTGCGCAGCGGCTCCGGAAAGAGCTTCAATCTGTCGAACCCGACCAGCAAGCCCTCCAGCAAAAAGAAGGTACAGCGCCCTGTAGGCGCGCGCCTCGGTGACCCGGGCTACGTTTCGCCTCATGCCGTGGCAATGGCCATGCTGGCGAAGAAGCCGGACCTACGGAAAGGGAACCAGGAGTATTACGAGCAGGTCGAATTGTTCGCCCGTATCGAGGTCGCAGACCCGGAGCTGTATGCTCTGACCAGTGCGATCCCGAACGGGGGTTACCGCCCAGGAAAGACGGCAGGCATGATGACGGCCAGCGGCCTGAAAAATGGCTACCCTGATGTTATGGTCGATATGCCGCGTGGTGTATATCACGGTTGCCGTCTGGAACTGAAAGCGAAGGGCGGGCGTATCAGCGAAGCGCAGATATTCAAGCTGCGCCTGCTGGCCGAACAGGGCTACTATTGCACGCTGGCTGAAGGGGTGGAGGAGGCATATCAGTTGCTTATGCAGTATCGTCACCTTGCCCCGGGTGAATCCATACCGACGTGGCCGCGTAATGTTGCCTGGGCAGAAAAGGAGAACAACGAACAGTGAAGATGACAAGCAAGCGCGCCGATATCGTCCGCGCCCTGAAGAGCGGACCAGCGGAGTACCTGATGATCCGCCCGATGGCCAGCGTGCCCGCACACCGCCGCCAGACCCTGCTGTCCGGAGCGAAGCTGGTGGTGCTGATGGACGGCGAAGCCCAGGAGCCCAAGGGCGTACCTGCAGCCAGCGCCATGGCCGCGCACGGACTGATTGACGCGGGCTACCTTGTGGAAGTGAAACCGGGCGTACTGCGCTGGGGTCACCTGTATATGCTGAGCGATAGCGGTAAGGCTCTCGATCTGCAGAATGCCCCGACTGACCGTCTGGGCTGGGACTGTAACCAGGGGCCGCGCATTTTCCGCCGGGACCTGGAAGCGATCGCGGCCGGGTACGGCGCCAACGTGCTGTTTAACAATACCCGCCACTGGTGGGAGCTGGCGATCCCGGGTGAGGGCGTGCGCAAGCGCCGGGTGATGCTGACTAACACGAAGAACCAGCCGATCGCCAAACTTGGTGACCTGCCGCTGAGCGCCTGGCGTGAAGTGATTGACCGTGTGGCCGTGCAGAACGGGCTGGAAAAGAAAACCGACTGACGTTAAGGGGGGGCCATTGCGGCGCCCTACCCCCTCAAACATCCTAACGATTTTCTGTTGCGCAAATCAATGGGTTTAACGCGAGGGAAATAATAGCGATTCAGATCGTAAAACGCCGCAAACCGGGTCCGGTTCGCCGCCGGAACCATAAAAAGGAAGCGGACTATCAGCGGGATCGTCGTGAGCGTGAACGTCAGTTGGGGATCCTCGAGCTGCGCGGACTGCGTATCTCACTGACCGAAAGAAAGATGCTGGACGATTTGGTGGATGTAACGAGGTTCAGCAGCCGTGGTGAATTGTTGATGACCCTGGCGCGCCGTGAGGCTGACCGGCTTGGGATGGATTATCGGGTTAGCGGGGAAGTGCTGTGATGCAAATGGAAAACACAAAATGTCAGGCCCTGCTGGAGCTGCTGAATAGCCACCAGGACCAACTGGCCGCCGTGAACGTGGCGCGCCTGTTCGGCTGGGGTAACAGCCGCGTTTTACGCCTGATGACGGCTCTGAAAAAGGCCGTGCTTATCGAACCTATTACGAACCGGCCGGGTGAGTTCACGGCGAACGTGGAGGCGCTGGTGGATGGCCTGCCGCAAAACATCGTTGAGCTGGTTACCGATGTGATGTTCAACGACAAGATCGGGGCCAGTTATGAGTGAGTTGATCACCTGCACAGATTGCGCGGGCGCGGGCTGCAAAAGTGCGTTCATCAACGGCGGCCGGGACTTATCTAAGCACCGCTATGGTGCGGTGACCTGTTTCCGCTGTGAAGGCAAGGGAAAGGTACCGGCGCAGGCCCTGCGCTGGGCTGAGTACGGCCAGATTCTGAAAAGTCGCCGCACCCGGGCGGGCTTTACGCTGATGGCCGGCGCCGAGGCGCTGAAGATGACCCCAGCGGCGCTGTCAGCTATCGAACAGGGCTACACTCCCGCGCCGGTGACCCTTCGTGAGGCTAACAAGCATGGCCGCTGACAAGGTGCGTAGCAGGGCCGTGTCTGTGCGCACCAGCGCCGTGCCCTGTGACGATTGCACACTGTGCTGCAGGGGGACGCGATCAGCTTGCGCCCCGAGCTCGGAGAAGACGTGAGCCAGTATCAGACAAGCCCGAACTGGCCGCCCAGGGCATCCGGATGCTGGCGCACAAAGAGGATCTTACGTGCGTATACCTCACCGACGCGGGCTGTTCCATCCACGGCCGCGCGCCGGTGCTGTGCCGGGCCGGGTGTTTGACTGCCGGGCGCTCATGAAGGCGCTGGGGCCCGAGAGAGCAGTGTGGGCGATAAAGCGCGGAATGCTGAGCCCTGAAATTGTACTGAAGGGACACGAGCTGATCCCCACGCTGTCAGTGTGAATCTGGGCAACTAACTATTCGCAATGCAAATCTACCGGGAAGATTAAATGGATAAGCCTAACAACAACGAAAAACACAAACCCATCCTCGACTTTACTGCCGACGAGGACGCCGTGTCCCGGCTGCATAAGCTGACCATGGAAATGCAGGATCTCAGCATGGCGCACAATATCCCGATGGTGGCGGGCTTCTGTATCGAGGTGCAGGACGGGATTCACGGTATTGTGCTGAGCTCCTACATCGACAGCTGCAAAACGCCAGCCCCTATGAACATGCTGGGCGCCGTTGAAATGCTCAAATCGGAACATATTTCCCCGGAGTTGGTGAAAATGTTGTAAGTGCTGTAAGTGCTGTAAGTGCGTAACAACAGCACAACCCCGTGTGACTGCGAGTCCTGCCGTGCTGAGAGTGAGCGCGAAGACGAGCCAGATAGCTCCCTGCGCGGCGCAGCGCCGGGCGTGGTGCTTCACTGATGGGCGGGGAGAAGGTGGAAGCGATGAAACTGAGTAATGAACAGGTAACGAAGCTGATGGCCAGCGCCGATCCTGATGTTCGTCTGATGGCCCACCGGGTAGACGAACCGGCGACGTTGGCTGAGGTGGCGCTGCTGCGCGAGGAAAACCAGTATATTCGTATGCGTTATAAGGAGGCGGATCTGCTGTTTGGCAAAATGATACTGGCCATGCGTGCGGTCATCATTGAAAGCGAGCATGGCAAGGGTGCAGACGCCGGGATCGAGTGGCTGATCGATGCCCTCGAAGGCCCCGGCGAACTGCCACCAGCCAGCGAGACAGACGCGCGGGCATACTTTGAGCGCGAACTGGTATCCATAGATGCGGAAATGGATGTCTGTTTCGACTATTTCCAGGCACGACAGAAGAAGATCATCGCCGCCCAGCAATCGGCGCAGGGAGACGCACAATGACAAGCGAGAACATCAAGCCGCTGGTGGATGAATACGAGGGCCTGCTGGCAGGCATTCAGTCGAAATGCTCAGGCTTTTCAGCGGATAGCATCGTGCGCACGGTGCAGTTCATCCGTAAGTTCACCGCGGAGTATGCCGCCCTGCTGGAGGTGACGCCGCTCGAAGTGCTGGCGGCGGTCGAGAAGGCGCGGGGCTACACAGCCCCGAACTATTACCAGCAGTCCAATTTCCCTAACATCAAGGATGTGACGGTGTTTGCCAGCCTTGGCGCATTGCAGGCGGCGATCCCCAGCAAGCAATTCCGTTGCCCGTGCTGTATGGGCGTGTCCAGCGGCCCCTACACCTGCAACAGCGGCGAGAAGAGGAAGGATGGGGCGGACTGTAACTGAACGAGCTACGGCCTGTTCGGCACGCTCGGTAAAAGCTTGCGCGTGCTGGTGAAAGACGCCTTCCTGTCCCAGCCCCGCGTGCATGAGATTTTCATGCCACTGATCCCCCGACTGACGCCACGGCGGCCTGAGTGAAAGCCTCTGCGGAGGCTTTTTTTCTGCCCGCTGCGGGTGATGGATATCACTAAATAACTAAATATATAACTAAATATGTTTAGAAATAACTAAATTATGTTATATTGGACTCATCCCACGAGGGATATGTTCTTTAAAAACATGAAGAGGCAAATGCCTGAAATTGTCTGGACGGGTAAAGCCACCAAACAACTTCTAAAGCTCCCCACCGCTGACGGTGACGCGATAGAGGAGGGGGTGGAAGAACTGCAAAAGTGGCCGAACATTCCACACCTGAACGTGAAGAAGCTGACGGATGACAAGAAAGGGCGGTGGCGGTTAGCAGTAGGCAACTACCGGGTTCTCTGGACGGTAATCAAAGGGGAACCCGTGATTATCGAGGTGCTGGAAGTGCTGAAACGAACCACAACAACCTACAAAAAACGCTAACAGGAGCGGCGGGGAAACCCGCCGGAACCTGCCTCTTCATGAATGGCTAAGCACTGAACCTCACAATGACGAGAGTAATCATGAGCAAAGTACAATATGTGACTGACGAGAACGGCAACCGGATCAGCGCCATTATCCCTATCAGCCTGTTTAACCGGCTGGTGGCACAAAGCGATCTGGACGAGCTGTATGAATCCGTGCCCGTTGAGGCGGGCGAAAGCGACGTTGAGACGTACCCTCACGAGGTCGTCAAGCTGCACCGGAAGGAGGGCGTACCCATGCACGTTGCCTGGCGCCTGTTCCGGGGGCTGTCGCAGGAAGACGTGGCCAAAGAGCTGGGCATCACACAAGCCGGTGTCTCGAATATGGAGAAGCGCAAGAAACCCCAGAAGACCACGCTAGAGAAGCTGGCGGCGCTGTATAACTGCCGCGTCACCCAACTGGTACTGGATTAAGCGCCAATGGCTACGTTTGAAGATGCACAACGTATGGAGCGCCTTTACCCGGATACCTTCGCCGCACCTGGCCAGACCGAACTGGATTCGGTTGTGGTCGGGTCAGCGTGAAAGTCTGCGTAGATCGGGAGCGTTTCTGGGTGGCGGTGACGGCTGTCGAAGGTGACACCGTAACGGGACGTATCAACAACGATCTGTTGCATACGGTCAGACATGGCCTGCGCGACGGGGATAGCGTCACCTTTGAGAAGCGCCATATCTACGACGTGCTTGATGAGGAACGCGATCAGCTGCTCGCCGCCACACCGTTCCCGCACGAGGAAGGTGAAGCTATGTGCCAGCGTATCGCCAGTGAGTTTCATGCACGGGGCGGGAAGGCCGATCTTGCCGTCTCTGCGGCGCTGGTGAAGGAGTTCTACGCTTGGACACGCCTACACCAGGAGATTAGCCAGCAGGGTGTGATGGTCATGCAGATGCGCATTACGCACCTGTCGAAGAGTCATTGAGGAGAGAAGATGGAACAGGAAATACCGCTCTTCCCGTGGAGTACGCCGTTTGATCCGTCGCAGGAAACCTACATTCATGATGGAGTGTATGCCCGGTTCGACGGCTACCAGGTCTGGATACGCACCGATGCGGGTGACTCTATCGCGCTGGATGACGCGACGCTGGGCTTGTTGCTGCAATATCGTGGACGGGTGGAGGACGTGCTGAAAAAGGCGGAGAGCCCGCCGGAACCGGCACATTAACCAATAAGAAAGGCGCCCGAAGGCGCCTTTTGTTTTCGTATCAGTCAAAAAACTTACTGATTTGTTCTAAAAGCTCGAGCGCCAGTTTTGCAACGACGATCAGGCCTTTCAGAACGATGATTAATTTACTAATCATACGTACCTCCAACGATGCGGAGGGAGAGCACCGACGTCTACTCCAAATGGCCTGTTACATCGGTTTTTTTCTCTTACGTGTCAGCTAAAGAGAGCACTCCAACCTATGAGAGCACTTTGTATCGCGGTACCACCCGTTCTACAAAGCCAGGGCTTTTGGTGTGTTTTGTATCTAAACGTCGTTTGCCGCGACCAAAATATTCGCGTATCATTTTTCCTGTCAGCTAAAGAGAGTACCCCCCGGTTGAGTTACCAGCTCATCCGGAACCGCAAAGACCCGACCTTACCAGTCGGGTTTTTTGCGTCTGGTCTTTCTAACTCTATGACTGACAGTGATTATTCTAAAGGAGTTTATTTCCTGAACAAGAGTTGATTTTGAGGTTAAATTGAGGTTGTCAAGCAATAAAAAATCGCAAGTGCCCGTACCGTAAGGCTTGGATGTCATGTCAATATTTCAGAAAAAAAAATGAAAATTTGATCGACTGCTGATTTCTTCAGCTTTTGTGTCAAAAAGCGCGTCAAACCTATGCTCCATCGGTGTCAAAAGTGAAGTTTTCCCCTCTAAATTTCAAAAATAAGGCCCCAAAAGGAGCCTTATTTATGCTGGCGGATCGGTTACTGGCCCATTTTCGGCAGGGCTGGTCTGTGCGCAGGAGTTTGCTTCGTTTCCGTTGGTGGCGTCTGCACGGTCTGAGGTGCGTGTTGCACCGGTACTTCCTCTACAACCGGCGTAACAGGTTTCGCTGTTACCACGTCACTTTCTGGCTGGTGGACGGCTGACCCAGCAGGGCCAGCAACTCATTGATCAGGATGTTTCGACGCACCGATGGCGTACCGGCCAGATACGCAGGGTGCTGATCCAGCATGATGAGCGTATCCAGGGGTCCGCTTGGAAAACGGAATCTATGGTCACTCCCGTTTTTGCAACACCGATTTTGACGACAAGTTGGCTTGCTTGAATCTATCCGGCGTCTGAATGGGATTTTATTCCCGCGCCTTGATGAGTTCCGCGCCTGATGAACCTCCAGAAAATATACGGCTTCAATGAGCCTTTCCGTTTTACAGGTTCCTCAACAGGCCGGTGGGCCGTTAGTATCATCAATATCAGTATTCGCAAAACCAGATCAGTAATTCTTTAAACCGGTGTATTTCTGCCGTTATGCTACATAAGTTTGCTGTCGTGCCGTTAGGGCCCAGGCTATTCTGGCCAGCTTGTTTGCCAGAGCACAAGTGACGACAAAGTTGCTTTTCCGGCACAGTAAATCCCTGACCCAATCGGCCAATTTGCCAGACTGGTGTTCCAGTTTTTGTATGAATACCCTGGCACATTGAACCAACAAAGTTCGGATCTTTTTATTACCTCGCTTACTAATTCCCAGCAATGTCGTCCTACCTCCCGTGCTGTACTGCCGAGGTACAAGCCCTGTTGCCGCCGCAAAGTCACGGCTGCTGGCGTACTGCTTCCCGTCGCCAATCTCAGTTGAAATAGTACTCGCTGTCAGTGTTCCGACGCAGGGAATGCTCAGCAAGCGCTGTCCAACCTCATCTTCGTCCAACTTTCGTTTCAACTGGGATTCCAAATCTTTAATCTGCTCAACAAGATAGTGATAATGCTGTTGTAATTTCAGCAATAACTGGCTGAGGTAAAGAGGCAAACTATTATCCTCAAGAATGGTACTCAGTCGGCTAATAACGGCAGCTCCTCGGGGAACGCTAATGCCAAATTCCAGCAGAAAAGCATGCATTTGATTGGTTGTTTTTACCTTATCCTGAACCAGGGATTCACGGACACGATGCAGAGCCCGCATTGCCTGCTGAGATTCCGTTCTGGGCTGCACAAAACGCATAGACGGACGCGATGCAGCTTCACAAATAGCTTCGGCGTCGACAAAGTCGTTTTTATTGCTTTTAACGAACGGGCGGACAAATTGTGGTGATATCAGCTTTGGGGAATGCCCCAACTCTTCCAACTTGCGTGCCATAAAGTGAGAACCGCCACAGGCTTCCATTGCGATGGTTGTAGCGGGGCATGTCGCCAAAAATTCGATCAACTTTGGCCGGGTAAATTTTTTACGGTAAACAGCCTTCCCGCGACGATCCTGGCAATGAATATGGAAAGAGTTTTTACCCAGATCGATACCAATGAGCGCAATGTTTTCCATGATAGTTCTCCGAATGAAAGCCTGTCCTCAGCATAGTACCGGGAAGGAGGGAGTGACCATCTCATTAAATATCCTACGTTAAGCCTGTTTTTTGAGCTGGCATGATGGGCAACTATGAGTGAACTGCGGACATTAAGCCTAAGGCGAAAACACAGGTTTAAGGTATGGGCAGGCTACGTTAATTCCTGTCAACGCGACTAACCATCATTTCATGTGGCCAACATACTTTTCAATGTTAAACACAACAAGTCGCCTTTCAGGCGACTTGTTGTTCGGATACCTCGGGCAATAAACGAGATTATTTGCTCTCTTTCAGCGCCGCTGACACCATCTGATCCAGCTGCTCGGGGCCCAGGTCGATCAGTTTTTTACCATTCACATAGAATGTTGGCGTGCCCTGGATATTAAGCTCCTTGATCTGTTTCAGATCCTCCGCAATCACTTTCTTCGTTTTATTTCCGGCGATGTAAGCTCTGGCCCGCTGCTCATTAAGTCCTGACGCCAGAGCAATTTTCCAGAGGGTAGCCTTACCTTTCTCGGGTGAAAAACCGTGACCCGCCCAGGATGGATGATTGCGGAAAAACGCGGTCAGTACACGTTCAAAAAGCCGTTGTTCACGGGCCGCTTCAAGAATTTCGATAGCCTCGACGGAAACGTCACCGTGGAAAGGGGCATAACGCAGAACCAGTCTGACGCCCTCCGGATGAGTGGCCAGGGTCTCTTTAACATAGGGTGACATAGCCGCACATGCCTCACAGGCCGGATCAAAAAATTCGACAATGGTTACCGGTGCATTAATGACCCCCAGCACCGGGGAATGGCTGGCCACAAAACTGTCCCGGTTACCTTCTGCTGGTTTCGTGGTGAACCAGAGACTGAACGCCGCCACACCCAGCACAAGCAGAAAGATACCCACGATAACTCCTTTCTTCATAAAATAATCCTTATTGACCGTTTAACAATGAGCCTTCAGATGACCCTGATGCGCTCTGTGCAGACAATGACCCGCGACATTAACGGGAGCGTTTTTTATGCAACCCATTGATATACCTTTTATCTATATCAAAATCGCACGGGCCAATTGACATTATATTAGCGTGGATTAATATATTGCGCATTAGCGAATATTAATATGTTGGAGTGTGTAGTGGCTGCAACCCTTGACGACAAAATCAAATTCCTGCGCGGTGTATCGGAAAAGACCCGTCTGAGTATCCTCATTTCGCTGCGTAGCGGAGAGAAAACGGTATCCGATATCGTGAATGAGATCGGTGCATCTCAGTCCGGTGTTTCCCAGCATCTCGCCTGCCTTAAGGGATGCGGGATGATAACCAAACGACAGGAAGGGAAGTTTTGCTACTACGGCCTGTCAGGCCCGCATATGGAAGCCTTTCTGGTCATGCTTGATACCCTGATGGTTGAAGTGGGCGAAGAGGTTCACTGCTGCGGTATGAACAGTCGCCTGCTTGGAGATCCTGCCCAATGAGCGAAAAATCATCATGCTGCGCAACGGGTTCCTGCTCCCGGCCAGACAACACGCGCACCTTCAAGGGCTTTTCTCCGGTAACGCCCAATAAACCAGTTGCTGAAAAAGAACCCTTACCGGTCCAGGCAGAAACCTGTCATGAGAGCTGCTGTACACCGGCCCTTCAGAAAGCAGATAAAGCCGAACTGACCTTCAAAGGAGAAGCCGCCGTTAAACCCTTTACACTTACCTCCGCAACCGTAATGAAGCCCCTAACGCCGTCGGCGTGTCAGGATCCCTGCTGCGGGGCCGATCCCGTTGAAACCGCCCCGCTGAACGCGCGAGCGGATATCGCAGGTACCCGGACGCTCGACTATCTCGTTGGCGGTATGGACTGCCCTTCATGTGCGGAAACTATCGTGCGACGTGTACGGCAGCTTAACGGGGTAGCGGAGTGCAACGTCAATTTCAGCGCCGGGAAAATGCAGGTTCATGCCAGTGAAGCCGCCAGCCAGCCGGAAATCGAAAAGGCGGTGATGAAACTCGGTTTTACACTTGATGCCATGACCGCTTCAGGCACAGAAGAGTACTTTATCGAAGGGATGGACTGTGGCGCATGCGCGGCAACCATCGAGAAACACCTCGGTAAACTGCCGGGCGTCAGTCAGGTATCCGTCAACTTCTCCACCGGCAAGATGGCGATTAGTCATACCCTGTCGCAGGATGTCATTCAGAGTGAAGTGGCTAAAGCCGGCTACAAGGCACAACCCACTGGCGCGGGCATCAGTAGCAAAAAACGCAGCGGTACCGGAACGCTGAACGTGGTGGTATCGGGCGTGGCGCTGGTGACCGGGTTTGTTCTTTCCTGGCTCTCCTTCCCTGACTATCTGTCCACGCTCTGCTATGCGCTTTCCATCGTTGCCGGGGGCATCAGGCCTGCCCGCAGCGCCTGGTACGCCATACTCAGCAAATCGCTGGACATGAACGTGCTCATGTCCGCAGCCGCCATTGGCGCGGCCATTATCGGCGAGTGGCTTGAAGGGGCCAGCGTCGTGTTCCTCTTCTCTCTGGGGGCCACGCTGCAGGCCAGAAGTATTGAAAAAACCCGCAACTCCATCAGAAGCCTGATGGCGCTGGCACCTGAAACAGCCACAATCCGCAAGGATAATCAGTGGGTGAGTGTCCCCGTTGGCGACGTGCGCAAAGGCACCACCATGCTGATCAAACCCGCCGATCGTTTACCTCTTGACGGTAGGGTGATTAAGGGGGAATCCGGCGTTAACCAGGCACCGATCACCGGCGAGTCTATTCCGGTTGATAAGGCACCAGGGGATGACGTGTATGCCGGAAGTATTAACCATAACGGCGTGCTGGAAGTTGAGGTGACGAGAGCCTCTACAGAGACTGCCCTGTCACGCATCATCCATATGGTAGAAGAGGCGCAGAACCGTAAATCGCCTACCCAGAGTTTCGTGGAAAAATTCTCTGCGATTTACACCCCGATAGTGTTCATTCTGGCACTGGTGGTCAGCATCGTGCCGCCAGTGGTGGGCTGGGGAAGTTTTGCGGAGTGGTTTTACCGCGCGCTGGAACTGCTGGTTGTGGCCTGTCCTTGTGCACTGGTGATTTCTACGCCGGTGGCCATCGTCTCGGCAATTGGTAACGCAGCCCGTCACGGCATCCTGGTTAAGGGGGGCGTAACCCTTGAAAAGCTGGGTGCCATTCAGGGCCTGGCTTTCGATAAAACCGGTACCCTGACGGAGGGCAAACCCCGGGTCACGCAGTGGCAGACGTTTTCCGGGGCAAGCAGCGAGAACCTGTTAGCTATCGCCCTGGCGGTTGAGTCCCACTCAACGCACCCGCTGGCCACGGCGATCAGTGATTATGCGCGTCAGCATAATGCGCAGGCAGCAGAGGCCAGCGAGTACCAGACCCTGCCGGGCCAGGGTGCCCGCGCCGTCGTCGGGGGCGAAACATGGTTAGCAGGTAATGAAAAGCTGTTCCGCGAGATTGCGATTGCTCCAGAGATCCAGGGCCAGATTGATTTGCTCAAGGAGAGCGGTGCGACGGTGGTACTGCTCGGAACGAATATGGGCGTTTATGGTCTGTTCGCCATTGCGGATGCGCTGCGTAAAACGACCGTTGATGCCCTGAAGGAGCTTCACGCGGATGGCCTGACACATACCCTGATGCTGACGGGTGATAATGCCGGTACCGCCCGTACCATTGCCGCTCAGGCGGGCGTAGAGTCCTGGCGGGCCGACTTGCTGCCGGAAGATAAGGTGGCGGCCATTGAGGCGTTTCAACAGAAAGGGATCCGTATCGCCATGGTGGGCGATGGCATCAACGATGCGCCGGCGCTGGCTGCCGCCGATATCGGTATTGCGATGGGCGGAGCGGGCACGGATTCAGCCATCGAAACCGCCGATGTGGTGCTGATGTCAGACCGTCTGGAACAGCTGCCTCACGCCTTTGCCCTGAGCAAACTGACGGCCCGGATCATCCGCCAGAACATTGTGTTCTCGTTACTGGTCAAGGTCGTCGCGCTGACGCTGATCTTCCCGGGCTGGTTAACGCTCTGGATGGCGGTGCTGAGCGATACGGGAGCCGCTGTGCTGGTCATTCTTAACAGTCTGAGACTTTTACGTTTCAGACGGTAAGGTAAGCAGTAAAATTATTCATTTTCAAGGAGATATAATGAAGAAAGTCATTGCAGTTATGCTCGTGGTTCTGCTGGGAGGCACAACCATGGCCGCGTGGGCATATCATGGTGAATATACCCATAATGGGTATATTCACGATTATGTTCATGGCTCACATGAGGGTGGTCATTGCCATTAACGATAAGTTCCCCCTGCCTTCGGGCAGGGGTGTCTGACAGTTTTACTTAATGATTCGTTTACCGCGACTATCCACTACTTTCTCGCCATCTTCTTTAGTGAAAGCCCCTTTTTGCTTATCCGCAAGAATTTCCAGCACAATTTCCGACGGGCGACACAGGCGCGTTCCCAGCGGCGTAACGACTACCGGCCGATTAATCAGGATCGGATGTTGAAGCATAAAATCAATCAACTGCTCATCACTGAATTTCTCTTCATCAAGGCCCAGGTGTTCATAAGGCTCAACATTCTTACGCAGCAATGCACGCACCGTAATTCCCATATCTGAAATAAGTTTAATCAGCTCATCACGGGTCGGTGGCGTATCGAGATAATAAATAATGGTCGGTTCGTTACCGCTGTTACGGATCATCTCCAGCGTGTTGCGTGAAGTACCGCAGGCCGGGTTGTGATAGATAGTAATGTTGCTCATATCTTTATCTCATTACAAAGTGATGGAAAGCCGCAACGCCAGCGCGGCCAGAGTGACAAACAGCACGGGCAGAGTCATGATAATGCCGGTGCGGAAGTAATAACCCCAGGTGATCGTTATATTTTTCTGGGCAAGCACATGCAGCCAAAGCAGGGTTGCCAGACTGCCAATCGGGGTGATTTTCGGGCCTAAATCGCAGCCAATCACGTTGGCATAAATCATTGCCTCTTTGACGACGCCAGTCGCCGTACTCCCGTCAATCGACAGCGCACCAATCAGCACCGTCGGCATATTGTTCATCACCGACGACAGGAATGCGGTCAGGAAACCGGTGCCGAACGTTGCTGCCCATAACCCCTTTTCTGCCAGCAGGTTCAGTACACCAGACAGATACTCCGTGAGCCCGGCATTGCGCAGGCCATAGACCACCAGGTACATGCCCAGCGAAAAAATCACGATCTGCCATGGCGCACTGCGCAGGACTTTCCCTGTGTTGATGCCATGACCTCTTTTCGCCACGATAAACAGTACTGCTGCGCCAGCAGCTGCTATCGCGCTGACAGGGATCCCCAGCGGCTCCAGAACGAAGAAACCGACAAGCAGCAATAACAGGACAATCCAGCCCGCCCTGAACGTTGCCGGATCCTTTATCACACTGGCAGGCGTCTTCAGTAGCGAAACGTCATATGTTGCCGGAATATCCCTGCGGAAGAAGAGATGCAGCATGATCAGCGTGGCCGCAATCGCTGCCGCATCCACGGGGATCATAACGGAGGCGTACTGTGTAAAGCCCAGATCGAAGAAGTCCGCCGAGACGATATTCACCAGGTTAGAAACAATGAGTGGCAGGCTGGCCGTATCTGCAATAAATCCTGCAGCCATGACAAAGGCCAGTGTCGTGCCCTGGCTGAACCCCAGTGCGAGCAGCATCGCAATCACAATCGGCGTCAGGATCAGCGCGGCGCCATCATTGGCGAACAAAGCAGCAACAGCGGCACCGAGCAAGACTATCCAGGTGAACAGCAGGCGGCCACGTCCGTTACCCCAGCGGGAGACGTGCAGTGCGGCCCATTCAAAGAAGCCGGACTCATCGAGCAGCAGGCTGATGATGATGACCGCAATAAATGCCGCTGTCGCGTTCCAGACGATATTCCAGACAACGGGAATATCAGCGGTATGGATGACACCGGTTCCCAGCGCCAGCACTGCCCCGATACTCGCGCTCCAGCCAATACTCAGGCCTCTGGGTTGCCAGATCACCAGTACCAGCGTCAGTAAAAATATACTCCCTGCCAAAAGCATCTCATACCCCATCATATATGATTTTGTAAATATGTTTTCCTGCCTCAGCAGGAGGTGCAGGCTGATTTGTCCAGCCATTCACGTACATCCTCGCGCAGACACTGCCAGGTCGTCGTGATTGTCTCTGCTGCCCACGCCGGAATATGGGGTGACAGACGATAGTGGATCCATTTGCCTTCCCGACGGTCAAGAACCAGATCAGCCTCGCGAAGGATAGCCATATGTCGGGAGATTTTGGGCTGCGATTCGGAGGTAGCAACGCAGATATCGCAGACGCACAATTCTCCGGACTCCCGGAGAAGCATGACGATGGCTAGTCGTGTTTCATCCGACAGGATTTTGAAAAGCTGAACAGGTTGTAGCATTTTTCACTCCGTTCACTTTAGAATACACATATGTTAAATCATATGTGTTAAATTTGAAATCATCTGTTCTCTCCGGAGGAGAAAAATGGAACAATTTCCAGCCCTGAATACTGACTGTTTTGATCAACATATCGCTGAACGTCTGCACCTGCAGGAGCCCCCACGGATTCTGATCCTGTATGGCTCAGTAAGGGAGCGCTCCTACAGTCGCTTTGCCGCGGAGGAAGCAGGTCGCCTGCTGACGGCGATGGGCGCGGAGGTGAAATTCTTTAACCCCTCCGGTTTACCCCTGCCGGATGATGCCCCGGATACGCACCCTAAAGTCTCCGAGCTACGCGGGCTGGTCAGATGGTGTGACGGGATGGTGTGGAGCTCGCCGGAACGGCACGGGGCTATGAGCGCGGTGATGAAGGCGCAGATCGACTGGATACCGTTGAGTGAAGGCGCGGTTCGTCCTTCGCAGGGCAAGACTCTTGCAGTGATGCAGGTTTGCGGCGGTTCACAGTCTTTCAATGCCGTGAACCAGATGCGCATTCTGGGCCGCTGGATGCGGATGTTCACAATTCCCAACCAGTCCTCGGTGGCGAAAGCCTGGCAGGAATTTGATGAGAACGGAAGGATGAAGCCGTCCTCATGGTACGACCGTATCGTAGATGTCGCAGAGGAGTTGTTTAAAATTACGTTGCTGCTCAGGGGACAAACCAGCTACCTTGCAGATCGCTACAGCGAACGAAAAGAGAGTCATCAGGAACTTTCGTCCCGCGTCAATCAGGAAAAAATATAACGCCTTCTGATCGTATAAATACACACCATGAGCGTTTTCACAAAGTCTCCTTCTGCCAGGCAGCGGATAATCTTACATGTGTCTGTCGTTTTCAGAAGACGGCAGACTAAAACCATAGGCATATCATTTGCCTTCAACAAGTTCACCGAACAGCTCTTTCACCCTGTTTCTGGCGTCCGTTAGCGCTATGTTCCCTTGTCCGGTGATTTCATATACTCGCCTGCTTCGTCGACCGGCCTGAACATGTCGTGAAGTGAGATACCCCTTCTTTTCCATACCGTGCAGCATCGGATACAGGGTACCCGGGCTGAGTTGATAACCGTGGTGTCGCAATTCCTCAATGATGCCCAGACCAAAGACGGGTTCTTTGGCTGCATGATGCAGGATGTGCAAACGGATCATCCCGCCGTAAAGATCTTTGTCGGTCACGCCCGGAACCTCACAGTGCTAAACTCAACAACCAACCCGCAACACCGCAACTCATTACGACCAGCCACGGCGGCAGTTTCCAGAACATCAGAGCGACCAGTGCCACAAGGGCAAGGCCGAAATCTTGCGGAGCGAGAACTGCGCTCGTCCATACTGGTTGATAGAGAGCAGCCAGCAGAAGGCCAACTACGGCTGCATTAATACCCTGCAACGCTGCTTGTGTGCGGATATTGCGGCGCAGACTTTCCCAGAACGGCAATGCTCCCACAATCAGAAGGAAGGACGGTGCGAAAATTGCCAGCAGACAAACCAGACCACCCAGCCAGCCAGAAGGCACCTGGTTCATCGAAGCCCCGAGAAAGGCTGCAAAAGTGAACAACGGTCCAGGAACGGCCTGGGCAGCGCCGTAGCCAGCCAGGAATGTATCATTGCTGACCCAACCAGAAGGAACGACTTCAGTTTGCAGCAATGGCAGCACGACATGCCCGCCACCAAAAACCAGTGATCCGGTCCGGTAGAAAGTTTCTACCATTAACAGCGTCGGATTTGGGAATATCGCCGTCAGCAATGGTAACCCTGTCAGTAGCACAAAGAACAGCGTGAGCCAGAACAATCCGACGCGACGCCGTATTGAAACGGGCAGTGGATCATGTACCGTCGCCTGCTGAGGTTTGAACAGTAACATGCCAGTGACAGCCGCAGTGATGATCACTCCCACCTGTCCCCAGGCCGATGGCACAAGAAGCACAAAGCAGGTTGCCACTGCCATGACAGTAATACGCGGTATATCCGGGCAAAGATTTCGGGCCATGCCCCATACAGCTTGCGCGACCACCGCAACGGCTACCACCTTCAGCCCATGCAATACACCAGAGGGCATCACATCCCCGTAACCGGTCATCCCCAGTGCAAACAGGATCAGTGCAACTGCTGACGGTAGCGTGAAGCCGGCCCATGCTGCCAGCGCCCCGGTATAACCGGCCCTGGACAGCCCGAGCGCTATACCAACCTGACTGCTTGCTGGTCCCGGAAGGAACTGGCACAGAGCGACCAAATCTGCATAGCTGCGCTCGGTCAACCACTGCCGTCGCGTCACAAACTCATCGCGGAAGTAACCCAGATGGGCAATTGGGCCGCCGAAGGATGTCAGGCCAAGTCGGAAGAAAATCAGAAAGACAGCCCAGGGGCTGTGATCATTCCTGGCAGTATCGTTCATGGTCAGATCCTGATTGCTGGTTTTAGTGGCTATTATAATCGAATTTCGTTATCGAAATTCGATTATAATAGCCACTGTTCCTTGTGGACAGAATGATGTTTCATGCTTTCCGGATGTTTACTTCAAGAACAGTTTCAACGGCCTGGCCAGTTATGGGATTTATTCACATTCAGTATTATTGCTGTCCTGCTTTTACCCGGAGTATGGTTTGCCGGGTGGTATTAAATTCTCTGGCAACCGCACTGATACTGGCCCCGGAATTAAGGCGCTCTGACACTATTTTTTTTTGCTCCTCGCTCAGGATGGGCGGACGACCGAAGCGTTTCCCGGCTGATCTTGCCCGAGAAATCCCTGAATGTGTGCGTTCAATCAGCAGATCCCTCTCAAACTCAGCCACAGCTGAAATCACCTGCATAGTCATTTTTCCGGCCGGGCTGGTTAAATCCACACCTCCGAGAGCGAGACAATGAACACGGATATCTAAAGTAGCCAGTTGTTCAACTGTTTTTCGGATATCCATCGCATTACGGCCGAGTCGGTCAAGTTTGGTGACAATCAATACGTCACCGCTTTCCATACGATCAAGCAACCGGATGAACCCTGGTCGTTCGCTGGCAGCAACCGAACCACTTATATGTTCCTCAATCAGCCGCTGGGGTCTGATGGCAAAACCCGCCGCTTCAATTTCCCTTCGCTGATTCTCGGTGGTTTGCTCAAGAGTCGAAACCCGGCAGTAAGCAAAAACTCGTGACATAGGAAACTTTCCGTACGAAATGGATGTCCGAATTATAACGTATGTACGAAACAAATTTCGCTGACTTTCGGACATATTGTTTGCGAGGCGTACGAAACCGACCGGTTTCGGTCAGTGCAAATGATAACTTTAATGAACTATGTGCAGAGGAAGCATTTATGCCACGGAGACAAATACTCAGCAGTGAAGAAAAAGAACGCTTGTTGGTTGTGCCGGATGATGATGTTCTTCTGACCCGCATGTGTTTTTTGAGTGAACATGACCTCGCGCTTATTAATAAACACCGCAGGCCAGCGAATCGCCTCGGCTTTGCTGTTTTACTCTGCTACTTGCGGGGACCGGGATTTCCCCCTGACAAAAGTATTTCACCTCACGATGGCGTTGTCTCCAGACTGGCGATGCATTTGAAACTTCAGTCTGATTTGTGGACCGAGTATGCATCAAGAGAGGTCACCCGTTGGGAACACCTGGCAGAACTTTATCGCTACCTGGAATTATGCCCGTTCAATCGGGCACTGCAAAAAAGCTGCATACGCCACCTTTACCCCCACGCCATGCGGACAGACAGAGGTTTTCTACTTGCAGAGGAAATGCTCTCATGGCTCCACAATAATAAGGTGATTTTTCCCTCTGTTGAGGTCATCGAACGAACCCTTGCCGAAGCAACTACGCTTGCCGACAGGGCGGTTTTTTCTGCGCTGACCGCACAGCTTGAACCGGGGCAAAAAGCTGCGCTGGATCGCCTGCTGATCTCTGAGGGCGAACAACCTTCACGGCTGGCCTGGCTACTTCAGTCTCCGGGAAAAATTAATGGCAAAAATGTCCTGCAACATATCGACCGGTTAAATGCTATAGAGTCACTGGCATTGCCTGACGGTATTGCGCTTTCCGTTCACCAGAACCGCCTCCTGAAACTCGCACGCGAAGGCAGGAAAATGAGTAGCCGGGATTTGGCAAAATTCACGGATGTTCGCCGCTATGCCTCTCTGGTTTGTATCGTATCGGAAGCCAGGGCCACGCTGACTGACGAAGTTATTGATCTGCATGAGCGTATTTTGGGCAGTCTGTTCAGCAGGGCAAAACGCACGCAGGCCGAACGACTCCAGCAAACGGGAAAACTGATTCAGAGTAAGCTGAAGCAATACGTTACCGTCGGACAGGCATTACTTAACGCCAGAGAATCTGGCGAAGATCCCTGGGCCGCAATAGAAGACGTCCTTCCCTGGCAGGAATTCATCAACAGCGTTGAAGAGACACGGTTCCTGTCACGTAAGGACAACTTCGACCCGTTGCATCTGATCACAGACAAATACAGCACGCTGCGCAAATACGCTCCCCGGATGCTGTCCGCGTTGCAGTTCAGTGCTGCCCCCGCCGCAATGCAGCTTAGTTATGCGCTGGATACCGTCAGAGAGATGTATCGAAAGCAACTCCGAAAAGTACCGTCTTCTGCGCCAACCGGGTTTATCCCGGAAAGCTGGAGAAAGGTGGTGATCACGTCCAACGGCATTGACCGAAAATATTACGAATTTTGTGTGCTGAATGAGCTGAAGGGAGCTTTACGTTCAGGTGACATCTGGGTGAAAGGATCTCGTCGCTACAGGAATTTCGATGATTATTTGATCCCGCCTGGCGATTTTGAAAAATCACTCCGGGATAACCAGTTACCCCTCGCTATTCCAACCGATTGCCATGAATACATTGGGAGCCGTATGACGCTTCTGGCTTCGCACCTGGAGGAAGTGAATGCGATGGCGCTGGCCGGTGATTTGCCCGATGTTGATATATCGGATAAAGGCGTCAAAATTACCCCGCTGGATAACAGTGTCCCTTCAGCAGCAACCCCTTTTGGTGATCTGGTGTATGGCATGCTGCCTCATCCTAAAATTACTGAAATGCTGGATGAAGTGGATAGCTGGACGGGTTTTACCCGCCATTTCACCCACCTCAAAAATAATCACGTCAGACCTAAAGACAGAAAGTTGTTACTGACCACCATCCTGACCGATGGCATCAACCTTGGGCTGACAAAAATGGCCGAATCCTGTCCGGGAACAACAAAATCGTCACTTGAGGGCATTCAGGCCTGGTACATCAGGGATGAAACTTATTCAGCCGCGCTGGCCGAGTTGGTCAATGCTCAGAAAAAGCGACCTCTGTCGGCATTCTGGGGCGATGGAACAACGTCATCATCTGACGGACAGAACTTTCGGGTAGGGAGTCATGGGCGTTATGCGGGTCAGGTCAATCTGAAATACGGCCAGGAGCCAGGGGTGCAGATTTATACGCATATTTCGGACCAATACAGCCCGTTTTACATCAAAGTAATCAGCCGCGTGCGGGACTCAACACACGTGCTTGATGGCCTGCTGTACCACGAAACCGATCTCGAAATTACAGAGCATTACACCGACACAGCAGGCTTCACTGAGCATGTATTCGCGCTAATGCATCTGCTTGGATTCGCTTTTGCGCCAAGGATCCGGGATCTTCATGACAAGCGCTTGTTTATTCATGGGAAAGCTGAGTTGTATCCGGGGCTTCAGTCAATCATATCCTCAACCAGACTGAGTCTGAAGGAAATTGAAACCCACTGGCATGAGGTACTGCGTCTGGCAAGTTCTATAAAGCAGGGAACGGTAACGGCATCACTGATGATGAAAAAGCTGGCCAGCTACCCGAAACAGAATGGTCTGGCAAAGGCACTGAGGGAGATTGGCCGCATCGAAAGGTCATTATTTATGCTGGACTGGTTCCGGGATCCTTCACTGCGCCGCCGGGTACAGGCAGGGTTGAATAAAGGTGAGGCCCGCAATGCCCTGGCGCGAGCTGTCTTTATGCACCGACTGGGGGAAATCAGAGATCGGGGACTGGAAAATCAAAGCTACCGGGCCAGCGGTCTGACATTGCTGACTGCGGCGATCTCACTGTGGAATACGGTATATATGGAAAGAGCCATAGATTCTCTGAAGCGAAAAGGACTCCCACTAAATGAACAACTTATTGCGCATTTGTCCCCACTGGGATGGGAGCACATAAATCTGAGCGGGGATTACGTCTGGCGAACAAACCTCAAGCTGGGGCAGGGTAAATACCGCACATTACGCTCAGTGGATAGCAGCCTGTACAAAAAACAGGCTTAGCGTAGGATATTTAATGAGATGGTCACTCCCTCCTTCCCGGTACTATGCTGAGGACAGGCTTTCATTCGGAGAACTATCATGGAAAACATTGCGCTCATTGGTATCGATCTGGGTAAAAACTCTTTCCATATTCATTGCCAGGATCGTCGCGGGAAGGCTGTTTACCGTAAAAAATTTACCCGGCCAAAGTTGATCGAATTTTTGGCGACATGCCCGCTACAACCATCGCAATGGAAGCCTGTGGCGGTTCTCACTTTATGGCACGCAAGTTGGAAGAGTTGGGGCATTCCCCAAAGCTGATATCACCACAATTTGTCCGCCCGTTCGTTAAAAGCAATAAAAACGACTTTGTCGACGCCGAAGCTATTTGTGAAGCTGCATCGCGTCCGTCTATGCGTTTTGTGCAGCCCAGAACGGAATCTCAGCAGGCAATGCGGGCTCTGCATCGTGTCCGTGAATCCCTGGTTCAGGATAAGGTAAAAACAACCAATCAAATGCATGCTTTTCTGCTGGAATTTGGCATTAGCGTTCCCGAGGAGCTGCCGTTATTAGCCGACTGAGTACCATTCTTGAGGATAATAGTTTGCCTCTTTACCTCAGCCAGTTATTGCTGAAATTACAACAGCATTATCACTATCTTGTTGAGCAGATTAAAGATTTGGAATCCCAGTTGAAACGAAAGTTGGACGAAGATGAGGTTGGACAGCGCTTGCTGAGCATTCCCTGCGTCGGAACACTGACAGCGAGTACTATTTCAACTGAGATTGGCGACGGGAAGCAGTACGCCAGCAGCCGTGACTTTGCGGCGGCAACAGGGCTTGTACCTCGGCAGTACAGCACGGGAGGTAGGACGACATTGCTGGGAATTAGTAAGCGAGGTAATAAAAAGATCCGAACTTTGTTGGTTCAATGTGCCAGGGTATTCATACAAAAACTGGAACACCAGTCTGGCAAATTGGCCGATTGGGTCAGGGATTTACTGTGCCGGAAAAGCAACTTTGTCGTCACTTGTGCTCTGGCAAACAAGCTGGCCAGAATAGCCTGGGCCCTAACGGCACGACAGCAAACTTATGTAGCATAACGGCAGAAATACACCGGTTTAAAGAATTACTGATCTGGTTTTGCGAATACTGATATTGATGATACTAACGGCCCACCGGCCTGTTGAGGAACCTGTAAAACGGAAAGGCTCATTGAAGCCGTATATTTTCTGGAGGTTCATCAGGCGCGGAACTCATCAAGGCGCGGGAATAAAATCCCATTCAGACGCCGGATAGATTCAAGCAAGCCAACTTGTCGTCAAAATCGGTGTTGCAAAAACGGGAGTGACCATAGATTCCGAATTCCAAGCGGAGCCCATCCAGTACGCCACACTCTTTAAGCAACATCCCGCCCGCTACGCACTGCGTAACCAGCAGGCCCTTACCAGCGGTATCGGCCTGTAGCATGTTGTTAAGGTATTCAGCAGCCTCTGTAACCAGATCAGAAACGTCGATACGGGCGGCAATAGCCTGCGGGGTTTCCAGTGAGGAACCGATGTAACCACGGCTGATCACGGCCTTCACGTCCGAGTCTGGCATCGACTGCACGTCTTCAATGTGACGTTCACGCGCCAGCAGGGTGCGGAAGTGGCTAACCATCAGGTGAATGCCGTGTTCATGGGTGCTGAAGTCCACGATCTCGTCGCCGGTGCTGATGATGGCGTAATCGGCGGTAAACTCGCCCAGGTCAACGACCAGCGTCTTATGCTCTTCCGGGTAGGACTGGTTACCTTCCTCACGGGTGGCGCAGTAGTAATAGGCTGGCAGGGCTTCCGGGTAGACGGTAACGGACATGATGACCGGGGGCTCATACGCGCCGTACGCGTTGGTGCAGCCGCCCATGAGGTTGTCTTTTTTGGCCTGAATACGGGTCAGGTTAACCGGCTGCGAGGCGTCGCCGCGGTTATAGAACTGTTCCACCGGCAGGGTGCAGCCAACCACGCACGCTACACCGCCAGATTCGCTTTAGACATCGTATCAACGGCCAGAACGGAGTTGGTAGGCCGGATCTAGGGTAGTCAGTGGTTTGGTAGGGTTACGACGCACGGTAAAGCGGTTTCCCAGACGCTGTTGCTCATGTGAGAGGAACCGAACCCGGCGGAGGCATCTTGCTCGATCAGTGAGGGCTGGTGGGTTTCATACAGGGCACCTTCAGCGTCATGGAACGAACAGGCGATGTTGCCGCTGCCGTCGTCTAGTGCTACCAGCGCAATAAATGGCTATTCCGGGTTAGGATGTTCTGCCGCTGCTTTAATTTTTTTAACGTTCATCTTCTTTGCTCCTTGATGTCAGATGAGGCTGATAAGCCAGACGACATGATAGCCGTAAGTGGCTCTCAAAAGAACCTATTTTCCTCTAAAAAAACTGAATAATAATTCGCGTCGCGGAGCTCTTCACGTCGCCACCACATTTTAAGGTACTGAAATTCCATAAAATGGCTAAAAATGGGCAAAAAAAGCAAACAGGGATTTTGTGGTATTAATACGGGGCGATTGTACGCTTCATATGCGACCGAACCGGTGCCTGTTTTTGTTTCTGGTTTACAGATTAATAGATAGGAAAAATCGTTAGGATGTTTTTAAGCGGGCATAACAGAGGCGCGGGCGTGGCAAAGACGGACTGGCAGTATCACATAGCTAACTACCTGGAGCAGTACGCCAGCACGCTGACGCTCGCGCAATATGCCGAGGCTAACGGTCTTAACCCGAATACCGTCCGTCGTGAAATGAAGCCCGCTATCAACGTGGCGCAGGCCAACCAGCCCGCCGGTAAGAAACCCGCCAGCAAGAGCAAGAAGCCCCCGAAAACCCCCGACGAACCGGCCCCTGTCCTGAAGGTCGGCAAGGTGCTGCGCGCGGAAGTCCGCCAGATGTCCGCCGACCAGCGGGCCGCCCGAAAACGTGATCAAAACAGTGATCAAAACAGTGATCAAAACGGTGGTGATCAAAATTCTGATCACAATCAGGCTGATCACAATAAGGGGCGGGGAAAGCGGGAGCCCGCACCCGGCAAGGCGTCCGGGGGGAGGTAAGGGCAAAAAAGCGGGGGGCGACACACACGCTGATCACCCGGCCAGCACGCGTGATCAGAATTTCCGGGATCATTCACCGACGCGCCCAAATGATGCCGCGTTGCCCGCGTTATACGGCGAGGTGGGCGGCACCCATAACATGGATTTCGGCGGTTACTGTTCGCTGCTGGAAATGGACGACGACATCGTGGAGCTGGCGCTGGCCACCGGGCTGGATAACCGCGACCTCGTTTTAGCCCAGGGCCGGTACATGACCATGTACCGCAAGCAGAACCAGATCCTCAAGAAGATAGCCGAGGACTACGACAGCTCGCCGTGGGTGGATGAGGAAGGCCAGCCGATGCCGCGCGACCAGGTTGAGGCGCAGGCTATCTTCGGTACCAGCCAGCGCATGACCGAGCTGGAGTCGGCGATCGCCCGCCACAAGCTGGGGCTGATGAAGTTCGAGCTCGACCGGCAGAAACAAGCGCTCGATGCCCGCAAGCAGGCACTGGCCGAGTGGAACCGGCACCCGATGCCGCTGGCCGAACGTATCGAGCATACCCGGGCCATCATGAAACACCGGGTGGACAATGAGCTGTCAGCCCTGGAGACGGCGCGCCTGTTCGACCTGGAGCACCTCGAGTACCCGCCATCGCTGCACGCGGAAATGCTCAAAGAGGTGAGCTGGATAGAGCCTACCGCCCATAAGGAAGGCGGTGTCACTGACGAGGAGCTCGAGGCAGAGTCCCGCGCCTACCGCGAGCAGCAGCGGGTGCGCGAAGAGTGGCTTCTGGCCCGTAATGAAGAGATTACCGGCATCATCGCCAACGAGGCCGCACACCAGGCCGGCGAGCTCCTGCAGGAGGACGACTTCACCGGTACCGACGGTGCAGACGGCGAGGGCGTGCTGGTGGGGGATGTCGTGGACGCATGGACACCGGATGACGCCCTTCCGGACGACGAAGACGACGACCCGAACGCTGAGCCAGAGGAAACCTGGTAATGGCCAAGATACGCTCCATTACCCGCGACCCGCGCTACCGTGACCTGGTGCGCCGGTACCGTTATGACTGGACGACGGCCGCGGTGGAGTGTTCGGTAAACACCCCACCTGGCAGCAGGAGCTGATCCTCAACTCCACGCAGGAAACCGGCGCCAAGACGGCCGTCTCTTCCGGCCACGGTACCGGTAAGTCGGACATGACCAGTATCATGATCCTTATCTACATGCTGTGCTTTCCCGGCGCCCGTGTGGTGGTGGTAGCCAACAAAATCGGCCAGGTACAGCAGGTCGTCTGGAAGTACCTCAAAATCAACTACCGTGAGCTCTGCCGCCGTCACCCGTGGGTGGAGCAGTATTTCGTGCTGACGGAAACGACCTTCTTCGAACGCTCCAGTAAGGGCGTATGGTTCGTCAGCCCGAAGGGTTGCCGTATCGGTAACGAAGAATCCCTCGCCGGTGAGCACGCCAAACACCTCTTCTACATCGTCGATGAGGCCTCTGGTGTCTCGGATAAGGCCTTCGGGGTAATGACCGGCGCTCTGACCGAGGAAGACAACCGCATCCTGCTGCTGAGCCAGCCAACGCGTCCAAGCGGCTACTTCTACGATTGTCACTACAAGCTGGCCAAGCGTCACCCGGGCGACAAGGAAGGCTACACGGCGATCAAGCTCAACTCCGAGCAGTCGCCGCTGGTTACCACGGCGTTTATCCGTACCAAGATCCGCGAATACGGCGGGTCCCGTGACGCGCCGGAATACATGATTAAGGTCCGGGGCGAGTTCCCGCGCACCAGCGCCGCTAACCTGCTGTCACGCGACGAGTGCGAACGCGCCACCAAATCCACACCGAAGCTGGCCAAGGGCTGGGGCTGGCTGCTGCTGGCCGACGTCGGCAACGGCCGCGACAGCTCCGTGGCCACCCTGGTGCGCGTCAGCGGCGATCGCTACGAGCGCCGCGTGGTGCCGGTGTCCGTGAGGGAATGGCCGGGTACTATCGATCCGGTCAACTTCGGCCGTCTGCTGGCCGCTGAGTACACGCCAGACCAGTACCCTAACCTTTCCTATGCCTTTGACGGCGACGGCGTAGGGGCCGATACAGCGACGATTCTGGAGGAGGCCGGGCGGCGGGTGCAGCGCATACGCTGGGGTCAGCCGTGCTTCTCCCAGGACGACAAGAAACGATTCCTCAATAAACGCGCCTACGCCAACATCATGACGCGCGATGCCGTGCGAACCGGCCGCCTGCGCCTCGATCGCCACGAGAAGACCCTCGACCAGGCCTCACGTTTGCCGTGCAAGCTGAACGAGCTGGGGCTCTGGTGCATGATGCCCAAAGAGACAATGCGTAAGGAAATGGGCCTGCCGTCTCCCGATCGCTGGGATACCTATTGCTTCAGCTTCATGGTTGATTATGTTCCGGCTGAAATGGTTATTACCCGCGATATGGTCAAAGAGCGTGAATCGGTGGCGGGATGGGCGAAGGATCTGGTTGCGGAAGATGTCTGATGCCCCGCCTGGGGAAGGGTGCGGCGGGGTGCAGAGACAACACTTATTTTTGCTTCTGACGGGCCTGATATTGGGCGCGGGCCTTCAGAATCTCACTTTCCTTGTAGACCAGCCCGGCGAGCCCGGACAGGGAGCAATCCAGCGGTACCACACCCAGATGCTCGAGACGGTCTGAACGCGGCGCCATGACGCGCGGCGTGCGGATCTCGATGCTGCTGTTTGGGGCGGCGAACGCGATCCCTACGCGTGGTACCCGTACCTTATTGCTGGTTCCATCCGTGAACGTCAGAGTACAGATTGTTTCCGTGCTGCAGGTATTGCGGATCCGGTAGTGAGTCTCACTGTCACCGGCCAGCATTTCACGTTCACGCACGAGCTGGCGCAGCAGCGTGCTGTCGTGGCTCACATCCACGCCCTGGCGCGCGTGACGAATAGCGCGGTCATAGCGGCCCAGAATGCTCGCTTTGGTGTACTTTTTGCTGGTGGTGGCGCTGCCGACGGCAATGGACATCGAGCGCACGCCATGGATCACCTGCGGTACCGGCGCCAGCACAAAAGCATTGCTGGGGAAGCGTACCGGGTCGGCGAGGGTGAGGTCGCGTGCGCGGTTTTCCCACTCCTGCGTCAGGCGCTGCAGGTCCAGAATGATGTCACTGTCAGACAGCACCGCAACGTGACGGTGTTTAACGACAGCAGCCGGGGCCTCCTGTGACTCCGGGTCGGTCCGCTCTTCCAGCGGGATATTCTCTTCTTTTATTTCATGATGGACCGAAAAGCTCTCGATGATCTTTATAGCGGTATTTCGAACGTTCAAAAACTTTTCGTACCGAGCGATGTCGATGGCCATGGTTGGTTTTACCTTTGCCTAATGTAACTTCAGATAAATGCGAGCCTGATACAGATAAATGCGACCTTAATACGGGGGGGTACCGGATCAATACGCCGGGTCATATTAGCTCACAAAAGGACCGTTTAAAATAGCTTAGGAAGTGAATCAAGGCTTTACGCCAGAACTTGGGAGGAACTGGCGTCGATACGGTTTAGCGGCGTTTAACGTCTCTGTTAGCCGCAAAGAGCACCAGGAATAGCCAGAGAATGGCGCCAGCTATGGTGAAGTGTAGTTGAGTATTGAATGCGTGCAGTGCAAGGATGCAAAGAGTTATGCTACATATGCGTACAGCAAGTCGATAAGGAGTATCCGTTAGGAAGTCGAGAGGGAGGGAAATTAAGATTAATCACACTGCGGCCTGGATGGCTATATCTACAGGAACCCGGCTTAGCACTCCACCGGTAAGGAGTCGCTGGCGGTCGTGCGGGCCAGTTCTGTCAGTTGAGTCGCTGGGGTGTATTTAATCTCCTTCATGGCGGCCACGAACAGGCGACGGATTCTGGCTATTTCGCCCTGGAGGCTGTCTGGGATCGCAAACTGATAAATGATCCACGCGGACAAGATATCTGAACCTCCACATACGGCTTCCACGTCGGCGATGTTCGCCGGGAGCTGAAGAGAGCCCGAT
>NZ_CP031102.1:0-221681 GCF_003336325.1 Leclercia sp. W17 | reverse complement strand
GGTGTCACCGTCAACAATCTTAACCACCTTTGCCTCAAAAGTTGTTGAGTTCCCCCAGGACGCCACTGGGAATACAACAATCATGATGGGCAAAAGTAACTTTGTAAAAAAAAACATCATTTCACCTGAATTTGTTGAGTACAGACATGTATCCACAAGCCTATTTACAGGCAGTATTTTAACAAGTCATTATTTCATGGGCGGGCTTAAAACCAATCTTTTTGCAACTTAAAGGCAGAATAATCACAATAAATTTAGAACCTGAACCAAAAAATAATCCAAATTAAGCGTGTTAATCTATCTCAAAGATATTATTCCTGAGAGAGTTTGGATGAAACGTTACACTCATGATCTTGAGACAGACCTGAATGATGTGGATAAAACACCATCTCTGATCCACAAAACTTTGTTAACAGCTTCGACTATTTATGACCTGAAATATCTGGCTCAGGTATTAAATGATGAAAATGGCAGTAATTGGTCCCGTGCATCCCTTAAACGTCAGGTTACATGCATACCTGAGCATTGTGATCTGAGTATCGCAGATGGACGCTATCTACAGACTTTAATACCTTCACGACCTGCTGATTATGAGGACAGGCACTTTAGCTTTATCGATCTGTTTGCAGGGATAGGTGGACTGCGAAGCGGATTTGATGCCATCGGTGGTAAATGTCTTTTCACGAGCGAATGGAATACTTATTCCAGCCGTACTTACCGGGCGAACTGGTATTGCGATGAGAACGAGCACCGCTTCAATTCAGACATCCGTGACATCACTCTTAGCAACCGGCCCGAGGTTACTGATGACGAGGCATACAAATTTATCGATGCCTCTATCCCGGATCATGATGTTCTTCTTGCGGGATTTCCATGCCAGCCATTCAGCATCGCCGGTGTCAGTAAAAAGAACTCTATGGGTCGCAAACACGGTTTCGAGTGCGACACTCAGGGTACGCTCTTCTTTGATGTGGCCAGGATCATCCGGGCAAAACAACCTGCAATTTTTGTTCTGGAAAACGTAAAAAATCTGAAGAGTCACGATAAGGGTAATACCTTTAACATCATCATGAAAACGCTCGATGAGCTTGGCTACGACGTCGCAAACAGCGAAAGCACGGGCGCGGATGATCCTAAAGTCATCGATGGCCGTCATTTCCGACCCCAGCACCGTGAACGTATCGTCCTTATTGGTTTTCGCCGCGACCTACGTCTGAAAGACGGTTTTACTCTGAGAGACATTAAAGACTTTTATCCGGACAAGCGCCCTTCTCTCTCAGATTTACTGGATCCGAGCGTAGATAGTAAATACATCCTCTCCCCTAAACTCTGGGAGTACTTATACAACTATGCAAAGAAACATGCGGCAAAAGGCAATGGTTTTGGTTTTGGACTAGTAGATCCTTCCAATGTTAATAGTGTCACCAGAACCCTCTCAAGCCGCTATATGAAAGACGGATCTGAAATTCTTATTGATCGGGGCTGGTCTCATGAGCTGGGAGAAACTGATTTCCATAACACATACAACATGGACCGTCGGCCACGCATGCTAACGCCACGTGAATGCAGCAGGCTAATGGGCTTCGATAAACCCGGGGAAAGTGTTTTCCGTATCCCTGTGTCCAATACACAGGCTTACAGACAGTTTGGGAACTCCGTGGTCGTTGATGTCTTTGCGGCCGTCGCCAAACTGCTGAAGTCTCGAATTGAATTTGCAGCCTCCCAGCGCTTGCGGCAGTTTTACGACGAAGTCAGCTGACCTGAGCTCCTTCATCAATTTAAATGCTTAAGATTGTTGTAATAATGTCAGAGGTCAACCATGACGTATTTCGAATCAGCTGAAGGTGAGACGGTATCTAAAGAACGAGCATTACAAGAACTGTCCAGGCATTGCGTTCCCGAAACAGATTTCGAAGAATTCTTTAGCGACATGGGCGTAAAGGAACAGTATGACGCTCAGGAAGTGTTGCTTTGGTTGGGATATTAAACTTCCTGTTTAGGAGACTACTATGAGCCAAAAATTCGCAGTGATGATTGCTTACGACGACGATCCAAACGTCAAAAGGTACTCACCTGACTTTCAAACGCAGGATGAGTTTGCTAAAGGGTGGCAGTCGGCTCTTAAAAAGGCACACCACACCTCAGGTCAAAAATCAGTCATCACCTGCGGATGTCGTGGAAAAGGAGAAAAGCGACTTTATGTTCGTGCTTTACCGAACGGTGATGCCTTTATTCTCGTCAAAGCCGCTAACACGGGCATTGAGCATGATCCTTCCTGTGTATTCTTCTCCCTTGATGCCCGGCATACCGGCCTGAAAGGATATGCGAGTGGTGTGGTCCGGATTACAACCGAAGGTGATATGGCTGTAAGGCTCGGTATCGGTATGACAGAGAAAGATCCTCCTGAAAAATCAGAAGTGCCTCCCCTGCCCCATGTTCAGCGACCAGAAGGAGGTCAGGCCTCAATGACCCTCCTGGGCTTGCTTAGTCTTTTGTGGACAGAGTCTGGTCTGAATGTCTGGTACCCGAAAATGGCAGGGAAACGTAACGATTCACTGGTACGGTATCGTCTGCTTGAAACCGCTAAACAAATTCGTACCGGCAGAGCCTGCATAGGTGACCATTTATTCATTGGTGTACCTGACCCGAAACAACCTGTCGCTCAGTCGCAAATTCAGCGTCTTTCATCACAGGCGATGAGTGATAAACGTCTCATGCTCCTGTCAGTTTTACCTCGCTACGATGCTGAAAAGCATGAGAAGCCACTTAAATTTTTACCCCTGCGGAATTTTGGGGGGCTACCGCTGATTTTTTTCAATTCAGAAGGCCATTGGGATAGCGTAAAGAAACGATTTTCATCGGAGTACGCAGCATGGAAATCCGGGGCGAAAATAGTTGTCTTTGCGTTGACGTCACCAGCTGCGGTAACCGGCAGAGGCCCTTCTGTAAGAGCTCATCAAATTGTGCTGATGCACGTTAGCGAGAACTGGATACCTCTGGACTCCTCCTATGAGGCGGTTGTTGCAGAAAAGCTGGATGCAGAGCACCGGCAGTACGTTAAGCCCATGCGTTATGATGCGAGTATTAGTGAGGTGTTCCCTGACTTCTACCTGCTCGACACAAAAAGCGATAAGCCGTTCCCGATGGAAGTATTTGGTATGGCCACTCCTGCTTATCTGGCCCGAAAGCAACTCAAAAAAGATTATTACAACCGTGAATATGGGCCTTATGGATGGTGGCACTGGGATGCGACCACAGCATCTGAAACTATGGTGCTGCCTCATTTTCCAGAATCACGTAAACCTCTTTCAACTGGCACACCTGCTTAAAATGGAGAAAAAATGTCATACATGCTTTCACTAAGCGAACAGACAAAACTGAACGCTTTCCTGTCAGGGATCCTTGATGATTACAAGACTGGGGTTATCACTCAGATACAAGCTGTTGGTAAAATCGGTAACGTGTTTTCTGCACTGGAAAGTGGAGACTCAAAAAAGGTAGTGCATTTGTTGACTGAAGGACGAAAACTCCTGCGGACGGGCTGAATGTCCGCAGAAGGTCTACTGTGCCAGGGGATGCAGAGAAGTCTATCAACCTGGCTTCATTTATCATGATGTTTTTCTACTACGCGGCTGTTTTGACTTTCCAGTACCTCCCCCTGCCATTGCACCAGTCAATGTATCAATGGTGCCTTTCAGGGATTCTGAGATTGTTTTCTCTGCCTCCAGGGTAGCTTCCAGCTTCATTACTTTGGACTGGAGCGTTTTTAATTCACTGCTTTGTTCAGCCACTTCCGCTTCATAGCCCTGGCTGACCAAAGTTACTTTTTTCAGGTCGGCGCTCAGCGACTCGTTTAGTTTATGGAGTTCAGTAAGCTCGGCATTCACCGCCACCAGGTCACCCTCCTTCCCGGACAGTGCACTTTTCAGCTCAGCACAGAGGTTCTGTGCAGCAATCAATTCCTGTTCAAACCTGTCCCTCTCTGCCTTTGTATCTGACACAGTCTGACTTAACTGGTCGCATTGTCTGGAAAGACCGGCATTATCAGAACGCTGAGTGTTGATCTCTTCGTTCAGCTTTTTTTGATATTCAAGGTGACCAGCGATCTCTGTTTTACGTTCAGCCAGTTGCTGGGAGAGTGAGTCATTTGACTGCTGTGCGAGGCTTAATTCATGCCGTGTGCTATCTAACTGGTGATGGCAGGTTTCGAGTTCTGCTTCGGCAACATTCAGCCTTGTTTCTAACTCCTTGACGGTACTGTCCCGGATCTCTAATCGACCCTGTAGCGCCTGATTCTCAAGTTTCAGCTCATCCATATCGGTAGCGCTTTGCTCAAGCCGCTGTAAAAGCTGCGTTACCTCCTCCTCCAGCTGCATGCTACGTGCTTCAGCTTTTTTAACACTATCACTCTGTATTGCGGTATAGCTTCTACGGTAGTGCCAGGTGATGTACGAGATAATATCGCCGAGTGCAACCTTCACCTCATCGGGTATATCCAGGTAACGGGCCTCTTCAGGAACCTCTTTAACATACTTCTGGTACTCAGCGAACATCTCCTGTGACCTTGCAAACGAGCCGCCAACAGCGTTTCTGAGCCAGTGAACTTTGAAGCTCAGATCGATATTTTCCGGGTTAATTTTTTTCTCTTCGCACAGACGTTCGATTGCATTGAAGTAATCGATCATCGCAATAGATGAGTACCTTGAACGACCCATTTCCTTTGATTTTTCTGTGGATTCGCTGCGGATGTCATTCTGCACCTCTGGCGAGGTAGCATCGTTCAGGCTTTTTTCTTTATCGTTTTCGATCATCATTTTTTTCCTGCGGCCGGAAGCTGGTTTGCAAAATATATGCTGATAAGATCGTTCAGAGCATTCAGAAGCGAGATACTGTCGATACAAATATGAACGTTTCCATTCTCAAACAGGCGACACCGCCAGCCATTCTCATCGCAGACCTCGCCTGTGAAATCTGTATTTCTCATGGCCGTCAGCCTGTCGACCATACTCAGCCCACCGCCGGTTGCAGGTGTTGGAGTATCAGAACAGATGCATACAATATTCTCAAAGTCGCGTAAACAAAAGTGATTGTCCTGCGAGAAACCGTTGTACCTCAGTACGTTCACACCAGGAAAAATCCCCCGAAGAACAAGCTTTTTCGGCATTGTATATTGCCGTGCATTGCTTTTAAAACTTCGGTCAAGCTTGTTGAGAACATCAACGAAACCTTCTGCAAGCGTGTCTCGTCTGTTAGCCAGTGCATGCTGTAATGTTCCCTTAACAATCTCCAGGGAAGCGACGGGCGGATCCGTACGTAGGGATTCGTTAAAGGCTTCTTTTTGCTTATGGTTCCAGTACCGGTCCATACCTATTTCTTCAAAGAGCCTTTTCCACGTTTTACGGTCAATTTCCTTACGCCCCTCCTCGATGGTGCGATCCAGTGACGACGGAAGACCAAATGCGTTGGGCTGCATAATTCTGCTGGTGAAGAGAGAGAGACCGCACAGTTCCGACGCTTCCGAGATTAACCGCATCCCTTCTTCGAATTTCTGCATGGCCATATCCCGGGCGCTGATGAGCTGCCCTGTCCGGCTCGCCGGTACTGGCTCAGAACCCTGGTTTTGAGTCATTTTACACTCCATTTTGGTATGTCAGAACATTTTGATTTGAGCAAAGGTAGGTGTACACAGACATTAAAGTTGTCTCCTTTAACATGAAAAAGACTTTAGAGTTGTCTACTTCTTCAGATAGACCTACTTAACAGGATACTAAGTAGGTCATCTCCTTTCTCGCGTAGCATCTCTCGACGTTCACAGCAGAGGACACGTTTCAAAATGTCATCCAAAATTTTTTTCCATTATCTGACGTTGGGTGATTTTGATGGTCAGCGAGTAGAGGCTTTAACAATGTGGGTTGCCCTGAGCAAAGTAAGGGAAGTAGATGTACCAGAAATGTACGCGTTGCCTTGCATGAAGGGGGGCATCTTAAAGCTCATTGATTAAACAAACTCACTATGCCGCTACAAACAGCCCAAAACCGTCACTTGATAACGTGTTATTTAGATAAATTAATGCTCAGGGCTTTTAGCCAAACTGTCACTTGATGTAAGAATCCAGAACCTTCAGCACAACGTCCAGGTCTTCTTCTCGTTTCTGTTCTTCACTTTCATGAACAATATGTTCAGTCAAATGTCCTTTAATCACTTCACGCAATAAACCATTCACGGCACCACGTATGGCGGCTATTTGTTGCAGTACAGCGGCACATTCGTGAGGTTCATCAAGCATTTTTTTCAGCGCAGCAACCTGCCCCTGGATCTTGCTTGTACGTGCTTTCAGTTTTTGTTTATCGCGGATGGTATGTGACATGTGGGCTCTCACTCTCCTGGATATTTTATGTAACTATACCAGCGTTATTCTACTGGGGGGTAGTATATTTTACTGGGGGGGAGTAGAATCCGGCCTACACTTAATAACCAAGAATGATTCTCATGAACGAATTTACGACACTTCTTCAGCAAGGCAACGCATGGTTTTTCATCCCCAGCGCCATTCTGCTTGGCGCGCTTCATGGACTGGAGCCCGGGCACTCCAAAACAATGATGGCAGCATTCATCATTGCTATAAAAGGCACCGTACGTCAGGCCGTGATGCTGGGTGTCGCGGCAACATTGTCGCACACTGCAGTCGTATGGCTGATTGCTTTTGGAGGGATGTATATCAGTAATAAATTTACCGCAGAATCAGCCGAACCCTGGCTACAGATGGTCTCTTCAGTGATCATCCTTGGTACGGCTTTTTGGATGTTCTGGCGAACCTGGAGCGGTGAGAAAAACTGGCTGGAGGGAATGCAGGAGAATGAACATCATCACCATGACGAAACAAGGTTGATCGATACTGGCCATGGAAAAGTTGAACTGTCCATTTTTGAAGAAGGACAACTTCCCCACTGGCGGCTACGCACTCTTAGTGGCCAAAGATGGGCTTCTGAAGATATCTCATTAACCACACTTCGGGAAAACAGTACGATCTCTCAGACTTTTGAATTTGTTGATCATGGTGATTATCTGGAGTCAACATCTCCCATCCCTGAGCCTCACAGTTTCAACGTACGTCTGTCTCTGGGACATCGTGGTCATGTCCATGACTATGATGTGGCGTTCGCTGAACACGACCATGACCATGACCACTCTGAGCTTGATGGGCTGGATGTGAATTCGAAAGAGTATCAGGACGCTCACGAACTGGCTCATGCCAATGACATAAAACGCCGCTTCGACGGGAAAGAAGTAACCAACGGGCAAATCCTGATATTTGGACTGACAGGAGGGCTTATCCCTTGCCCGGCAGCTATAACTGTATTGTTGATCTGCCTTCAGCTTAAAGCGCTTACGCTGGGTGCCACACTGGTTGTTTGTTTCAGTATCGGCCTGGCATTGACCCTCGTAACGGTTGGAGTGGGTGCGGCGATCAGCGTTCGTCAGGTCGCCAAACGCTGGAGTGGCTTCAATACCATCGCCAGAAGAGCCCCCTATATTTCAAGCGCCCTGATTGCTGCTGTTGGGATTTACATGGGTATACATGGCTGGAATGGGCTGGTGCATTAACACCGGTACTGATGACACACACTCTGGGTACTTACAAAGTACATCCTAAGCGCCACCGTTGAGGTTATGAGCAGAAAAACCCGGAATATAAAGCTGCTCTTTCCGGGACTTGTTGCTGAGGCAGGGATTAAGTAACTGATTAAATCCATTCCCATAAGACTCAATGATAAATGAAAGAATAAAAAAAACGCTCCCGGACGGGAGCGTAAGCCAGTGACTTCGGCGTCAAATGAGGGTCTAACAAGTGGAGCTGCGGGTTAATTCTGGGTGATCTGGCTGCGATGCTTTTCAGCCTGCTGCTGATGAATAACGGAAGACTGACCATTATTCGCCTTCTCGTGCACAACAGCGGCTTTTTCATGCTCGTTCATTTCTGAAAATGACGTTGCTGATTCGTTGGTGGCCCCTGGTTTGCCTTTCATCATTTTTTTATGCATCTCCGCCATGTCCTGGTGGGCAGAAGCGTTGCCGTTTTGCATCATTTCATGGGACATTGCAGCCTGATCGTGTCCGCTCATATCCATCATTGTCATACTGTCTCCCTGAACAGCGCTTTTTTCAGAGGTTGACTGCATCTGATGGGCGGGTGCCTGGGCATTATTTACCTGGTCATGCATGTTCATTGTCTCTGCAGCCATGGCGGATGAAGCGACAGCCATAATGGCAACAAATGATACAAGGATCTTTTTCATGGTTGGGTCTCCGGTGTTTTCATACCCAAACAATCAACGGCTTATAACAGAGAAAGCATTTGATCTCAGGGCGGGTTATTCATCACTCCAGGAACCAGGCGATTGCGTTATCACTCTGCTCCTGATTTATGTATGATTATAAAAAACCGCCTCTGTTTATCGCGTGACTGAATGATGACAATTTTGTCACCTTCCAGGTTTCTCCTGAAGAACGGGATTAATCCATTAACAGGCGCACACTGAACACAATTTCCCGCCCCTGCTGTTCTGCTGACAGCTCGCCGCCATGAGCATGAATGATCGACCTTGTAATTTATAATCCCAGCCCCGCGCCTTCCGTGTTGTGGACCCTTGATGAATCAGCTCGATAGAACCGATCAAACAAACGTTCCAGATTAGCGGGAACCTGGCCGGACATCGTATTCGTAATCATCACGTTCACACAGTCACTGTCACGCTCAAGGTGTATCGCTGTACAGGTGTTATCGGGAGAATACTTGATTGCATTGGAAAGCAGGTTACTGAAAGCACGTCGCAGCATATCGCTGTCTCCGGCAACAACGCCCTCTCCTTCAACGGTGATTGTCTTTCCTGTTTCGTCTGCCAGAGGCTCGAACAGCTCACGTAATTCATTCAGTTCGGCGGCCAGATCCACATCATGTTTATCCAGCTGCAGCAGACCATGCTCTGAACGTGCCAGAAAAAGCATATCACTGGTCATTCGTGACAACCTTTTCAGTTCTTCCAGGTAAGCGAATAAGATTTCGCGGTAATGCGAAACATCCCTTTCCTTAGCCAGTGCAAACTGCGTCTGCATCATCAGATTACTGACCGCTGTGCGCAGCTCATGCGCGATGTCAGACGAGAAATCTGACAGTTTCCGGAATGACCCCTCCAGGCGATCGAACATGTTATTGAACTCCTGCATGGTCTCAGAAATTTCCGGCGGAGCCAAATCGGGATTAAGACGCTGATCCAGGCTGTGTACGGTCATGGAGGAAGCCAGACTGGTCATTTCCCGTAGCGGTTTCAGACCAATACGTGTGGTCAGCCAGCCCAGAAAAACAGAAATAAAGACCAGACCGATATTGAACCAGAACAGCCAGGTACTGAGCTTATCCATAAACAGGGTGTGATACCCAGTATCCGTGGCAACCGTAATGATGACATGTTTGCTTTTACCCTGTTCCGGCGTCACGGCAACCCGCCGCGAGATACTGCGGTACACGGTGTTATTTTCTTCCGTCTGGATCATATAGTCGAGAATATCACCCGACTTATTAAGCAGGACCGCTGGAACAACAGAATTTTTGGCATAGAGTTCAACAATTTTTTCATTTTCCATGTTTTTTATAGAAATGAATAAACCATTGTGCCCTACCATCGCATCGTTTATTTTTTCTGATAATGACTTAATATCCGTTTTGTTCCGGAACGTCTCTGTTTTAAGAAACTCTTCGGTGAGCTGAAGTTTACCTGTCAGAAAATCGCGGTCCTGATTATCGAAATAGCCATTAAGGGTGCTAATCAGGATAAAACTTGATAACCACCATACCGTAAGCATCACCGCGGCTTTGTTGAATAAATCGAACTTTTGCTGAGTTGAAGGATCAGATCACGCATCTTCCCGACAACGCAGACCGTTCCGTGGCAAAGCAAAAGTTCAAAATCACCAACTGGCCCACCTACAATAAAGCCCTCATCAACCGTGGCTCCATAACTTTCTGGCTGGATGATGAAGCTATTCAGGCCTGGTATGAGTCGGCAGCGCCTTCTTCACGAGGCAGACCTCAGCGCTATTCTGACCTTGCCATCACGACTGTGCTGGTCATTAAACGCGTATTCAGGCTGACCCTGCGCGCTGCGCAGGGCTTTATTGATTCCATTTTTTCTCTGATGAACGTTCCGCTACGCTGCCCGGATTACAGCTGTGTCAGCAGGCGGGCAAAGTCGGTTAATGTCAGTTTCAAAACGCCCACCCGGGGTGAAATCGCACACCTGGTAATTGATTCCACCGGGCTGAAGGTCTTCGGTGAAGGCGAGTGGAAAGTCAAAAAGCATGGCCAGGAACGCCGCCGTATCTGGCGTAAGCTGCATCTCGCCGTTGACAGTAAAACACATGAAATCATCTGCGCTGACCTGTCGCTGAACAACGTTACGGACTCAGAGGCCTTCCCCGGGTTAATCCGGCAAACCCACCGGAAAATCAGGTCAGCCGCCGCCGATGGCGCTTACGATACCCGGCTATGTCACGATGAACTGCGGCATAAGAAAATCAGCGCGCTTATCCCTCCCCGAAAAGGTGCGGGTTACTGGCCCGGTGAATATGCAGACCGTAACCGTGCAGTGGCTAATCAGCGAATGACCGGGAGTAATGCGCGGTGGAAATGGACAACAGATTACAACCGTCGCTCGATAGCGGAAACGGCGATGTACCGGGTAAAACAGCTGTTCGGGGGTTCACTGACGCTGCGTGACTACGATGGTCAGGTTGCGGAGGCTATGGCCCTGGTACGAGCGCTGAACAAAATGACGAAAGCAGGTATGCCTGAAAGCGTGCGTATTGCCTGAAAACACAACCCGCTACGGGGGAGACTTACCCGAAATCTGATTTATTCAACAAAGCCTCGTTAAGGTTAACCTAAGATTTCAGAATGATAATCTCTGCTTTGCAGCGAATAAGGCAATCATAATATTAGATTGAATTGTTGTAATTATCATCAATGTTTTTACTGGTTTACTATTTTCCGGAGGTGTTAATGCCTGTACTTTTCAGGGTGAAAGTTATTCCGCTGGTTTTACTTCTGGCAATGATCTTTGCGTTTTTACTTAACTGGCCAATATTGCTGCATTTTTACGAGATTTTGTCGCATTTAGAGCATGTCAAAATTGGTTTTGTCATTTCTATTCCCTTTGTTCTGGTTGCGGCGCTTAACGTTGTTTTTATGCCTTTCTCAGTTCGTTTTCTGCTGAAACCTTTCTTTGCTTTACTGTTTATCACTGGCTCACTGGTCAGTTATTCGACACTAAAATATAAAGTAATGTTTGATCAAACGATGATTCAAAACATTATTGAAACTAACCCCCAGGAAGCGCATTCCTATCTTAATGGCTCAATTATTATATGGTTCGTCTTTACCGGTATCCTTCCTGCCATCCTCCTTTTTTCAATAAAAATTCAATATCCTGAAAAATGGTATAAAGGCATTGCTTACCGTTTGCTCTCCGTGCTGGCATCGTTGAGTTTGATTGCAGGTGTTGCCGCACTTTATTATCAGGATTATGCCTCTGTCGGCCGCAATAACTCGACATTGAATAAAGAGATCATCCCGGCGAACTACGCTTACAGCACTTTCCAGTATGTTAAGGATACGTACTTTACGACTAAAGTGCCTTTCCAGACGCTGGGGAATGATGCTAAACGCGTCGTCGCTCACGAAAAACCCACGCTGATGTTCCTGGTGATTGGCGAAACGGCACGCAGCCAGAATTTCTCGATGAACGGTTATTCGCGTGATACCAATGCCTTTACCAGCAAATCCGGCGGCGTTATTTCGTTTAAAAATATGCATTCCTGCGGTACCGCTACCGCAATATCCGTTCCGTGCATGTTCTCGAATATGAATCGCACCGAGTACGACAGTAAAAAAGCATCTAACAGTGAAAATTTCCTCGACATCGTGCAGAAAACCGGTGTCTCGCTGTTATGGAAAGAGAACGATGGCGGTTGTAAAGGCGTATGTAGCCGCATCCCGACTGTCGAAATTAAGCCTAGTGATAACCCGAAACTGTGCGATGGCAAAACGTGCCATGACGAGGTGATGCTGGAAAACCTTGATGATGAAATCGCCAAAATGCCAGGTGATAAGCTTGTCGCCTTCCATATCATTGGCAGCCATGGACCGACTTATTACCTGCGTTATCCGGCTGAGCATCGCCACTTCATGCCCGAATGTGCACGTAGCGATATCGAAAACTGTACTCAGGAACAATTGGTCAACACCTACGACAACACCCTTCGTTATACAGACTATGTATTAGCTGAGATGATTGAAAAGCTAAAAAATTACAGCGATCAGTACAACACCGTGCTGCTTTATGTGTCCGATCATGGTGAATCATTGGGCGAAAGCGGGCTATATCTGCACGGCACGCCGTACAAACTGGCACCGGATCAGCAGACGCATATTCCGATGCAGGTCTGGATGTCACCGGGCTTTATCGCCGGGAAACACATCAACATGTCTTGCCTTGAAAATAATGCGGCGAAAAAATCATATTCCCACGACAACCTGTTCTCATCGATTTTGGGGCTGTGGGACGTAAGCACCAGCGTCTATAATCCTGACCGCGATTTGTTCCGCGAATGCCGTGGCTAATCGATTGTTAGTATAACAAAAAGCCTTACGGCAACCTGGTTGCCGTAAGCTGCAAGAATGCAATAAGGCTTATAATATGAAACAACTTACTTTCAACGACCTACGCAAGCAAAGCGCACAAGCCGCAAATTCCCCCCGCTTACGTGCCCATCATAATTTCCACCCTGAATTGAGCGACCCGGTGCAGCGTCTGGCTATTGCTATGGAACCGGGAACTTATGTTCGCCCTCATCGCCACCCGCATACTTTTGAACTGCTGACATCCCTTACCGGTCGCTTTTTGGTATTGAACTTTGATGACCTGGGTAACCTGACCCAGCGCGTCGTGTTAGGTGAGGACTGTAAAGTGCTGGAGATGGATGCAGGCACCTGGCATACCGTATTGTCACTGGATGAAGGCGGCGTTATTTTTGAGGTAAAACACGGTAGGTACCAGCCTGTTGCTGATCAAGATGCCGCCCCATGGGCCCCCGCCGAAAACGAGCCGGGAACTGCAGAGCTGATGAAATGGTACACACAGGCGCAAGTAGGTGATGGCGGATATCCGCGGTAATTAATGCGTTGCACGGAGTGCCATTCTCTCCTTCGCGCCAACTTCAAAGGCTAAGACGCTTCCTCCCAAATCACCTACTCGTAAACCTGTGGCAAGAGTAGAAAATCATCTTATGCAAATAACAGGCAATATCCTTACCGAGGTCGGGATGCAGGCAAAACACCAGCAGAACGCAAAGTATCTCCAGTAAGAGTACAATTTTCATCTACATTTTATCGCGCAGATTGCAGTGGCAGGACAATGCTGACCAGTACGCCTGAGGTAAACTGGCTGGCAGGGGCTAAAGTAACTTTCCCACCCAGCCGCGTGACGCATGCTTTGACTATCGCTAAGCCCAACCCAGAGCCGGGTTGGGTCACGCCTTCAGGGCGATAAAATGCATCGAACACGCGCATCCTTTCTTCTGCGGCAATACCGGGACCGTTATCTTCAACTTTAATGATCGCTTCGTGCTGCGATACCATCACGCTGAGATCAATTTGTCCGTGTTCCGGTATATAGCGGATTGCGTTTTCTACCAGATTTTTCACGATAATAGTGAGTGTGTATTTATCGGTGTAAACCAGCTGACTCGCACTGGCAGTTTCCAGTACGCCAATATCAATACTTTTTTCCAGAGCAAGTGGATGCAGGGATTCAATCACCTCCCTGAATAACTGTGTAATGAGCAGAGGCTGATTATTTCCTTGCCGCGTATTTTGCTGTTCGCGGGCAAGCAGAAGCAGCTGTTCTAACAAGTTTTTGGTTCGGCTTAACCCTTGTTGCAGGCTGTTCAGCCGGAATTGCGCTTCGGGCGACATTTCGCTCGCCGACAGCCGCTCCGCCTGTAGCGACAATGCCGTTAGCGGGGTACGTAACTCATGGGCCGCATCGGCGATAAAACGTGACTGTGTCTGCATGGCATCGTTAACTTTGTGCAACAATTTATTGATACCACCCACAAATGGACGAATTTCATCAGGAATGGCATCTTCAGGGAACGGCGTCAAATTGCGTTCATCTCGCTGATGCACCTCATCGGCAAGGAGTGAAACGGGGCGAAAGGCTTTCCGGATCAGATCAGTCGCAACCAGCAACAGTATCGGCAACAGCAGACTGAGCGGGATCAACGTGCGCAGTGCGCTTTCAAATGAGATTTCGTCGCGTACGTCAAGCTGCTGACCAATGGCGACCAATTGGGTGGGTGAAAGTCGATGCACCAATACACGATACGATTCTCCGCCGGAAATTACGTTCTGAAAACCTTCATGCATGGGCGTTTCCAGCTGAAAAGTGGGGTCGCGGGCCTGCAGGGAATTACCGTTTTCCGATATGAATTCCACCACCACTCGGGAATCATTATCACCATCCAGTTGCTTAACAAGAGTCTGCGAGTCAGGGTTGTCATATATCACACTGGCGATTTGGGTCAGGGTGCCATCCTGTAGTTCATGGGCTTCGTCGAGTGCAAAATAGAAGGTAAGACCACAGGAAATAACTGCGGTAAATAAAATGGCGACGCTCAGGGCTACCGAGAGCTGTAGCTTCAGAGAGTTTTTCACTCGCTTTTGGAAACCAGCCATCCGACCCCCCTGACATTTTTGATGGCATTCCGGCCGAGCTTTTTACGTAGAGCGTGGATGAAATACTCAACAGCGTTACTTTCAATCTCATCCCCCCAGCCATAAATACGGTCTTCAAGATCGCTGCGAGAGAGAATACCGCCGGGGCGCTGCATGAGTGCTTCCAGAAGAGCATACTCGCGCTTCGAAAGTAAAAAGTTCTCTCCGCTGGCCAACAAACACACTTCGTGACTGACCGGGTTCAGGCTGAGCACACCGTTACTCAGCAATCGATCACTGTTGCCGTTATGTCGTCGCAAAACAGCGCGTATCCGCGCGAGCAGTTCGCTGAACTCGAACGGTTTAATTAGGTAATCGTCTGCTCCACTGTCGAGGCCGTGAAGTCTGTCCGTAAGGGCATCCCGCGCGGTGACAATCACCACCGGTACGGATGATCCCTGACGGCGAAGTGCGTTCATGACGCTAAAGCCGTCCTGTCCCGGCAGCCCAAGATCCAGGAGCACAATGTCATAATGCTGCGCGAAGCAACTGGCCAGCGCATCATTGCCATTTTTCATCCAGTCCACCGCATACGACGCATCGCGTAACGAATTCGCCACCACGTCGCCGATCATCAGATCATCTTCAACCAGTAAAATTCTCATCGCGTTGATAATCCCTATGTGTAGTGGCTCGCAATCGAAATCCCTCCGACTCGCAATCAGCGCATATTTCGGCTCACATTAACTGCAAATGAAAAACGCCCCCGACTCACATTAAGTGACAATGGGCTCGCAATCAGCCAGACGGACTCGCAATCCAGTCCGCCGGGCTCACAATAACTGCAAATAGACATCGTCATATCGGTAGGCCGACCGCCAACATTCTGTCGCGTAGCTCGGCTGTGCGGGCAGGGTCTAACTGATTGTTAAATAATGCCCTGATTTCAGCAGGTTTTGCATCAAACTGCTCCACCATATCTTTCAGCCGGTAACCATGCCGCGTGAGTGTCGGTTCCAGGTCATCCAGTTGACGTGACAGTACGGATTCAACCAGCGTGGCGGTAATCGGCTTTTCACCTGTCTGGTATCCTGCTTCCATCGCCAGCGTCAGGTGCAACTGGACCTGCAGCGGTGTACGAAGTTTCATCGCCAACAGGTCAACTGCTTCGGTCGTCAGAATATCTTCCGGCTTACCCTTGCCGGTGCTGGTTTTCAGCAACCACTGGATATATTCGCGCTGGCTGCCGGTGATCCCGTCCAGCGTAAAAATATCGGTACGATAACCGATTTCCTCCATCGTCGGACGACGCAGGTCATTACGCAGTTTAGGGTGACCTGCCAGAACGACAGATAGCCGTCCTCCGCCGTCTTCAACCACTTCCATCAACCGTTTGAGCCCCGTCAGTGTATTACCGTTCAGGTCATGCGCCTCATCAACAAACAGCGCCACCGGGCGTTTACCTTTTTTGACCAGCTCCTGCAGTTCCCGCTCGCGACGTTCACCCTGCTTGGGGATCTGCACCTGCTTATCCTGCGCCAGGTCGTAAAACAGGGCGTTAATCAGCGTGGCGAGCCGGACACTCTGTTTGTCGACCGACAGGGAACGGGCGACAATGATTTTGTTTTCATCCATCAGTTGCTGCTGCAGGCGTCGCAGAGTGACTGTTTTGCCACTTCCGACCACACCACAGACGGCTATCAGACGCCCTTCGCGTATCGCCCCTTTAATGTCTTTCATCAACTGCTTATGGTGAGCAGTTTCATAATACCTGGCCTGTTCAATAGACTGCGTCAGCCCATAATGCTCCATCACTTCAACCCGCATGGTCTTCTCCTGGTTGTCTGTTACGAAAATAGTCTCTGATGCGGGCGAGTACTTCATTACGGTTTAGCGTCTCAGCCAGAATACTGTCGATAAACGCCCGGTCTTCATCCGGCATTCTGGCCAGCGGAATGGCCAGATCGTCGGCAATAGCCAGTTTTGCCGCAATAACGGTGGGAAAGTGGTATTCAAATTTTCGGGCATCAAAGGGCTGATGTGGCAATTCATCAATGCGCTGCTGGGTGTCATCACTGACCACGCGGAGATCGCTTCCGGACAACGCGCTGATGGGGATGTTCAGCTGTCTGGCCAGAGCATGAATACGATCGGCCCGTTCAGCCGCTTTGCCACGCCTGAACGTCCGATAACGGTGTAGTGGCACAGGCCCCGATACCGGATAATAAGGCCCCCATGTTTCACCGGTAAACTCCACATACATCTCTTCGTCAAACAACCCCCACAGCAGAATGACGATTTCCCCCGCCATATCCGGTTCAACTTCCCATGCGGTGCCGTCTATCGTTACCCGCGCATCAACACCCACCTTGCGGGATTCCGGCTCCCGGGCGAACCGACCGTATTGTTCCCAGCTGCACATATCTCTCACGCCGTCCCGGGGGATATTTGCCAGCCAGTCCTCCAGGCGCGAGTGTTTCTCGCTGCGGTGTTGCTGCGCATTGTAACGACTCAGATAGTTCCAGAGCCATTCGTTGGCCTGCAGCTCCGTCTCCGGTTTATGGAAATGGTACAGGGTTTCATGTGCCTCTTTAACGGTCCTGAAAGGACGCTCTACTTTACCTTTGGACCGTGCCGTTGTCCGGGTGCCATCCTTACCTGCCGGTGTATGCGTCAGCCAGTCAACTTTCAGGGACTGCATCACATTCTGGAATACATGGCTTTGGCACTGTTGCAAAGTTAGCGATGAGGCAGCCTTTTGTCTTATTCAAAGGCCTTACATTTCAAAAACTCTGCTTACCAGGCGCATTTCGCCCAGGGGATCACCATAATAAAATGCTGAGGCCTGGCCTTTGCGTAGTGCACGCATCACCTCAATACCTTTGATGGTGGCGTAAGCCGTCTTCATGGATTTAAATCCCAGCGTGGCGCCGATTATCCGTTTCAGTTTGCCATGATCGCATTCAATCACGTTGTTCCGGTACTTAATCTGTCGGTGTTCAACGTCAGACGGGCACCGGCCTTCGCGTTTGAGCAGAGCAAGCGCGCGACCATAGGCGGGCGCTTTATCCGTGTTGATGAATCGCGGGATCTGCCACTTCTTCACGTTGTTGAGGGTTTTACCCAGAAACCGGTATGCAGCTTTGCTGTTACGACGGGAGGAGAGATAAAAATCGACAGTGCGGCCCCGGCTGTCGACGGCCCGGTACAGATACGCCCAGCGGCCATTGACCTTCACGTAGGTTTCATCCATGTGCCACGGGCAAAGATCGGAAGGGTTACGCCAGTACCAGCGCAGCCGTTTTTCCATTTCAGGCGCATAACGCTGAACCCAGCGGTAAATCGTGGAGTGATCGACATTCACTCCGCGTTCAGCCAGCATCTCCTGCAGCTCACGGTAACTGATGCCGTATTTGCAGTACCAGCGTACGGCCCACAGAATGATGTCACGCTGAAAATGCCGGCCTTTGAATGGGTTCATGTGCAGCTCCATCAGCAAAAGGGGATGATAAGTTTATCACCACCGACTATTTGCAACAGTGCCTCATAATGCATAAATCACGATTTTTGATACTGACATTCAGTACCGTTTTGGGTGGTATCAAAACTCATAACATTTGAGACGGTTAAAAAGAGAACAGAACACCCGTTTACGAAAGGATGCGTGATGGCTGCTGATTTTCTGACCGACAAACAGACACAGAACTACGGGCGTTATGCCGCAGAGCCAAACGAGATCCAGCTGGCACGGTATTTTCATCTTGATGAGCGAGACCTTACTTTCATCAACCTGCGTAGGGGCAGGCATAACCGGTTGGGAATTGCCCTTCAACTCACAACTGCCCGCTTTCTGGGAACCTTCTTGTCCGATCTCATGCAAATACCGCCCGGTGTCCAGTTTTATGTCGCAAGGCAACTTAACATCCGCTATCCAGAGATCATTTCCCGCTATGCTCAAAGGGAAAACACACGTTGGGAGCACCACGGGCTTATCAGGCAGCACTATAGCTATCATGATTTCGGTGATTTCCCGTGGTCGTTCAGACTGAAGCGATTGCTGTATACCCGTGCATGGCTCAGTAATGAACGCCCCGGACTGATGTTCGATTTTGCCACCGCGTGGTTGCTTCAAAATAAAGTGTTGTTGCCAGCCGCATCCACCCTGACGAGAGTCATTGGTGAAATCCGTGAGCGTGCGACCCGCCGCTTGTGGCGAAAATTGGCCGCGCTGCCAAACCGTTGGCAGACCGCACAACTGGCTGGGTTACTTGAAATCCCCGAAGGACAGCGACTCTCAGTGATGGAGCACCTAAAAAGAGGCCCTGTCACTATCAGCGGCCCCGCGTTCACTGAAGCACTTGAACGTTACACTCGCCTGCGCAGCCTGGAGTTTTCCTGTCTGAATTTCACTGGGCTGCCCGCCATACAGCTCCGCAATCTGGCACGCTATGCCGGAATGGCATCGGTGAAATATATCAGCAGAATGCCAGAAGAACGGCGGCTGGCGATCCTTACCGCATTCGTGAAAGCGCAAGAAATCTCGGCGCTGGACGAGGCCGTTGACGTGCTGGATATGCTGATCCTCAATATTACCCGGGAGGCGAAGAAAACCGGGCAGAAAAAGCGACTTAGGACGCTCAAGGATCTTGACCGCGCGGCGTTGCTGCTGGCGCGGGCATGCGCACTTTTACTTGATGAAGATACCGCCGATGATTTGCTGCGAAAGACCATATTCAGCAGTGTGTCTGTCGCCAGACTGGCAGAGTCCGTGGAAAAAGTGAATGAACTGGCCCGCCCCCAGGATACAAACTTTCAGGATGAAATGGTGGAGCAATACGGACGGGTAAGGCGTTTTTTGCCCGCACTACTGCGCGATCTGCACTTCCGTGCGGCCCCAGACGGTGAACATACCTTGGCTGCCATCCATTACCTGGCAGAGCTAAACGGCTCGAAAAAACGGATCCTGGACGATGCACCTGAACATATCATTTCAGGCCCTTGGAAACGCCTGGTGTACGATGCTGACGGTCGGATACAGCGAGCAGGTTACTCGTTGTGTCTGCTGGAGCGACTTCAGGATGCGCTACGCCGTCGTGACATCTGGTTGGAAAACAGCGATCGTTGGGGTGATCCGCGCCAAAAACTTCTTCAGGGGGAGGAATGGCAGGCGCAGCGGGTTCCAGTCTGCCGGGCATTGGGTCACCCCACTAATGGCAGTAAAGCATCGGAGCAATTGGCCGCTCAGTTAGATGAAACCTGGAAAACGGTGGCATCACGTTTTGATCGCAATACCGCCGTGGACATCTGCAATGAAGGTAAACATCCTTCGCTGACCATCAGCAGCCTGGATAAATTGGATGAACCACCGGCGCTGATACAACTGAGCAGCCGAGTCAGACAATTGCTTCCACCCGTTGACCTGACAGAACTGTTGCTCGAGATTGACGCCAGAACTGGCTTCACCCGTGAATTCAGCCATGTCAGCGAGTCAGGTGCCCGTGCGCAGGATCTGCATATAAGCCTGTGTGCGGTGATGCTGGCTGAGGCCTGCAATATCGGACATGAGCCGCTGATCAAGCACAATATCCCTGCACTGACTCGCCATCGTCTGAGCTGGGTGAAACAGAACTACATCCGAGCAGAAACGCTGGTTAGCGCCAATGCGCGGCTGGTTGATTTTCAGTCCTCGTTAGCGTTGGCAGGATACTGGGGGGCGGGGAGGTAGCCTCCGCTGATGGTATGCGTTTTGTCACGCCAGTGAAAACGGTGAATTCTGGCCCCAACAGAAAATACTTTGGTTCAGGGCGCGGCATCACCTGGTACAACTTTGTCTCTGACCAATATTCGGGTTTTCATGGCATAGTGATTCCTGGAACACTGCGGGATTCCATCTTTGTGCTGGAAGGGCTACTTGAGCAACAAACGGGACTAAACCCGGTTGAAATCATGACGGACACAGCAGGTACCAGTGACATTATCTTTGGCCTGTTCTGGCTACTGGGATACCAATTTTCACCTCGTCTGGCGGATGCGGGTGAGGCTGTGTTCTGGCGGGCCGACAAAGCAGCGAATTACGGGGCGTTGGACAAACTGGCGCGGGGTTGTGTTGACCTTTCTAAAATCGAAAGCCACTGGGATGAGATGATGCGGGTTGCCGGTTCGCTGAAGCTGGGCACTATTCATGCGTCAGAACTCATTCGATCGCTATTGAGAAGTACCCGACCGTCAGGGCTTGCTCAGGCAATAATGGAGGTCGGAAGAGTTAACAAGACACTGTATCTTCTCAACTATATTGATGATGAGGACTATCGTCGCCGGATCCTAACACAGTTGAACCGGGGTGAAGGCCGCCATGCCGTTGCAAGAGCCATCTGCTACGGTCAGCGTGGCGAGATCAGAAAACGTTACCGCGAGGGGCAGGAAGATCAGTTGGGTGCGCTGGGTCTGGTGACAAACGCAGTGGTGCTGTGGAATACGCTTTATATGCAGGAAGCCTTGTCGCACCTGCGCAGCATCGGGGAAGGGCCAGAGGATGAACATATCGCGCGGCTTTCGCCTCTGATGCACGGTCATATCAACATGCTGGGACATTATACGTTCACACTACCGGAGGATATTATGAAGGGGGAATTGAGGCCGTTAAATCTCAATTTAAACAATGAATTATCTCCTTAGCGTGGTTTTTTACATCATTGGCCCTCAAACCCCATGATGATGGTTTCGAAACGTCTTAAGGCCAAAGACTATCGAACGGTTTCCACGGGATTTAACGTCCTGAGCTCTAAGCCAGGGCTGATAACTTTGGCCATAGCCCACTCCTATGCCGTCACCTAGCGCATTTTCATAATCCAAATAGGATTTGAGACGCCTACCCCTACCCATGATCGTACCCAAAAAACGACATTGATACGTACCTATATGTGCATTTTATAGTCTCCAACCCTATAACCACACATTCAGTAAGCATACAACATTAGCGTCGTTTTTTGAGAATGGTTACAACTTTAGTGCTTTGTGTACAACTTTATTGTCTTCGGACAGTAGGACCCTCTAAAACCAATAGAATTTACGTAGAAACGCGTTTAGTAAAGGCTTTACTAATTACTAATGACTAACATATTAGCACTTTCAGATCTGTCAGCAATAACCCCGGGCGGCGAAATAATGAGAAGAGTTCTTCCGGAGAGCCTTTTCTTTCTATCTGATTGATTTTTAACACTTTTAAATGTCAGCTTTATGTAAACCTGTGGGATTTACTCCTAATTAAATCCCATAGTATGAAAATTAGGCATTTGCAAACCTTAATGACGTGACGTTGTCACGTAAATCAATGGAATTTAGTCTCTAGTAAAGAGTTAACTAGTGACTAACTGCCTGATCGGTGTGCTTGAACGGTGCACTTCAGGCCGGATATAAAAATTGATGAGAGATATACAGAAAATGATGGACCGGCTTAATAAGCCAGCCTTTCTTGGGATGATTGATGATGTTGAACACGCTATAAAGCGAAAATGCCCCTTTTTAACCTATAGGTTGGGCACTATGAGTAAGATACAATCAAATCGCCAGTCAGATGGCTAATTTCATTTTGACCAAAGCGGGCTATTTCAAGCGTTATCGCTGAGACGAGGCTTCAATGACAAGTACACTTGACCCATCACACAAGCAAATTGAAATGTGGCGCAGAGCTACCGGTTCCGAAGGTGGACTCAACGAATACCGCAACTGGGTTCTGGAAAATAGTATGAGATTTACAGCATACGGTATCCATACCGTTATCGTCGAAGGTGAGGCGAAGCATATAACAGCGCTTGATGATGTTACCCTCTGTAACGAGTGGGCGAAGCTTAAAAGAGAAAACAATAGGCTTTACGCAGCAAATGAAAAAATTTGCTCTGGCTGGCGTGGTTTTGTGTTGCGTTTGTTAGGAATAACACTGTCATGCAGAAAACCGGTCATCTTACTGGGGGCAGACGCGAAGAATCAAAATGATGCCGTGAAAGGGGCTGATTTGTAATTTTCAGGCGAGCCCACCGTTCTTAGAAAGCTGTTCTATGGGTATGTAAGGAAGATAATGTTCTCTGAACGCTCAGTACACTTAATCACTTCCTGTACAAAGGGCAAGAATCATCAGGGCCACGTCTGGCCGACATTGGACATAGATCCAAAACAAACCCCGGACGACGCAGCATATGCCTGGAGTAACATTGTAGACGACGCCAGAAGTAATCAGGCGGTACCGGCATTGTCCTTGTATTCAGGTAATCACTGGTCTACGGCAAAGGAAATTTTAAACTCAACCAGAAATCTGGAGTTGTGGATAATCTCTGCCGGGATGGGGTTTTTAAATAGTCGAGATCGGGTGCCCTCTTACGAGGCGACATTTCATCAAGTACCATTCAGGCATGATCTCTGGTGGAAAGCCATCACAAAATCACTAGGAAAGCATAACCGTTGCGCAACTATAAGCCAGTTAATGCAGTCCAGTCCGAATGATGAATATTTGATTGCGGCTTCGCCTGTTTATATTGCTGCTGTCCAGAATGACATCCTGAAGGGCATTGAGAGTTTGACTCATCCTCTTACGCAACTAACGATCGTGACATCAGGGGCATATGCTGGCCCACTTGAAGAATACTTAATTAAGAGTTCTTCTAGGATGATGAAAGAGCTAGGGAAGGTGCGAACAAGTTCCTGATATGAGATCATCATATTCATCCGGAGCGCATCCCAGAGGGACATCATGAGCCATCAACTCACCTTCGCCGATAGTGAATTCAGCACTAAGCGCCGTCAGACCCGAAAAGAGATTTTCCTCTCCCGCATGGAGCAGATTCTGCCATGGCAGAATATGACCGCTGTCATCGAGCCGTTTTATCCCAAGGCGGGCAATGGCCGACGGCCCTATCCGCTGGAGACCATGCTGCGTATTCACTGCATGCAGCATTGGTACAACCTGAGCGACGGTGCCATGGAAGATGCCCTGTACGAAATCGCCTCCATGCGCCTGTTTGCCCGATTATCCCTGGATAGCGCCCTGCCGGATCGCACCACCATCATGAATTTCCGCCACCTGCTCGAGCAGCATCAACTGGCCCGTCAATTGTTCAAGACCATCAATCGCTGGCTGGCCGAAGCAGGCGTCATGATGACCCAAGGCACTTTGGTGGATGCCACCATCATTGAGGCACCCAGCTCTACCAAGAACAAAGAGCAGCAACGCGATCCGGAGATGCATCAGACCAAGAAAGGCAATCAGTGGCACTTTGGCATGAAGGCCCACATTGGTGTCGATGCCAAGAGTGGCCTGACCCACAGCCTGGTCACCACCGCGGCCAACGAGCATGACCTCAATCAGCTGGGTAATCTGCTTCATGGAGAGGAGCAATTTGTCTCAGCCGATGCCGGCTACCAAGGAGCGCCACAGCGCGAGGAGCTGGCCGAGGTGGATGTGGACTGGCTGATCGCCGAGCGTCCCGGCAGGGTAAAAACCTTGAAGCAGCATCCGCGCAAGAACAAAACGGCCATCAACATCGAATACATGAAAGCCAGCATCCGTGCCAGGGTGGAGCACCCGTTTCGCATCATCAAGCGGCAGTTCGGCTTCGTGAAAGCCAGATACAAGGGGCTGCTGAAAAACGATAACCAACTGGCGATGTTATTCACCCTGGCCAACCTGTTTCGGGTGGACCAAATGATACGTCAGTGGGAGAGATCTCAGTAAAAACCGGAAATAACGCCAGAAATGGTGGAAAAAATAGCCTAAATAGGCTGATTCGATGTGTTTGCGGGAAAAAAATCGGCCCAGATCCGCGAAATTTTAATCAGCGAGTCAGCTTGGGAAGAAATGACCTGCTTATTCGCACCTTCCCTAGAGTGCAATATGGTGTGCCTGAATATAAAACTGGCTCAATACATACTTAAAAGTGGTAGTCGTTAGAACTAGACTGTTAATGATACAATTCTCCTGTTATTTTATTTTTATAAAAGGTCTCAAATATGCTCAAAAACAGATTTTCTTTATTGTGTCTTGCTGTGGCATCGTCACTTACTCTTACTGCTTGCGATGTAGTTGATGCTGCCTATGACGAGACTTTAAATGATAATGCACCCGAAATTGTAATAGCTGGAGGATTCAAAATTGATATCCAAGGTAATGCAGTTCCGGTTGAGGGATATGATAATTGCTCTTTGAATACTCTTCAGGGAAGCGTTGATACGGATAAATCAAATTGTATTGTTCTGGATAGAACACGTAAAAAAGTACCGGTTCTAGTTCATTTGTCATCCGGTCCCGTCAAAGAAGAATGGAAGATCGAGCACCAGGTTGAAAAAACCAAATCCGGCAAAAATTTCATCCAAACTCGTATGATTAGACCTGACGGTAACTTTGTAGTGCCTGCATCCTCAGAACGAGGGATCTTTAGTGGCAAACATTACAGTCAAGCCAGCTAAGTCAAGTCTATCCGTTCAAACAGAAAAAGGTTTCTTAAAAATGACGTTATCCGCTGCATTGCAAGGCACTTTTAAAGAGATGAGGAAAGACAATACAGTAGGCATCACAGTTCAAACTTGTTCAGATATTTTTGACAGCAATGTTCCTCCGGCTTATGTTTTCTGGCTTTATCGTCTCAAAGCGGGAGAAACTTTGCCGCGCGGAAGGTTCTTCAGAAAAAGAAAGCCAATCATCAATGTTATGGCAGTTGTTCATGATGCTGCATTCGAAAAATAACTGCGCTATCAGGAAAGTTACTTTTATGAACGTAATTGCAGCTGGAATTTTTTGCTTTATTTTTTACCCTACAGCTTTCGCTTATGCTTGTTATAAAAAGAGATGGCTAGAGTGGATTTTTCTTACTTTAATTATAATTTTTGCTTCTGCCATTTCGATTCAACAATACAATGAAGCGAATTTTGTAAGTGAGTTAAATTACCCTATGTTTATCTCCGCCATATATGGCCTGTCACTGGCATGGTTTCCTTTTCCGATTGCTTATGTTGTTCTGCGCTTCCTTCTTGATGATTTACAGCATGAGTACCCTAAACAGTGAGCAGATTTTAAGACTCATGAACAACATCGAAAGCACGAAACAGTCTGCACAAGGAAGATAAGGAGTATTCTTAGCAAGATATCTTTGTACCTGAAGACATAAAGCTGGCATCTTTTTCCTTATAGAGTGTATTATGATTAAGTAAATCCTTATCAAAGAATTAGAAAGTGAGGTCGTATGTCTGAAGCACTCAAATCGTTAAACAATATTCGTACTCTTCGCGCCCAGGGCCGCGAGCTGCCTTTAGAAGTACTTGAGGAAATCCTCGAAAAGCTTAATGTCATTGTTGATGAGCGTCGTCAGGAAGAATCATCCAAAGCTGCCGAACTGCAAGCTCGTCAGGAGAAACTTGACGCCCTGCGTAAGTTAATGGAAGAAGATGGTATCAACCCGGAAGAGCTGCTTGGCTCATTCCAGGCCAAATCTACGGCTACCAAGAAAAGCCGTGAACCACGCCCGGCCAAATACTCATTTACTGATGAAAATGGCGAAACAAAAACGTGGACTGGACAGGGCCGTACCCCCAAAGCTCTGGCAGAACAAATTGCAGCCGGTAAAAGTCTTGATGATTTCCTGATCTAACTTTTGCCACCAGTTTTGATAGAGGCCACTTCGGTGGCCTTTTCTCATACGGAATCAATTTCAGGTACAGAACATATGAAAAATTCAGAACCTAAGAGCTGTGATCCCTATGTGGACAGTTTGATTAGAAATGCAGATGCAAAGGAAGCCAGGTCATTTCTCAAAATATTGAAGCCCTTACCATTCCTTATCGTTATCATCGCTGTATTCTTTTTTTGGGTATCGTTTTCCCGTTTATTATCCCAGGTCGCGTAAAACCTTTTTAAAGACTCTTCTTTACCAGATATGCTCCCTCACCGGGATGGTTTCAACCTCTTCAGTTTCCCATATTGGCAAAACCTTCAGGAAATAAGACGATACCCTCCACGCTTTCCATTAAAGCGGGATGACGACGCCCAGTTCTTACGACCAGACTCCACGTTTTCGATTAGGATGCCTTTGGGCCCTTCTAACGAGGCCACCTCAACAACTCGCACTTTCCGGATCAGTCTTGGATCCACTTCTTCCCAGATCTGGCCAACTGTAATATCTTTTTGGGTTTGCATTTAATCTCTCGCTGTCATTTAGTGAACAAGACTAATCCTCGCCGTGGTTCAGCTTATGGCTTTATTTACGCTGACGATCCTTAGCCTTAAATTTTTGCCATCGTATCCGAAGGTTTTCGATGTTAACCGGAACCTGCATGCGTGTCGTCTCTATCTCATTCCCATGCCATTTCAGGAGATCATCATCCAACTCCCGGGCCTCCCGGCTGAAGTAAATTTTCATAGTGTCAGGGTTTATGGCGCAATGGTCATTGTCGAACAGTGTATGGATATCACGGCGAAGTAAAATTCCGTTCGTTACGTCGGGAATGCCTTCTTCATGACGTGGCGTTAAGTGCGCGGCCTCAGTACGCCAGGGGGACCTTACGCCGGTGACAACACATCGCCCGTAGCAATTCAACCTAACATCCCGGGCGAAAGGACCTTGGTCAGGACTGGTGACAGAAGTACATTCCTGGCCCTCTTTGTAGATACGCTTCGGGAAGTCGATAGTGGTTTGAGCTGTTTGGGAAAGTGACACATACGTAACCCCTTTGTATCTCTTTATCCCACCATTAAAAGTGGTAGGAATCGAGCTGGTTATGGCCACCAGTTTCACATCGCCCATTTCGACGATCTTAAGGCTCTTATTAGCGGCTACATGTAACTGGATGAATTTACCTACGTACACATCATGGTTCTCATCTTGTCTTTCAACACACAGAACGACATGGTCGAAGGTTCTCTTGTCAGAGATTACCCAGTTGCCGGTTTTCACACGGCCTGCTTCACTCACCCCTGCGGTAAGATCGGGTATGAGCGTCCCCTGCATGCCGTCAGTTCGAATTGAAAGAATTTCACCCGATAAACCCAGCTCTGCAAGCTCACTAATAAACGGTCTTTTCATCCGGCTTACCGGTTTTGGCTTCGTCATTTTCATCTTTGCTGTAACACCTCAGTACCCCATTGCTCGTTCCTGGCGGGACAGCCGTTCATCAGCAGCCTGAAGACGCTCATCACGCCGCCGTGCTGCCAGAACCCGTCGTTCTGAAAAAGACATAGCCGCTACGTTTGGTACGCTGAGCTTACCGTCACCGGCACAAACGTCACAGCGAACATCAAATGCTCCGGCAAAATACTTTTCACGCATTTCTGGCTCCCACTCAGCCATTTCTGATTGGGTGAATCCATTTTCAAAGGCCGGGTTTTCCATGGTCCCGTGGCCTTCGCACTGGTGACAGATTATGTACTTAAATTTGCGCATGTAACGCTCCTGTATATGATGGATGAACCACTCTCGTTCAGGGTTATGGCGAAATGTTTATCGCCGCAGCGAGAGATTCAGTCTTGCTATCAATATTCCTGAAGGTTGTCCGCCTGATTTCAGGGAAAGCATTCATTCACTGGCCGGTTCTACCTTATTATTCATACAGATTAAAGTAGTTGTGCCTACTACTGCGGTCACCTTCCTTGACAAAGTAAGCAAAGTTTGAAAAATTTAACACCGACGAAAGGCCATACCTTCGTTAGTGTGCGAAAGCCGCTTGCGAGCGACGGAATAGGTGAAAGCTTTAGTCAGGGTTAATTACCCTGTCTGCGGTGATGGGATGGCTCAGGCGTATATCATCACTCCTTCCAAAGTCCGTACACACTCTTTCAGCCTTTGCAGAAATGCAGGGGCTGTTTCATATCAGACAAGCGCAATGAAATTTTCAAATGCTTTCCAGAAATTCAAAGGCCTTAAGCTTTATCTGTATCTTACGGTCCCCGCACGGAAAGTAACTTTCCTGAACAGGAACCGCCTTGCCAGCCTTAACTTTCTAAACGGTTAAAGTTACACCAGGCTGTAAATGGTGAAACAGTTTTTGAAGCCCATGAAACACCGCTGTCGGAAAGATAACTAGCCCCAAGACGTCTAACTTCTTTTTGATGTAGAGCTAATTCTTTCGGATCGGCAATATCTTCCACCACGCTCATCATGGCAATCTGAACTCCGGGAGATGCCATTTTATAAGCTGTCGAGCTTGCAACTGAATTTTTCAGGATTGCCAATCTTTCTTTTTCTGGTCGCCCGTTGTCAGACGTATTCGCGTACGTTGTACCCGCAACTAACAATGGAAGACTGGCGTTGGCACAGAACTGCATAACGCGTTTTTGCTGGAGCTGTAATTCAGTGGCTGCAAATGCTTTACTGCATCCGAGGATCCCGATAATCATCACTAATGCTGTTTTATACATAAAATTGAAACCGTCCTTATTGAACTTTAAATGTTGCGGTTAACACTGTGTGGAGATGTATGGACTGGATAATACCCACATGCCTGCGCCTGCCAGTATACCGGCTCAGGTATTAAACCTAAGAGATCTGGTGCACCGGATTTTACCTTTTCATTTCGGTTTTATCTTGAGCCTGGCTCTTGAGTTTAAATTTAAAGGTATGGCGCATGCAGGTTTCACTGACGGGTTTTCACACATCCCGGCTGTAACCCATCATTGTTCATGAGCCAGGCCCTGGTATCCTGCCCAGCGTACGGCCAGCCGCTCTAAGTCCAGATCGTACACCAGCGGTGTGATTTTACGGCCTTCAAACAGCTCGCCCAGCTCAATGCCTGGCTTAAAATGAACGGTCAGGGTGGCCGGATCTATGCCCATAAGATCGGCATCAAACAGAGCATGCATTGTTGGAGTCATCAGGATGCCATTAGACGGATTGTACCGGGTTCCATGTTCAATGTGTGCCGCATCCAGGACACCGCCATTAACCCAACCGGTTACCGCACAACGGCCCGCGAAATTCTCGATGAGCAGAGCTTTAAATTTACCCTGTGCCACGCCACTACGTTGCGTCACTACGCGCTCGCAGTGCTCACCCTGGATATCTACGTCAGGTTTCCGCTTTGGTTCGCTGGTGGCCGTCTCAGCTTGTTTTAGGGTGGAACGTGGATAGGCCAGGTTATATGCTGCGCCTGTGGTCATTTGCTCGATGACCGCAGGTGCATAACCTTCTGCTTCCAGCTTACGATATGCAGCCCGGTAGTCTCTTTGGGTTTTCAGCGGGTATATCTTTCCGCCTTTACCATCGAAAGCGATAAACCAGAAATCGTCCGTGCCAGTTTCCAGATTTCTGCAACGTTTCAGATGCCATCCGCCTTCTCTCGCCCAGATGGTACGGTTATTTCTGGCATTCGTTTTGTCATAACCGTTCTCGTCAAGCCAGCTATCAAAGCTGGTCAGCCCCAGATCCTGAACCTCCAGAGAAGGCACTCGAATGACCTGCAAGGTATGGCGGGGTCTTGGCTCTCTCATCTTGATCTCTTCCTAGCGCTGGTCTGGGAAATACGGATATTGCGGGCCATATTCATAGTCATGCGGGCCTGGCTCAACTTCCCAGAATGGACGGCCGCTAATTGTCTTTGGACCGCGCTCGTTTACGATGTCTTCTACATCCTGAATATTAAATGGCATCGTTGCCAGTAACAGCTGATCTTCGGGTGTCAGCGTCACAGTTGCACCGTCGATACGGCTGTAAAGGTCGGCAAACTGTTTACCTGCACCGTGCAACCGGTGCTCCGCTACACTTCTGATTGCGTGTAAGTCCAGCTCCGCCGCTTCCATGCGATCCACGTATAGTTTCATTTCTTTACGCAAAGCGCTCAGCTCACGGGCTTTAATAAACCCGCAGGCGTACCCACCCAGGGCGATAACTGCAATGATTGCTAAAATTGCCATTTTTTTCTCTCACGTGATTGCGGCCGTTACTCTAGTCTTAATGTGAAGTCTGGGAATTCGCTGGATGTTAAGTACGTTTTCATCCCCAGACTGACAGATGCTAAGGCGCGATCCCAACACTCCATTTGTAAGTATCAGGCCCATCTTCTCCGCTGGTGGCATCTGCTACAATCTGTGCATAACGTTCTCCAGCAAGTTCTCTTACCATCTGATCCACGACCCATTGCAGATGATGCATTTCATCGGTTCCGCCGTAACGACAAGCCAACTCAATAGCCCGCTCTATTCTTTTTTGTTCTTCAGTCATACTGAATCCTCACGCTTACATCAGCTATTCTGAAAACATGCACACTATAAATTGCGGCTGTCATTTCTCAGCCAGGCGCCTGCATTGCTGCCTCATTCCATCAAAAATACTTTCCGCAAGCTGCTGGGGGAACTGGTCCGGAAGAAGCCCGCTAACACGTTCAATGACACCCGGGGTTCTGGCGATGATTTCCTCTATCATCGCCTCTGTCTGCTGTTTACTCAGGCCGGTTATCTCACCATGCCTGATCCAGTGGCGTCGTTGTATTCGATATATCTGGTAATAGTTGCTACTGCCACGTACGGCCATCGCCAGTTTGCACTTCTGCCAGGATATCTGATTGTTCCCATGACCGATCACCGGCCATGCCGACAACACATCATAGAGTGGTGTAAGGTGATAACGTCCCTGTGGCCCAATAGAAATACTGAAATTTTTAGCGTGGCCATCTGTTGCGGCCATCATCCAGAAAACTATCTGCGTCATAAAAAACTGCGCTTTGTCACGCTCAGCACGGTCTGAATTACTCAGAACTTCCATAATTTCCGATATACCTGGCCCGCCGTCCGCCTGATATTTTCGTAATGGCGAAATGCCCAGGGCCTGACACATATCCTCCTGGGGTAAACGAATGATCCATTGTCCGTTTCCTGACCATTTTCGGTCAAAACGTTCTACCACCAGCGCTTTCTGATCTTCAAAGTGAGCAATCTGCGTTCTTGCCACGGGGAGCCCGTACTGTTCGAGAAGTACCGAGCAGAGCCATTCATTTTCAACCGACGAGCGCATGTCGGCTTTCATGTTCCCCACAAGTCCGAGCGGTAGCTTGAATATATGCGTCGTTGGTGTATTACCCTCCGGCATACACCACCGATCTTCATGCCACAGTAGGGCTGTTTTCTCCTGAGCACCGGCAATAGATAAACGTAAGTCGTCGTTATCTTCTGGCCTGCCCGGTAGCAATGTCTCCGTGGTATTACGCAAAGTTGCCGCAATTTCTGATTCAGTAAGCGGGTGATACTTCACGGAATATAAATCTGTGGGTTCATCTCCGTCATGAAGCAGCTGTATCGCGCCCACGCAGTCTTTTCCCAGCTCCGTCAGAAGATCAAAAGGCTCCAGGCTATCGGCCTTGTAACGCATTGCCAGACGTCTGCGTATGCCTTCGCTGTCCGGGAGTAAATTATCAAAATAGTCACGTACCACATTTCCACGCCAGACCTGGTTCCCGGGAGTAAAAGGAAGGGACAATGACAGCGGCCTTCCCTGTTCGTCTGCACTCCAGTCAGGAAGGTATTGTAAGCTGTCTACCCCTTTACTTTTTTCCCAGTATCCGACTTTGATTCCGTTCATCCAGATTGCCAGACGCTGCTGTTTCCGGCTCATATCGTTACCATTTCTCCTGTCGTGCAGGTGAGTTTGATTTAAGCATTTCTTCCGTCTGCTTCCCCTCTGAAGAGGCGGTTGTCGAGGAGAAGCTGATTTTTACGCCCAGGATAGAAAACACCTTGAATAGCCGTTCAATGCTCGCACTGGCAGGGTTGGCTTCCAGACGTGAGTATGTCTGTTGAGTGACCCCTAACCTTTCGGACAGGTCTTTTTGCGTCAGGCCATTCGCCTTGCGAAAACCAATGAGCAAGGGACGCAACTGGTTGAGCGTGTTTAACGGGTAATCATTATTGATCATAAGCTGGCCTCAGTAGTTCCTCTGATACACCTTGTACGCTGTTTTCTAAACATACACCCTAAAAGCTGTAATATCAAATTAACAGCCTAAAAGCTGTTAAATAGAGAGTACAACCTTTAGGCTGTTACTAAGTGGCAGCATAAATCTTTATGAGGTTTGATATGAGAGAACTATCAATAATAAGCCGTTACGCTCGTACAGCATCCGGTAAGAGAGCTGACAGATCAGGATCATCGGTAAACGAGAAGCGGAGTATCTTATGGCCCTGTTGTGAGCTGTATAAATAACTACGAGCTACTCTCTGCCTCGGGGAGGAGGCAGAGAGAGTATTAAAAGCAAAGGCAGACATTTTTAGCAGCTGGTGGGCTATGGGGTTCCGGAGGTGCTCCGGTGAATGTTACTTGACTGGCAAGTTTCCTGCTCTGATGGTCAATGCCTCGATGCTGTCTATATTGTTCTGAAGCCGTTCCAGTTCTGCCTTTTCAATACCGGCCCAAAGCTTTAAGTGTCGCTGATAAAGGGACCACTTGAGTGAGTGAAAACCATTCCAGGCCAACCCCATCCAGGAGGCGTAATTCGCATTGAGAATATTGCCGGTGATATACATTTTACCTGCGTTAACAGCACTGGAAGTTCCATAACCCAGGGCAAGCATCATCCGGAAGCGTGGATTTAGCCGCAACGGCATGGTATCCAGTAAGGTCTCCCCAAAAGCTCCTTTTCCCAGCGATACCTGTTTCGCCACATAGAAAACCCGCATCAAAACTTCCATTATGCTCATCGGAATACTTGTCACGATAAACTGACGAAAGTCATACCCGTTGACATACATGTACTCTATTTGTTTGCCGAAGTTAGAACTCCCCACAGGGATCCCCTCAAGCATACGAAGTAGCCCCATAAAAGGAGCCGGTAACCCCATGCCACGGTTTCCTTTTGCTGAGGGGGCATTAACATCCGATGCCAGGTGTCCAAACATTCTGGCGATGAGCCTGAAAATATTGGTTTCGTCTGTAACGCCTTTACTGGAAGGATAAACCACGATCTGTCCATTCTGAACCACCGTACAGGTCCCGTTCAGCATATCCTTTATACCGAAAATAATGCCCAGTACGGGATCGTGTGACAAAGCTCTTAAGCGGTGATTTGTGGGAGACAAAACGCCACCGGCCGCACCCACTAAATCGCTGCTGATCGAACTGTCTGGTGCCCCTATAGGGAACAAATCTGAGAGTTTTGTACTCAGGTCCTCCGGCAAAATGGCATTGAAGGCTTTCTGCACCTGTTTATTGAAAATACCATCCACTTCTGCCGTAAAGCTCACCGTAGGTTTTGGCGGGGCTCTGACGCAAAGTAAATCCAGCATGGATGCTATGAGCCCGCATCCGCAGGCAATAGCATAATCCCAGGCGTCGAGTGCGTAGCGATCATTAAATTCTTTAATATGATTCTGGATCCGGGCATCTACAACAGCCAAGTCATCCGTGGAGAGTATTGTGGCCAGTCCAATATCACCGCATACACGCTGGTTAGCCTCGCTATATATAGTCTTGAGACCAGTAGAATGCATGGCAGTATCTGAAGGGGTCATTTCTCGCAGATGATGTTCTTTAAGCGCCAGATGCTCCGCTTCATCAAGTTCAGTGCCGCTGATTAGCCCGGTCAACTGTGCCTTAAGGCTCTCTATATCACTGTTAATTGTCTCGTGAGCGTTCGCGATATCCTGACCACGGAGCTGAATATAACGGATGGCCCTGAACTCATCATCATAAGGAGACTGACTCATGTGTTTACCTCACCGCGACCAGGCTACCTTTTGGAGCTTTCTTAGTAAGCATGTCGATTGTTGCCTTGATGCCAGCAATTTCTGCCTTAAAATATTCCGCATTCGACATCAACCTTTCCTGAACTTCGTAGAGCTTTTGGATGGCCTGACTAAGGGCGGCTGTCAGTTTCGCATTTTTTTTGTGTTTCACTATCGCGTACCCGCCAATCCCTAACACAGCTACAGGTGCGGCCAATACCGCAATGCCTGCAACCATACCGCCACCGACGATAGACCCTGCTGTAGCGAGCCCGGAGGTTATGCCTGCTGCTGACACTCCCGTTGTACCAAGCGTATAGAGAGCACCGAAGGAAGCCGCTGCGCCTACGCCTGACCCCGCCAAAGCTGCTGCGCCCTCAGTAATACCCGGGAACTTATTTTCAAGCGCCTGAAGAGCACTTGTAACTTCATCCATTGCCTTCTTGCGAATTTTTTCGAGCTCTTCAGTTTCGGTAGCGTCCATTACAGGCCTCGTATTCATAACTTGCTGTGTGATAGGTGAAAAAGAGCACCATAAAAGTGATGAAGAAATCATGACTTACTATTGTGGCACTTTCGAGTTCATGTTTGTCAGTTTCAATGCTGTTGCTGTTAGTAAGGGCAGACGCCATATCGGGCAGACCCAAAATAACTATCGTGCCAGCGTCATTTTGGAACTGACTTTGCTAAAAATCAGTAGCGGACTGAACAGACATGTGTGGATTTGAATCTGGGCAGGTTCCAGACATTATTCCAACCAGACTTCCAATGACAAAATGCTCGTCATTCTCGGAGACGACATAGGGTCCACCAGAGCAACCATCGGTGTTGAAATGTGCTATTACAAAGCGAGTTGTGAGATGTTGGGGAGAATGATTTGAGCAATTTAAAGGCCAAATGCCTGAAACTTCACCAGGGAATGTCGAAATTGTTGTCTCATTCATTGGATATCCGACACCCAATGTACCCATGCCAGCTGCGGGAGCCAGGACCTTAAAGTAACTACTTACAGGCTGTTGTATTCCAGCTGGTAATACGATTTCTGCACTGTCAACAAACGGAATGCCGTCTTTAAAGTCTGCCCTGTCATTAGCCTCATTGAGAATGAAATCGACTAGAACAGGCTCTTCGTTCACCAGTCCTTGATGGTTAAGAAATTTGACGTAAAGTTTAAGTGTATTGCTGACGGGATAAATTTTTCCAAGAGCATTGGTAACAACATGGGCTGCGGTGAGAATCTTTTGCTGCTGACCATTATCGAAACCAAACGCAGTTGCTTCGAGATGGCTACTAAAATGAGGATCATTGCTTACATAGATTTTACAAACGTAGTTTTCAAACATTATTTCCTCCTTTTGCCGGTACCTAATCAGTTACACGGCTGCATGTTATAAACAACTAAACTCGCTTCCTGATATTTGAGTTTGTATGTTTTGCCAGGCACCAGCTCACCTCTGAAACACGGTTAGTCTCCTCCATGACATGGTTATGGCGATGGTCAGAAACTGTTATCGACGAAAGGCTGGAATTCCTTTAATGGCATTATCCATTTCAAGTCGTATGTCCTGAACGGGAGCGTATATTTTTATGATTCCAGATCTTAACCCTGAAACATTCCCCGTATCAAAACTGACCCGTTACAGATAAGTCACCACCGGTGCTGTCGATTAATTTAGTGAATTGCATGTCCTCATCCCATAAAGGGTAGGGCCTACCCCCGGCATCGAGCAAACCTGACCACCCTGCCCTTATTAAGACCCCACATGCGGCAATGGTGCCCTGTCCACGCCGCCCGCGAACTTTGAGGAAATGGGGAGAAAATAAAAAGAAAACAAAAAGTTATCGGCTGAAGTACCGGCGCAGATCGGGAATCAGGCGAAGCCTGACAGCACGTTAGGGCCTGGCAGGGGGCTTGAGGGATGAGGACATGCAATTGTGATAACCTTCCCGCCATGGGGTCGGTTAAATTCGTATCCTGCCGGTGCAATTCCAACGGCCGCGTTACCAGTTCGCCGGGTAGCATGGCCAGCAAAGCCAGGCATCGAGCACCCGGGTTTCACTGACGGCCGCTGCATAGACGCCGGTATCCGGGAAGAAATAAACCGGGGTGGCGTTGTTCAGCTGGTCGCCTTCATCGGCCAGAGCGCCGATCACCTCATGAGGCTTAAGCAGCATATCCGTTAAATATTCATCCGGGTGGATGGCATTCAGCGATATGGCCATCTCCAGAAATTCATCCAGGGTATGGCGGGTACGATACCCCCGGAAAACCTCGTATGAAGGCGTGACGCATTCACCATCCAGGGAACAGGCATCGTAACCGGCCAGCTGCTCTTCGGTGAGTCCGGAGGCATGCTTTGCCACAAGATTCGTAAATTGCTCTTTATCGTCCATCACAATCCTTACGCTGTAGGGGCCTGTTTGTGTTATCACTGCTTCCGGTTTTTACTTCGCACAACCCGGCAGGTATCCGGTCGCCCGGGCGTCCTTTGCGGTCTTGTTCGCCCTTCGCCTGAATTACGTCAAATCCCTTTCACTACCCGGCCGCAGGGTGACACCTCCCCTTTTCTCCGGAAGCGAAAGAGGAAGAACAGTTTAACAGCCCGGATCCTCAATAATTTTCGCGTAACGGACTAAATAACCGGTTTATGCAGCTTCTGATAACCACAGACCGCGATAGAATAAAACGTCTGGTGAGGAACCGGAGTGTTATGTAAGCGGGGGGTTTAACTGGGTATCTGTGTAGTCCTATTTAGCCAGATATCCCGAATAAAAACCTCAACGATTAGGTAAACGAAATGGATGGATTCTGGTCGATGTTCTGTTTGTTTGTCGTGGTAGTTTCACTGCATAAAGCCCTTTCTGTAGCAGCAGCACGAGCAGACGCAGCAAAATTAAATATGCTTCTCAGAATGAGAAAGTTTAAAAAGTAGCTTTCAAGACATCTGAGAATTCTTTTAAATCCTCAGAGGAAGTTATATGTTTAGGCTATTTGCAAACTAAGGTTGGAATTCCATCATTCTAGCCTTAGATCTTTGATCAAGTGAAGTTGCTCACTTGGTTGGATTTTACCGTTTCCTGACGGCTTTTCAGAAGCGAGGGCTGGTTGGAATGCCTTCCAGCTAGAAGTCTTGCAGATGCTCTCCGGGCATTAACTCATTGTCGAATCTGCACCAGTATCACTAGGTTGTTGAGCGGGCGATTAGCTTTTTCACTGAGCCGCTGTACACTCGACTGCTTCAAGAAGCACTACTTACCATTTGCCTGCCGTAAGGTCTGTTCTTAGCTGGATTTTTTTGGGAGGATACGCAGTCATGACAACTCAATCCAGCTCAATACAATACGCTTACGCGCTAGACGGCGAGGGCACCCTCACGCACATTGGCGCTGCCCTGCGCTCACATACTTACACCTGCCCAGGTTGTAAGAGCCCCCTGACCCCGGTAATGGGCGAGTTCAACGCTAAGCACTTTCGCCATTCGGAAGAATGCTGTGCCCTTGAAACCTATCTTCACAAGTGCGGCAAAGAAGCATTCTTCTATCGCTACCAACAAGCTCTCAGCCGTGAAATGCCTATTAGCCTTGAGCTGGAGCGCCGGGTTGCCTGTAATGGTTCTCGTTTAGCCTTGGTTAGAGACGAAGCACGTCAGTGCGTAAAATCCGTGCCTGCACGCTACAACTTGACTCAATTTTTCGATCAGGCAGAGCTGGAAAAACACGATAAGGTCACAGGGCTGCGACCAGACGTGATGTTGTATGATACGACTGGCGAAAGGCGTTGCTACGTAGAGATTTGTGTCACACACCCCTGCTCTCAAGACAAGATCGAAGCCGGTATCCCGATTCTTGAGTTTAAGGTCCAATCTGCCTCTGATATTCAGATGTTGCTTACCGGGGCCTACTCGATCAAGGAGAAGATCCTGAGAGTATTCAACTGGCTTCCCCCGTTTCAATCTGTGGACACCTGTAGCGGCGTCTGCTCAGTAGGTAACGTGGATATGTCTGTCTGGAGTTTAAGTGGTTCCGGCCGACTCAACGAACAAACGATGCCGCTCGCTGAAGTGGATTTAACAATCAATTCTGACGTGAACACATGGCCTAGATCGTTAGGGGCCGCTGAGCTGGCTGATAACTTACGAGCTTTTATCCGTCACGCCGATCCTCATTCACTATTTCCCAACTGCATTATGTGCGAGCAAGCAGGCCGATGGGAGGATGGCTATCTGCAATGTCACAGTAAGGCAAAGATCGTTCCCTACACCGAGGCCCGTCAGTGCGCCAATTACAAGGTTAAGGCATGACCAAAAGACTGACTTGGGAGCAGAAAAGTATTGTCAGCCATGACACCGGACATGCGTTGGTAAAAGCCGTACCTGGTAGCGGGAAAACAACCACACTTGTAAAGCGCGTTGAGCGGCTGGTCAAGACGGGAACTGATCCTCGCTCCATTCTGATCCTGATGTACAACAAGTCGGCGCAGGTGAGCTTCACGGAGAACTTGAAGACGGCACTGATGTCGAGCGTGATTCCAGAAATCCGCACGTTCCACAGCTTGGCCTTAAAGATTGTTGGTTACGGAGAACGCCAACAGATAATCAAGAAGAAAGACCTCATTACTCCAAGCGACTACCGCTATGAGCAACTGGTAAAGCAAGCCTACCGCTATGGCTTTGACCATGAGGCGAATTATATTGACCCCAATGAAATTGAAAACTTCGAGCTGTTTATTGCTCGCTGCCGGGCGGCGGCCGTAACTCCTGTTGATGCTGCCAATGATCCAACGTTCAGCAACATCAAACGGGAGTTTATTCACGCCTATGGCCGCTATTGTGAGCTGCTGGAGGAAAACAGTCTGCGAACCTTTGATGACTGTTTGATTGAGGCTGTCGCACTGTTGCGTAATGACAGCAGCCTTGGTGCCCACTTCAAGCACATCATTGTTGATGAATATCAGGACGTTAACCTGATACAGCATGACATGACCCGCTTGCTATCTAAGTCGGATACGTCGGTTATGGCTGTTGGTGATGTTAACCAGTGTATTTATGAGTGGCGTGGTGCTCGACCAGACTTTATCGGCGGACTGTTTGAAAGGCACTACCCGAATACGAAGGTGTTTCAACTGTCATGCACGTTCAGATTTGGCCATGAGCTTTCCTTGATGGCTAACTCGGTAATTCGGCGCAACTCTACAAAGCTGACCAAGCTTTGTGTCAGTCATCCTAGCACCCCCAAAACAGAGGTCAGATTGCACTTTGATAACTGCCTATCCAAGGTGCTATCAAACCTCTCGGTGAGCAGTGGAACACAAGCCATATTGTCCCGCACTAAGGCGAACCTTGCTGAGGCGGAAATTGCTTTACGCCTGTGTGGGCTACCTTATCGCTACCTCAATGGTTCAAGCGCATTACACACCCGCACCGAAATCGGGATACTGGTAGTTGGCGTCTTGCTGTCTGTGTACGGCGATCTGCGGCTACTGGAAAACCATCCCAACAAACAAGCGATTGTTTACGGCTTTCTGAAGGAGGCTGGTTTTAGATGGCAGAAAGGGCAATTCAAAGCGGCGCTCAGTGGATTGATGGCTCCGCACGCCGACCTATGGTCTGCTCTAGGTCAGTTATTCGAGGGCGCACAATACCAAAAAGATCGGCTGGGCAGGCTCGCCACTATCTGCCAGAAAGACGGAGAGGAAACGCCTGCTATCGATGTGTTACGACGCCTGAGTATGGAGGGTTTCATTGATAGTGTTGGCTCTGAGGGTGTAACTCGCACTGGATCGAACGACCAGCAACGAGGGGTCGTGAGGATCGGGGAGCTACTTGACTCCAGTAAGATCGATTCCCGCACGTTTTTAAACCTTATCTTGAATCCAGGCGAGGCTGCTACTGACTGCGATCCCTTCATCCTTTCCACACTGCATGGTTCCAAGGGGCTGGAGTGGGATAACGTAATACTGATCGGGGTCGTCTCAGAAAACGGAATCTATGGTCACTCCCGTTTTTGCAACACCGATTTTGACGACAAGTTGGCTTGCTTGAATCTATCCGGCGTCTGAATGGGATTTTATTCCCGCGCCTTGATGAGTTCCGCGCCTGATGAACCTCCAGAAAATATACGGCTTCAATGAGCCTTTCCGTTTTACAGGTTCCTCAACAGGCCGGTGGGCCGTTAGTATCATCAATATCAGTATTCGCAAAACCAGATCAGTAATTCTTTAAACCGGTGTATTTCTGCCGTTATGCTACATAAGTTTGCTGTCGTGCCGTTAGGGCCCAGGCTATTCTGGCCAGCTTGTTTGCCAGAGCACAAGTGACGACAAAGTTGCTTTTCCGGCACAGTAAATCCCTGACCCAATCGGCCAATTTGCCAGACTGGTGTTCCAGTTTTTGTATGAATACCCTGGCACATTGAACCAACAAAGTTCGGATCTTTTTATTACCTCGCTTACTAATTCCCAGCAATGTCGTCCTACCTCCCGTGCTGTACTGCCGAGGTACAAGCCCTGTTGCCGCCGCAAAGTCACGGCTGCTGGCGTACTGCTTCCCGTCGCCAATCTCAGTTGAAATAGTACTCGCTGTCAGTGTTCCGACGCAGGGAATGCTCAGCAAGCGCTGTCCAACCTCATCTTCGTCCAACTTTCGTTTCAACTGGGATTCCAAATCTTTAATCTGCTCAACAAGATAGTGATAATGCTGTTGTAATTTCAGCAATAACTGGCTGAGGTAAAGAGGCAAACTATTATCCTCAAGAATGGTACTCAGTCGGCTAATAACGGCAGCTCCTCGGGGAACGCTAATGCCAAATTCCAGCAGAAAAGCATGCATTTGATTGGTTGTTTTTACCTTATCCTGAACCAGGGATTCACGGACACGATGCAGAGCCCGCATTGCCTGCTGAGATTCCGTTCTGGGCTGCACAAAACGCATAGACGGACGCGATGCAGCTTCACAAATAGCTTCGGCGTCGACAAAGTCGTTTTTATTGCTTTTAACGAACGGGCGGACAAATTGTGGTGATATCAGCTTGGGAATGCCCCAACTCTTCCAACTTGCGTGCCATAAAGTGAGAACCGCCACAGGCTTCCATTGCGATGGTTGTAGCGGGGCATGTCGCCAAAAATTCGATCAACTTTGGCCGGGTAAATTTTTTACGGTAAACAGCCTTCCCGCGACGATCCTGGCAATGAATATGGAAAGAGTTTTTACCCAGATCGATACCAATGAGCGCAATGTTTTCCATGATAGTTCTCCGAATGAAAGCCTGTCCTCAGCATAGTACCGGGAAGGAGGGAGTGACCATCTCATTAAATAAAGCACGCTAAGCGTGCGTGGAGGCTGGCACCCAGCGGTACAGCGTCGGAATGGACACGCCGAGGTTCTTGGCCACGTCCTTGGGCGGCACCCCGCTGGCCAGCAGCTTCTTGGCCGACTCGATCTTGCTGTCGGTCATCTTCGGCTTGCGGCCGCCTTTGCGGCCGAGCTGCTTGGCGACTTCCAGCCCGGCGCGGGTGCGCTCGACGGTCAGCTCGCGCTCCATTTCGGCAAGGCTCGCCATGACGTGGAAGAAGAACCGCCCGGATGGTGTGCCGGTGTCGATGGAGTCGGTGAGGCTCCTGAACTGGACACCGTGCTTGTGCAGATCGCCGACCAGATCGACCAGTTGCTTGACCGACCGGCCCAGCCGGTCGAGCTTCCAGACGACCAAAGTATCGCCTTCGCGCAGCATTTCGAGCGTCTTGGCCAAGCCAGGCCGGTCTGCCCGCGTGCCACTCACCTTGTCCTCGAAGACCTTTTTACATCCGGCCTTGCTCAAGGCTTCGCGTTGCAGCTCCAGGTTCTGATCCTGCGTCGAGACGCGCGCATAGCCAATCAACATGGCTTGTCTCGCGCCCGGTCGATGCGTTCCTGCATCGCCTGCATCACTTCTTCGTGGGTGTACGATCTGGCGTTGGCGTCGGTGGCTTGCCGCAGGGCTTCCTCAACCTCGCGCGTCATCCGCTCGTAATCCTCCGGCCACAGCGCTTGCTCCATGCGCAGCGACGCCTGACTCAGCAGGTGCAGCAGGCTGAACAGCCGCATGTCGTTGGTGGCGACGATGCGCTCCCGAATCTGCTCCTGAATAGCTTCGCTAGCCCGATGCGCTTGTGGTGTGGCAGTCCCCTCGTAGTCAGCGGGGAATTCCGCTTCCTCGGCAATCCTTGCCCAGGCGCTGGCCAGCGCCTCGATGGTTGACGTGCTCATTTCCGCCGCTCCTGTGCTCTTTGGCGAATCAACCGGCCAAGGGGCCTCGACGCGAAAACCAGCAGCATCACGCCTATCGGATACCAGGTCGAGAAGACCACCAAGGCATCGAAGGCTGGCCGTCCGGTGTTGGTAGGCAGTACGGCGGTCACAGCCATCAACCCGCCGACCGTCCAGATGATGCGCCACACGTAGGGCATCACGCGGGGCACGTAGCCGTCATCGAAAGCGGTCTGGTAGTAGCGGCGCAGGCCGCGCTCGGCAAGCGCCTGGCGCTGCCGCTCCGACAGCGCATCCGTCCGGCCATACCAGCGCCGGAATGGTGGACAGCGCAGCAGCAAAGGGGTGAAGAGGATCATCACCGCCACGATCGCGACACCCCACGCCATGACGGCGCCGGCATCGGGCCGCTTGGCGTTCTCGATCACGGGCGCGAAGACGCCCGGAGCACCGATCATCCAGAACAGCGCAATGTGCTGATGGAAGGAGAGCTTCATTTGCTCATCCACTTGCGCAGCAGGCGCTTTTTCAGGGAGGCGCGTTCTTGCGGGTTGCGTCCCTTGTGATTGGCGATGCGATCCGCCGTGGCGGCCTGGCGCTTGACGGGCCAGTAGGAGCGGCCATCCTTGCCCATCGACCAGACGCTGCTGGCCTGGTTTTCCAGCAGGGGCAGATGGGCGCTCAGGGCTTCGGGCGACGCGCTGGTCAGCGCCGTGCGCTCACGGGTGCGCCAGCGCTGATGCCAGAGCTTCTTGTCCTCGCGCTCGCTGCCGCAGGTCGTGTGCCCGACGATGGGTGTTTTGCGGCGGCTGCGGCTCATAACGTAGTGGTCTCCAAGAACATTCAGGACTGATCCCAGGCGTCGATGGTCAAGACCTGATCGGCAGGACAGGCGGCTACGCGGTCGGGAACTGGATGGTGTTCAGTCTCATGCCGACCCCATTCGATTGATCGCGTCGCTTGCGGCACGCTGCGACGCAAGGAGGTTTGCGACCTGGTTTAGCAGCCGTGTCCGCTGCATGTCTGTTACCTATCTCCCCGACCGCTCATTGGACCAACTCCAGAGATTGGGCTCTATCGCTCAGCCAATACGAAACCGGCATTGGCTGATGCCACAACCGAGACTAACACAAATGGCTCGGTACCTGTATTTCGCGCCCCGTGCACTTGGCCCGGTCTTGCCACGGCTATCTCACCTTCCCTGAGGGCACGAACAATCCCATTGCCCTGAAAGTAATCAGCCATTCCCGACAAAACAGTCCACGTGTCTTGGCCGTGAGGATGAATGTGAGCCGCAATTTCCTGCCCGGGATGGACATGCCAAACCACGATAATTGAGTCTCGGGTTTCAAGCACAACGGAACGAATAGGCTCGCCTTCGGACGGCTGAACATACTCGGCTACAGAAAATATTCTCGATTCAACAGTCATCGGAGATCCCTCTTTCACAGTTGTCGTTACGGTCTTCATCGTCGGCATCCTGACGCACGGCGGGCAATTGCTGGAGCAACGCCGGCAGCCATTCCTGTACCGTCTCCCACACCACATCGAGGTTGATGTCGAAATAGCCGTGAGCCATGCGATTACGCATATTGCGCATGCTGCGCCACGGCACGTCGGCATGCGCCTGGGTGAACTCGACGTAGCCATCCATCACCTTTGTGGCCGCCTCGCCGATGACGATCAGGCTCATGATGACGGCCTGCTGGGTGCGCTTGTCGGCCAAGAAGTCGTCCTTGGCCATCCCTTCCACGAAGCTGCGCGCATCGGTTGCGGCCTGCTGAATGTGGTCGAGGTAATCGGGCAGGCGGTTCTCGCTCATATCGGTTGCGCCTCCGCGAGCACCTTGGCCCGGAACTTCGGCGGCAGGTCGCCGGGAGTCAGCAGATCGACGTCAACGCCGAGCAGCGATTTCAGTTCTTCTTCCAAATCGCCCAAGTCCAACAACGTGGCACCGGGCAGCGCATCGACCAACAGGTCGAGGTCGCTGCCATCCCGGTCGGTGCCATGCAGCACCGAGCCGAAGACGCGCGGGTTCGCGGCGCGAAAGCGGCCTACCGCTTCACGCACTGCGCTTCGCTTCATGTCAAGCACAACAGACGGTCGCATGCGCATCCTTTCTTATCGAAACTCGTTGAGATGATATGCAATCAAGAATAGAATTTCAAGAACTATTTTCGAGAATCGCAATGCCTTGATTCCCGTGCCGCGCCGGTTGCCTTGGCGGGCTTGTCACAAACCTACGTTTTCAAGAAGAAGGAAACCGCATGCCCCGCCGTTCGATCCTCTCCGCCGCCGAGCGCGAAAGCCTGCTGGCGTTGCCGGACACCAAGGATGAGTTGATCCGTCACTACACGTTCAGCGAAAGCGACCTCTCCATCATCCGGCAGCGGCGCGGCCCGGCCAATCGGCTGGGCTTCGCGGTGCAGCTCTGCTACCTGCGCTTTCCCGGCGTCATCCTTGGCGCTGATGAGCCACCGTTCCCGCCATTGCTGAGACTGGTCGCCAACCAGCTCAAGGTCGGCATCGAAAGCTGGGACGAGTACGGGCAGCGTGAGCAGACCCGACGCGAGCACCTGGTCGAGCTGCAAACGGTGTTCGGCTTCCAGCCGTTCACGATTGGCCACTACCGGCAGGCTGTCCAGTTGCTGACCGAGCTGGCCATGCAAACCGACAAGGGCATCGTGCTGGCCAGAGCCTTGATCGAGCACCTGCGGCGGCAGTCGGTCATTGTGCCCGCCCTCAACGCCGTCGAGCGGGCGAGCGCCGAAGCGATTACCCGCGCCAACCGGCGTCTCTACGACGCCTTGGCTGAGCCGCTGACGGACGTGCATCGCCGTCGCCTCGACGATCTGCTCAAGCGCCGCGACAACGGCAAGACGACGTGGCTGGCCTGGCTGCGGCAATCCCCGGTCAAACCGAACTCGCGGCACATGCTGGAACACATCGAACGCCTCAAGGCGTGGCAGGCGCTCGACCTGCCCTCCGGCATCGAGCGGCTGGTTCACCAGAACCGGCTGCTCAAGATCGCCCGCGAGGGCGGCCAGATGACGCCCGCCGACCTGGCGAAGTTCGAGCCGCAGCGGCGTTACGCGACCCTGGTGGCGCTCGCCATCGAGGGCATGGCCACCGTCACCGACGAAATCATCGACCTGCATGACCGCATCCTGGGCAAGCTGTTCAATGCCGCCAAGAACAAGCATCAGCAGCAGTTCCAGGCATCCGGCAAGGCGATCAATGCCAAGGTGCGGCTGTTCGGGCGCATCGGCCAGGCGCTGATCGAGGCCAAGCAAGCGGGCCGCGATCCGTTCGCCGCCATCGAGGCCGTCATGTCCTGGGATGCTTTCGCCGAGAGCGTCACCGAAGCGCAGCGGCTCGCGCAACCCGAGGACTTCGATTTCCTGCACCGCATCGGCGAGAGCTACGCCACGCTGCGCCGCTACGCGCCGGAATTTCTCGACGTGCTCAAGTTGCGGGCCGCGCCCGCCGCCAAGGACGTACTCGACGCCATCGAGGTGCTGCGCAGCATGAACAGCGACAACGCCCGCAAGGTGCCCACCGACGCGCCGACCGAGTTCATCAAGCCGCGCTGGCAGAAGCTGGTGATGACCGACACCGGCATCGACCGGCGCTACTACGAACTGTGCGCGCTGTCGGAGCTGAAGAACGCGCTGCGCTCCGGCGACATCTGGGTGCAAGGCTCGCGCCAGTTCAAGGACTTCGAGGACTACCTGGTGCCGCCCGCGAAATTCGCCAGCCTCAAGCAGGCCAGCGAATTGCCGCTGGCCGTGGCCACCGATTGCGACCAGTACCTGCATGACCGGCTGACGCTGCTGGAAACGCAGCTCGCCACCGTCAACCGCATGGCGCTGGCCAACGAGCTGCCGGACGCCATCATCACGGAGTCGGGCCTGAAGATCACGCCGCTCGATGCGGCGGTGCCCGATACCGCACAGGCCCTGATCGACCAGACGGCGATGATCCTACCGCACGTCAAGATCACCGAATTGCTGCTGGAGGTAGACGAATGGACGGGCTTCACCCGGCACTTCGCCCACCTGAAGTCAGGCGACCTGGCCAAGGACAAAAACCTGTTGCTGACCACGATCCTCGCCGACGCGATCAACCTGGGCCTGACCAAGATGGCGGAATCGTGCCCCGGCACGACCTACGCCAAGCTGGCCTGGCTGCAAGCCTGGCACATCCGCGACGAAACCTACGGGGCGGCACTGGCCGAGCTGGTCAACGCGCAGTTCCGACATCCCTTCGCCGGGCATTGGGGCGACGGCACCACGTCATCGTCGGACGGCCAGAACTTCCGCACCGGCAGCAAGGCCGAGAGCACCGGCCACATCAATCCGAAATACGGCAGCAGCCCAGGGCGGACGTTCTACACCCATATCTCCGACCAGTACGCGCCGTTCCACACCAAGGTCGTGAACGTCGGCGTGCGCGACTCGACCTACGTGCTCGACGGCCTGCTGTATCACGAATCCGACCTGCGGATCGAGGAGCACTACACCGACACGGCAGGGTTCACGGACCACGTCTTCGCGTTGATGCACCTGCTGGGCTTCCGCTTCGCCCCGCGCATTCGTGACCTGGGCGACACCAAGCTCTACATCCCGAAGGGCGATGCCACCTACGAGGCGTTGAAACCGATGATCGGCGGCACGCTCAACATCAAGCACGTCCGCGCCCATTGGGATGAAATCCTGCGGATGGCCACCTCGATCAAGCAGGGCACGGCGACGGCCTCGCTGATGCTCAGGAAGCTTGGCAGCTACCCGCGCCAGAACGGCCTGGCCGTCGCCCTGCGTGAGCTGGGACGCATCGAGCGCACACTGTTCATCCTGGACTGGCTGCAAAGCGTCGAGCTGCGCCGCCGCGTGCATGCCGGGCTGAACAAAGGCGAGGCGCGCAACGCGCTGGCCCGCGCCGTGTTCTTCAACCGCCTGGGGGAAATCCGCGACCGCAGCTTCGAGCAGCAGCGCTACCGGGCCAGCGGCCTCAACCTGGTGACGGCGGCCATCGTGCTATGGAACACGGTCTATCTGGAGCGGGCCGCGAACGCCTTGCGTGGCCACGGTCAAGCCGTCGATGACGGCCTGTTGCAGTACCTGTCGCCGCTCGGCTGGGAGCACATCAACCTGACCGGCGATTACCTCTGGCGCAGCAGCGCCAAGATCGGCGCGGGCAAGTTCAGGCCGCTACGGCCGCTGCAACCGGCTTAGCGTGCTTTATTTAATGAGATGGTCACTCCCTCCTTCCCGGTACTATGCTGAGGACAGGCTTTCATTCGGAGAACTATCATGGAAAACATTGCGCTCATTGGTATCGATCTGGGTAAAAACTCTTTCCATATTCATTGCCAGGATCGTCGCGGGAAGGCTGTTTACCGTAAAAAATTTACCCGGCCAAAGTTGATCGAATTTTTGGCGACATGCCCCGCTACAACCATCGCAATGGAAGCCTGTGGCGGTTCTCACTTTATGGCACGCAAGTTGGAAGAGTTGGGGCATTCCCCAAAGCTGATATCACCACAATTTGTCCGCCCGTTCGTTAAAAGCAATAAAAACGACTTTGTCGACGCCGAAGCTATTTGTGAAGCTGCATCGCGTCCGTCTATGCGTTTTGTGCAGCCCAGAACGGAATCTCAGCAGGCAATGCGGGCTCTGCATCGTGTCCGTGAATCCCTGGTTCAGGATAAGGTAAAAACAACCAATCAAATGCATGCTTTTCTGCTGGAATTTGGCATTAGCGTTCCCCGAGGAGCTGCCGTTATTAGCCGACTGAGTACCATTCTTGAGGATAATAGTTTGCCTCTTTACCTCAGCCAGTTATTGCTGAAATTACAACAGCATTATCACTATCTTGTTGAGCAGATTAAAGATTTGGAATCCCAGTTGAAACGAAAGTTGGACGAAGATGAGGTTGGACAGCGCTTGCTGAGCATTCCCTGCGTCGGAACACTGACAGCGAGTACTATTTCAACTGAGATTGGCGACGGGAAGCAGTACGCCAGCAGCCGTGACTTTGCGGCGGCAACAGGGCTTGTACCTCGGCAGTACAGCACGGGAGGTAGGACGACATTGCTGGGAATTAGTAAGCGAGGTAATAAAAAGATCCGAACTTTGTTGGTTCAATGTGCCAGGGTATTCATACAAAAACTGGAACACCAGTCTGGCAAATTGGCCGATTGGGTCAGGGATTTACTGTGCCGGAAAAGCAACTTTGTCGTCACTTGTGCTCTGGCAAACAAGCTGGCCAGAATAGCCTGGGCCCTAACGGCACGACAGCAAACTTATGTAGCATAACGGCAGAAATACACCGGTTTAAAGAATTACTGATCTGGTTTTGCGAATACTGATATTGATGATACTAACGGCCCACCGGCCTGTTGAGGAACCTGTAAAACGGAAAGGCTCATTGAAGCCGTATATTTTCTGGAGGTTCATCAGGCGCGGAACTCATCAAGGCGCGGGAATAAAATCCCATTCAGACGCCGGATAGATTCAAGCAAGCCAACTTGTCGTCAAAATCGGTGTTGCAAAAACGGGAGTGACCATAGATTCCGTTTTCTGAGACGACCCCTGATCGGGCTGAATGAGCAGGAATTTCCTGGCGGCAAACCCGATGATGTTTACAGCGTTCGCACATCGATGAACACCCCTCCGGCCGAAGAGGAAATCGAGGAGGAACGTCGGCTGTTTTATGTCGGTATCACTCGCACAAAACAGCAGCTAAATCTGGTGGTCCCTCTTGATGAAGGGCTTGCGCGGTGGCTCAAAAACCGCTGGGATAGCACCCCGAAGAAGTCACCGATAGCTACTCGCTTCGTCTATGAGGCTGGCTGGACTGCTTGTGCGGTTACCAGTGATGCGATCTATAACAGCACGGTAGAGAAACAGAAGGCTGACTTCAGCAAGTTTCACCAATGGTATCTAAGAGATCTTCAGCGGCTAAAAGTCTAGGGCTACCGATACTTTTCGATTTCAGACAGGTGCTCGTTATCCAGATCAATTGTGGCTTTTCTTTCAGAAGCGAGCTTCTTCGCTCGCTTTGCATACTGAAGCCCCTTGGCTGGCTGCTCTCCGCGTAGGATCTGTTCAGCCTGCTTGCTCGTGCTGTGCCCCAGAAAGCGTTCGTACTGCTCGTCAGATACCTCAGTGCCGATCAGTCGTTCGATCCAGCCGCTTTTCGGCGGGTAACTTACGCCCAGCGCAAGCAACTGCCTTTTCTGTACCCACTATTTCCGGCGCGGCCGGCTTCAATCAAGGCTTTGGTTAGAACTACAGCCATTTGGGGACTCTCATACACAAACCTGAACCATGCGGGTCTGATTGGCGGTCAAGATAGCAGCGCATCGAAATCAACACTGAACTCTGCTTCTAAGAACTCAATCGTGGCTGGTTGGCTATCGAGCGATGCTTCCCGTGTAGACTCCAGTGCGCACTCCAATCGACGCAGCAGAGTAAACGGCAAAATGATCTTGCCGAAGTCGGTATGCTTGAAATCCCCCCCCACAGGTCTTCCGCGTTCTTCCAAATGAAATCAGCTTGCGAAGCAGCCGAACCTACGAACTCTGCCATCTTGGCCTCCAACCAACTTTTGCACGAAACGGCACATCTTCCAAAAGAGGGTTGTCAACCAAGTTTTGCACAAAACGGACTTTGATCCATTTCTAACTAAAATCTACAATCCAACCTCAGATTGCAAATAGCCTATGTTTATTACAGATGGTATGGTTCGTGTTTTTGTTTATTCGATGGCAACTGTACTCTTTCTGCCGCTTGGCTTGTTGAAAAGCACGTGGTGGTTTTCACCATTGTTTGCGATAGCTGCTATTGATTACTTAATGTTTCTGCGTCGACAAGGCTAGTTGCTGAACCTCATACCTCAGAGCAATCTGTATGTTTTTTACACCACTGGTTAAAAGGTCAGGCTACGTTCCTGACGTTTTTTAAAAAACAGTTTTATGTTTGATGCGTTACTGGTCTGTCTGGTAACCCAGTGGTACATTACCATTATTAAGGCTGGCTGGCGGTGGTGCATCATGCTTAAACGACCCTCTCTGAGCGTACTTTCCGACAGTCCTGTGCACCGCACCACTTACCCGGCAGGCCTATGTCTTGGTTATTCTTCGTTGTACCTTTTTCTTCAGCTTTATCCCTGACATGTCTGTCTGAACAGTTCTAAGCAAACCGGAATGTTGTCATGGCCAAAGTACAAGGGCTCTTTGTTGGATACCGAAAATTCGCTGTTGATCGCGACTGGCTTCGTCAGCAGGAAGAACAACGTTATCGGGATCGCCAGCGACAATTTGATGAATGGTCCAGGAAATGGGTCACTGTAACCAGGCTCAAAGAGACTCGTTTATGGACTGACGGAGCCATCAGGCGATGGTTGGGTGAACCTCAGCAGCAGGGTAAATATAAAGTTTTCCCCGTTGAAGCGGTTTTGGCTGCTGAGAAGTTGAATGAGTTTCGGCTCTGGCTTAAACCCCGACTGGAAAAGAAACGTGCCCAGCACCACCACTTTTTAATTCCATTTCTGTAAAGTAGAAACAACGGCAGTTCCGGCCGCATTCAAGGCTTCGGCATCTGGTCAGAAATAAAGCGCCATTTTTCAGTATAAGGGAGGTTAGATAGTGGAAGGTATTGAGACACTGAGTTTGCAGCTTGATGAGAATGAAACTATGGCCCTTGCTCAATTAGTTAAACGTCTGAGCTGGAGCGATCTTCGTGGCTGTGCTGTGAGTGACGAAGAAGCCTGGGTAATGAAAAGCGCAATTGAAAAATTACAACAGGCGTTAAGGGAAGAAGGTTATGCGCCTCGATGAGGCTGGCTTCGTTCTTTATTCCGATAACAAATTTGCTTAAGGACTAACTATGAGCCAGCACTGGTATGAGGTGAAAAGCAATCAGGGAATTGTTCAGGTGATTGTTGGGAGAAGATATTAATGTAATGCGTTTCTGCATTACATCAAGCAGATTAGCTTTTTCTGGTCAAAATAGACGATGTGATTTTTCTTTAGCCGAAGTCCATCCGCTCCCCACGCAACCGGTAAAGGTTCGCAGGTTTAATAAAGATAGGTTTCGTATCTCCCTAAGGGTGGGATAGGTAAACTCATAATGGCATCTGTGTTTACTATGTAAGTATTCGGGTAAAATTCATCTAATACAGTAAAGTTTAGTTTCTTACAAAAGCTTAATAAATATGGGTTTTTCACGTCTTCTATTACAACATCGCACCAGGGATTCGATTCACAGCAAAGCTTCAGAAAAGACTTAAACCATCCCTTGTTTTGTATTTCTTCCGGAAGCCGTACCACATGTATGGTCAGACAATCTCCATGATAACGATTAGTACTTTGTCTAAGCCCTACAACAATCCCCTTTTCTTGAATCTGTACACCTGCCTGATGCTCTTTCATGTCGGGCGTATAGTGCCTTGCTCTGTTTAACCAGGCCACCAGCTGCTGAGCCGTACTTGGTGATTCTTCAGCTATCCATTTCAGGTACTTGATGCGGTCCATATGCGCCTCCCTGTACGATTTCCAATGAACAAAGGCTCTACAGTATTAAGCTGCTGTAGAGCTCATTCAACCAAGCTCAAACTGTGCGTATTAAAGGATGCCTAACCTTTTTGTTTCATCGATCCACGGTCTGAATTCTTCCAGTAGATTATCATATAACTTTTCATCGCTAATCGAACCGAAATCATCCATGGCAAAGAAGTGGGTGTTATCAACCCGGCGGTCAGTAAAGTCATCCAGATTTTTGAGGATACCGTAGCTTGAACCACCCAGGCCGACAAACTTCCAGAAGATGGGGTAGTTGGCAGAACGCCGGATTGCATCTTTAATCGCCCGGGTCTTGCTGATCCCGCCATCGGTAATAAATACAACATACACCGGGATTTTCGAGTCCTTAAAGTAGTCGACTATTTCTTCCATCACAGGAGGCTCGTTGTTTGTCCCTCCGAGGCCCGGCAGGTTCTCCCAGGCTGAACGCTTTCCAGCCCCGCGAATGGACTGAATATATGTGTCCAGGTTGTCCAGTGTGACGTTTGGATACTTCTTATGCTTCTCTCCAAATCCCCAGACATCCATTTCACCGTCGTCGTCGAACTGGGCGGCAAGAACGGCGATGCGGTCCAGCACAGACTGAACGTTACCCTTACTGAACTGGCCACTCATTGAGCCGGATGCGTCAAGTACAAATGCAACCGCTGCCTCAAGGGTGTCCAGTTTATTTTTAGTAAGACTGACCGAGGCTTTTTTAGCGAGGCTTACAAGGCGCGGAGATCTGGTTTCCAGTTTCTTTTCCAGACTGATACGAGCAGGCTTTGCTGGCTGCGGAGCTGGCTGTGCGACATCAACGCCATAGCTAATGGCCAGAGGCTCAAGACCACCGTTGAAACCCTGCCCGAGCGCACGAAGCTTCCAGGCGCCATTGTGCCGATATACTTCACCCAGGATAATTGCTTTCTCACTGCGGCCCTGAGTCTCAGCCTGGAACTCAGCGATTCCTTGAGCCTGCATGCTCAACGAACTGAGCCCACTGATGGTATCTTCACCATCAATGACAACTGTGATTGCAATTTTACTGATGTTCGCAGGAACACGATCCAGTGCTATCTCAATGCTGGACTGCTGAGAACCGGTAACGAGCTTTACTGCCCCTTCAGGAGAAGACAGATTATTGTAAAAGATAAAGTCAGAATCGCCGCTGACCTTTCCCTGAGCATTAAGCAGGAACAGGCAGGTATCGGGTTCGCCTTTAAAGCCGGATTTGGTAGGGTACTGAAGATTCAGCCTGATCGCAGATTGCTGAAGTGGTATGTTTTGTCCGGATTGTAGATTCACATTAACTCTCCTGATTTTTGATTATTTTAAAGCGCAGCGTTTATATAGGTTCCCCTGGCTTAGTTCAGGACGCTGGATTTCTGGTGAGGCGTATATATGGTGTGACACCATATTTCATCACGTTGAAGTTTCTATACCTGTTGAATTGGAATTTCCATTGGTCGGGTATTTTATCTTCCAGAACCCGTGCCTTCATAAGTCGCAAACGTAACATATATCAGAGGGGCATGCTGTTGATATAAGGCACGGAATACAGGCTTTAACCAGCAACCAGAGAAAAATCCGTTTCCTGCCTTTAAAAGGCTCACGTCAGAATTAACATCTCTCTGCTTTCTGAGATTCCCGAACCCTTTCTGCCCCCCCCCTCCTGATAGCGGATCGCAACCAAAAAAAACCCCGGCATTGCCGGGGTATGATTCAGCGTTATTTTAGATGTTAACGCCGTGCTGGGAGGCAAGAGCCGCCAGGCCACCGGCAAAGCCCTGACCGACAGCTTTAAACTTCCACTCAGCGCCATGACGATACAGTTCACCGAAGACCATAGCGGTTTCGGTTGAGGCATCTTCAGACAGATCGAAACGGGCAATTTCCGTGCCGTTGTCGTTGTTGTAAACGCGCATGAAGCTGTTGCTCACCATGCCGAAGTTTTGTTTACGCGCTTCTGCATCATAGATGGTAACGGCAAACACCAGTTTTTTGATATCTGCTGAGACTTTGGTCAGATCGATTTTGACCTGCTCATCGTCGCCGTCGCCTTCACCGGTACGGTTGTCGCCCTGGTGCTCTACCGCGCCATCAGGGCTGGTTTTGTTATTGAAGAAAATGAAATGCGCATCTGACAACACTTTACCGTCTTCGCCTACTGCGAACACGGAAGCGTCCAGGTCAAAACCCTGACCATCGGTTACACGGGCATCCCAGCCTAGGCCAACCATAGCAACATTCATGGTTGGTGCTTCTTTGGTCAGAGATACATTGCCGCCTTTTACGAGAGAAACTGCCATTTTTAGCTCCTGCAAACAGTTGAATGAGGGCTGCATTAACAGCCCCGGGTAGAAAAGTTACTTTTTGATCAGGACGCGTTAATGCCGTACTGAGCACATACAGATGCCAGACCACCAGCATAACCCTGACCTACTGCGCGGAATTTCCACTCACCATTGTGGCGATACAGCTCGCCGAACAGCATGGCAGTCTCAGTGGACGCATCTTCGGTCAGATCGTAGCGAGCAACTTCAGTCTGGTTATCGTCATTAACCAGACGAATAAACGCACCGGATACCTGACCAAAGCTCTGGCGACGAGCCTGAGCATCGTGGATGGTCACAACGAAGATGATCTTGTCAACTTCAGACGGGACGGCGTCCAGTTTAATTTTCAGCGATTCATCATCACCATCGCCCTCACCGGTGCGGTTATCGCCGGTGTGCGTTACGGAACCGTCGGATGACGTCAGGTTGTTATAGAAGATGAAATCTGAATCGCCGCGCACTTTGCCGTTTGAGGCCAGCAGGAATGCTGAAGCATCCAGGTCAAAGTCCTGACCGTCTGTTGAACGCGCATCCCAGCCAAGGCCCACCAGGACGTTTTTCATTGACGGAGCTGCTTTACTTAGGGAGACGTTCCCGCCTTTGGAAAGAGAAACACTCATAAAATAACCTCTTCGATTAGTAATTGTTCAGGTTAACACTTAAGGGGATTAACTCCCCTTTTCCTCAGATTCAGGTTTGCCCGGGAACATGACGCTTGCGAGAATGCCCAGCGCCAGTACACCCAGTACAACATACAGGCTGGTTGTTGCCGCGATGCTGTAACCATGATGCCAGATGTGATCGGTCGCATTCAGGCCGAGTTTTGCCGCGATGAAGAACAGCAGCACGATAACGGCCTTCTCCAGATGAACCAGGTACTGTTTCAGTGCCTCAAGGACAAAGTACAGAGTACGCAGGCCCAGGATAGCAAACATCATGGCACTATAGACGATAAGCGGTTCACGACTGACGGCAATGATTGCCGGTACCGAGTCAAACGCGAACATTACGTCCGAGAGTTCAACCACAGCCACACACAGGAACAGCGGGGTCGCATACAGCGCCGCTTTTTTACCACGGCCAATGGTGACATCGCTGTTTTCTGGTTTCGCCAGTTCAGCATCCACTTCCTTCTGGTTAAGCAGGAAGGCATGCCCTCTGAGCTTCGGCCAGATAGGGAAGAAGCGTTTAACCATGCGGTAAGCCAGATGCTGGGAGTAATCCTCAATTTCATCATCGTCATCACCGCTTTTAAGCATCATGACCGCTGTCCAGGCAACGATAATAGCGAAGACAACTTCAACATACGGCCCCAGACTCAGCAGGCTCGTACCGATGGCGACAAAGATGCCCCTGAAGACAATGGCACCAATGATCCCCCAGTAGAGAACACGGTGGCGATAACGATCCGGAACGGCGAACCAGGAGAAGATGGCCATCATGACGAACAGGTTATCGACCGACAGCACTTTCTCCAGCGCATAACCCGTGACAAACAGACTGGCAACCTCAGCACCGTGGTGGATATAGAGGAAACCGGCAAATGCCATCGCAACCACAACCCAGAATACGGACCAGAGCGCCGCACTCTTCAGCGAAATAGGCTTGTCATCACGGTGCATAAACAGGTCAATAAAGATGGCACCGACTGAAAGCGCAATAAAAACAATGACCGTTTCAGTCGGGAAGCCGATGTGTGTGGAAACCATATTTTACCCTTAGGGATGTGGATCAGAGGCCAAATTCAGCCGGGTCGAAGCCCAACGCGATAGCGATCTCGCGGGAGGCCAGTTTCTCGTCCTGATCGAAGTTACCGTCACTTTTCGCAACGGCAATACCAACACGTAAGGCCAGCTGAGCGGCCTCAGGCTGATCTTTCAGCGCCAGGATGTATTTCATGGTTTCGCCCTTGCCGATTTCAACATCGAAATCGAAGCTTGAAACCAGTTTATTGAAGAACTCAATCACCTCATTGGTATCGAAGACCTTCAGCTCTTCTGAAGAGCGCAGAAAGCCCATCATTTTCTGCTTTTCTTCCGAACTTACGCCGTCACTCGATACGGCAATACGGGCACATACAGCAACGGTGCCCTGCATGAATTTTTTGTTTTTGAAACGGCCAACCTGGCGGGTCAGTTCGTCACGGCCTGAGTTAATGGCACCTTTAACTTTGTCGAAAAAGCTCATACCTGTTTCCTTTGTTGCTGTGTTATTTAGAACCGGCGCTCCAGCGAAATCCCCAGCCAAATGCCCGGTCCATTTCGTCCTGGCCTTTGAAGTACTGGTTAATTCGCTCGACTTTAATTGCGCCGTTTTCGTTTACGAGTCTGGCAATGGCGCACAATGTGCGACGGTTTTCACCTTCGGTCAGGCGGGTCTCAATGGGCGGTTGATCCGGCACATGAATGGTGACCACACCATCAGTCTTGTCCCAGCTGGGAACACCTTCATAAATAAAGGCGTAAATCAGCACTTCGCGGATATGCTTCCATTCACGTCCATTGATATGCAGCCACTCGCCGTCTGATACATCACCCGTCCGGTCATCGCCCTTGAGCTGAACATACGGTTCATCGCGATAATCACCGAATGCATTACCGAGCGCCTGAATGACCGATTTATACCCGTCCTGAAGCTCAACAAAGGCCCCCAGATCCAGGTCGATTCCTTTGGAGCCGAACATGCCTGCAAAGCCTGATTTGCCGCTGCCCCGGTGCCAGTTCAGGTTGATCCGGATTTCACCGAAGTTATCCCGTTTGGTCAGGCTGATTGCAGGCTTCTCTTTTGTCAGCGATACCTTGCTCAGGCTGATTTTTGTCTCAACTGGCGGAGGGGTTACAACCGGAGGAGTCGGGGCTGCGGGAGCCGGTTCGTCGGCAATATTTACGCCGAAATGCTCTGCCAGCGGTTTAAGTCCACCGTTGAACCCCTGCGCAACGAAGCGGAATTTCCAGTCATTATTACGACGGTAAAATTCACCCAGAATTAAGGCTGCTTCCTGACGGCCGCTCAGTTCGACACTGCCGCTAACCAGGCCGGTAGCCCCTTGCTCCACGTCGATGGAAAGATTACGAAGACCGGACACCGTCTGCCCACCGTCACAGGTCACGGTGAACGCAATTTTCTGGACATCAGGTTTCAGCCGGTTGAGCGCGACAGTAAAGGTTGAGTACTGGCCTTCACTGACCAGGCTGACGGTACCATCATCGTTACGTGGCTGACCATAAAACACCATGTCCGCATCACCCTGCACCTTCCCGTCGGCATACAGGCGAAACGCCGAAGCATCCACCTGGCCGCCCGAGGTGATCCGGACCCGCAACTCCTGGGCTGGAACGGGGGCATTGCCCCCCGGCGTCAGGTTCATTAGCGAATAACCGCTGAAACGATATCGGAGTGCATATCGTCAATTGTGCGGCCGCGACAGGCATGGCCAAGGGCGGTAAAGTCCCAGTTGCCGTTATTACGGCGCAGCGAAGAAATAACGATCCCGGTATGTGAGCCCTGCTCAGTCAGCTTGTAGCGAGCCAGCTCTTTGCCGGTTTGATCGACAACGCGGCAGAACGCGTTTTCGACGTCATTGAACGACTGACCACGGAAGCTGTTTACCGTAAACGCCAGGTATTCAACGTTTGCAGGCAGTCGGGAGAGGTTGACATTAATCACCTCATCGTCACCGTCACCTTCACCGGTCAGGTTATCGCCACTGTGCACAACAGCGCCGCAGGTGGATTCCAGTTTGCGGAACCAGATGGTGTCAATTGTTTTACCGGTGCTGTCCATTAATACGCAGCCAGCATCGAGATCGATTGAGTCGTTGCCTCCAAACAATCCTCCAAGAAGACCTTTTTTCTTAACCGGATCCCAACCGAGACCGAAATGAAGCTGGCTTAATGCAGATGATTCTTTGCTGAGTGATACCGTCTGGTTCTTAACTAATGAAACCATGTTTTATTCCTTAAAATGGTAATGACCGAGACAATCAAAGGTATATTTAGTAACTGACGAAGAAAATCATATCATGATGAAGTTCTCTGACAAGGGAAATTTTGGTAGTTTTCTGTAAAAACACAAAAAGAAATCCTTTTCAGGGTGTTAATTTTCTAAGTTTAATTTAAATATCAATGTGTTATCAGGAATCCAAAAAACCTGACGCACTCCATAACCACAGGAGTTATAAATCATATTATGATTGACATGTAGCTTAGACACTCATAGACTCACTTCTCAATCATAAATTTGCATGGCGTTCCGGATAATTAAAAAAAATGAACAAGAAAATTTGGTTTATGGAAGGTTTATCCTCCCAGCGAGATATTATTCAGGGGGTAAAATCATTTGCAAAAAAAAATAATTTTGCCATTACCGTTTTTGCCTCCCACCGTAACGAAAGAAATGAAATCCTTTCCGTTGCCGACTATTCTTTGACTGAACCTGAAGATCCTCAAAAACGTCTTCAGTTTATCCAGGAAACCATTCAGTCCTACGGCATCCACCATATTCATACTGGCCGTAACAGCCAGTGGTTTGAAGAACACCGTTCAGCCATTGAATCGACCGGTGCCACCCTTACTACCGGTGCAACGGGCGTCGACTGGTTAACTCTGGCTGACGAAAAAGTTACTTTTGCTCAGTTTATGGAGCAAAAGGGTCTCCCGGTCGTACCATCCTGGCGGGTGAATACGCTGGCAGAATTAAAAACACACCTCGCGGCCCCGCCGTTCACTGACAGCCCGGTATGCGTGAAGCCGGTGACGGGTATCTATGGCATGGGATTCTGGCGCTTTGATGACAGTGCTTCGCCTATGGCCGTCTTTAATCATCCCGAACATCGTCTGGTCAGTCCGCAACAGTATATTGCAGCAGCATCAGCTGCTGAGTCGTTTAAACCCCTTGTTTTGATGCCGTACCTGCCAGGCCCGGAATTTTCCGTCGATATCCTCGCGGATAAGGGCGAAATACTCGCAGCCGTGGGACGCCGTAAGGAAGGGGTTATCCAGTATCTGGTAAACGAAGGAAGCGCCTGGGAACTGGCGTGTGACTGCGCCAGGGTTATGAAGGCCGACGGGCTGGTGAATGTTCAGACGCGAAACGATGTGAATGGCAACCCGGTGCTGCTTGAAACCAACATGCGTCCGTCAGGGGGGGTGGGTTATACCCTTCACAGCGGGGTGAACCTTCCTGGGTTATTTGCTGCCTTTAAGCTCGGTCTGATGTCTGAAGATATGGTGCGCCAGAGCGCTAAAAACACCTTTTCTCCGGTTGCGGTGAGATCCATTACGGATGTAATTGCATACCCGGAATCACTCTCTAACCTTCTGAATTAAGGCGTATTTATGTCTGATATCCTCGAAGATATGATTTATCGCCGTACCCTCTCATGCGGTACGATTCAGGTAACCCGCGACCAGGGTGAAGTTTCGCTCGATGACCTGTTTGACATCGCTGAAAGACGTAACCCGAAACGCGCCTTTCTGTTTGTCAGCAAAGTACTCGGCAGGCACATTCCCGTGCCACCCTCAGTCATGCGGCAGGCCTACAGACAGCTTGCCAGCCAGTTCCCCTCGACACTGACAGGACCCGTACTGTTTATCGGTATGGCTGAAACCGCCGTTGGGCTTGGGGCCGGTGTATTTGATGAAGTGCGCCACCAGCATCCTGAATCTGTCTATCTGACCTCTACCCGTCACCCGGTTGATGGCACGTTGCTTTGCGAGTTCAAGGAAGAACACAGCCACGCCACCGATCATCTGATCTATCTGCCAGATGATGAAGAGAAAAGACGTCGTGTTACCAACGCACGAACGCTGGTTTTGATTGATGACGAGGCAACCACCGGTAATACCTTTATTAACCTGCTTTCAGCCCTGCGTAATACCGGCAAGCTTCAACATATTGAACAGGTTATAGCCGTTACGCTTACCGACTGGAGTGGCAAAGCCTTGTCCGAGCGCAGCACCTTACCAGTCACTTCGGTTTCTCTTGTAAGCGGTAAGTGGGGATGGACCCCATTACCTGATGCACCTGTCCCGGACATGCCGAAAGTCAACGTAACTTCACGAGGAGAATGGGACATCCAGGGAAAACAGTCCTGGGGCCGACTGGGGATGCTCGCACCTGCGGCCGATCTCGGCCATGAGGTCTCCGTCCACAAGGGGGAACGTATTCTGGTTCTCGGGACCGGGGAATTCGTCTGGGAGCCGTTCCTGCTTGCTGAACGGCTCGAAGCTGCCGGAGCACAGGCATTTTATGGATCGACCACCCGCTCCCCTATCGCCGTTGGTTATGCCATTGAGTCCGCCATTTCCTTTACGGATAACTACGGGCTGGGCATCCCCAATTTTGTCTATAACGTCGCCCACCAGCAGTTTGACCGCATTCTTGTGTGTACTGAGACACCCGCAGAAAGTATTGACACGCAGCTTCTTAAAGCGCTGGCTGAGGTTGCGGCCGTCGTGGAGATTGTTACCTATGAATAAACCCGTTGTTCTGAGCGACCTTGACGACACGCTCTTTCAGACCCGTCGTAAAATGGTGGACGAGCTGGCCCTGGAGCCATTCCGTACCGGTGCCGTTGATCGCACCCTGAATCCACGAAGCTTTATGACGGAAGAACAGTCCATGTTGGTGGACTGGCTCCTGGAGCAGGCTGAACTCATACCCGTTACCGCACGGGGAACTGAAGAAATCAGCCGCGTACGGATCCCTTTCCACTCCTGGGCAATCACCACTCACGGGGCCGTCATTCTCACGCCAGAAGGCAAACCCGACGAGGAGTGGAAGGCCCATATGCTCGGCCAGCTGGCTCCCTATCAGGAAAAGCTGACATCGATGCAGCGTCTGATCACTGAAATGATGGACGCAAAAGGGATCAATGCCTGGGCAAGGCTGAACTTCGAATACGGTGAAACGGCGGTTTATATGGTGATGAAGCACCGCGACAGCACCCGCCTTGACGAGCTCAATGCCATTGCAGATGAGATAGAAACGGTGTTTCCGACCGAGGGCTTCTACATCCACCGCAACAGTAATAACGTGGCCTGGCTTCCCACCGCGGTTGAGAAAGGGCTGGCAGTCAGATGGCTTCTTGAAAAACTTCGGGCTGAACGCGGAGTCTTCCCCGTAATTGGTCTGGGCGACAGCCTGAGCGATCATCGTTTTATGAAACTGTGCAGCTGGTTTGGCATCCCGCGTCAGAGTCAGTTTGCAGATGCCATTTCACAGCGAATTTTTGGAGAAAATTAAAATGCAGCCACATGACACATTTACCGGCTCATACCAGCCCGGTGACGTGGAATTTCTGCTAAAGCCGGTAGTCATTGAGATGACGCCGGTTGAGCAAAAAGAAGAGCTGATTCAGTCAGGGAAGAAACATTATTCGGACATGCTCAGTCAGGAGCCAGCGCCAACACAATGGCATCTTGATTTGTTTCACCGGGCGCTGGATCGGGGCGCAGAGAGACTTGCAAAAGAAGTCACACAGCTCGCTATTGCTCTGGCCGAACGCTTCGGTGATGAGCCCATTGTACTGGCCAGTCTCGTCAGAGCTGGCGTGCCGCTCGGCGTTATGCTGCACCAGGCCCTGCGTGACATGGGGAAAACCTCATGGCATTACGGTATCAGCATTATCCGGGATCGTGGAATTGACGGTGCAGCCCTCGACGTCATTGAAGAGCGCCATGGTACCAGCGGTATTGTCTTTGTTGACGGATGGACAGGTAAAGGCGCAATTACCGGAGAGCTTGTACGCGCACTGAAAGATCGCCCGGGCTATCCTGAGCAGCCGCGACTGGTTGTCCTGGCCGATCCCTGTGGCTGCTCCTGGCTTGCAGCCAGTGATGATGACTGGCTCATTCCTTTTGGCATCATGGGTGCGCCGGTATCAGGCCTGATCTCCCGGTCAGTATGGTCCTCTGAAGGATTACATGGGTGCATGGTTTGCGAGCATCTCAGTGAATTCGAATGCAGCCGGATGCTTGTCGATACCGTCGCCCATTTCCGTAAGAAGTTAACCCCGTCATCCCTCGCTACCCTGAGCTGGAATATGGAGTCAGCCCGGGTCTTATGGCAGACAAGTCGCGACGTTATCGCGTTCCTGGCCGATGAATTTAAAGTGGACAGCGTCAATCGTATTAAACCCGGTATTGCTGAAGCAACCCGGGCTGTATTACGTCGGGTACCGGACCATGTATTTGTGCGTTCTATTGACGACCCGGACGTTGCCTTGCTTGTAGGGCTTGCTCGTGAAAAGGGAATAGTTGTTACAGAAATGGGGGGAACCCTCGGCCAGTATCGGGCTGTAACCATTATCAAGAAGGTACTCTGATGAAAAATCGTCTTTCTCCCTGGAATCTGGGAGCCACGCTATACATGCCTGCAACACGGGAAGATATTGCTGATGCCGTCCTGCACGGGAAAATCCCGGGTTTGCGCTCTCTGGTGATTTGCCTGGAGGATGCTGTCAGTGAAGCAGACATCCCCATCGCCCTCAAAAATCTGGAGCACCTGCTGCACGAGCTCAGTAACAGCATGCGTAGCCTGGGTAAAAATGACTGGCCTCTGGTGTTCATTCGCCCTCGGCATGCCGAAATGGGCAGATGGTTAAAAGCGCATTATGATCTTTCCGCTGTCGATGGGTTTGTGTTGCCGAAATTTACCCTCAGTTCGTTAGCTGAATGGTGGGATATCATGGGCGGGACTCACCTGTGCATGATGCCAACGCTGGAAACAGAAGACGTCTTTGACGTGGTTCAGATGCGCGAGCTGGCCACTCGCCTGGTGGAACATCCCTGCCACGACCGCATTATTGCGCTTCGAATCGGCGGCAACGATCTTATGAACGTTGTGTCGCTTCGCCGCCCCCGGGACCTGACGCTGTATGACAGCCCGATGGGCTACGTCATCAAAATGCTCGTTTCAGTCTTCGGCCCGCGTGATTTTGCCCTGACCGCGCCCGTATGTGAGCATATTGACGATCATGCCGTTATGGCCAGAGAGCTGGCTCTTGATATGGCACATGGGCTTGTTGGGAAAACGGCCATTCACCCGGGTCAGATAGAGGTCATTCAAAACGCGCTGATGGTCACTCAGGGTGAGTATTCTGACGCTCTGCGGATCCTGAACTCTACCCAGGCCGTGTTTAAGTCGCAGGGAGCAATGTGTGAACCCGCCACACATCGCCGCTGGGCGGCTGGCATTCTGGACAGAGCTCGTTTTTATGGGTTACAGAACGAGCAAAGCGCTGATGGAATCAGATTACTTACCGTGACCCAGCATCATTAAGGAAATCATAATGGGGTTCAGGTTCAGAAAGTCGATCAACATTATTCCTGGCGTTCGCCTCAACCTGAGTAACGGTGCACCGAGCCTGAGTGTCGGGCCGAGAGGTGCTTCCGTTTCTTTTGGTAGCCGGGGGACCTATGCCAATCTGGGCTTGCCCGGTACCGGGCTGAGTTACCGTACCCGGCTTGACCGGGCCGCGCGTTCCGGAGGTGGAAACCGGACGGCAACCGACCCGGGGCTCAGACAGGCGCTTGAGCAGGAAGCCGCTGAACTCATGTCAGCGGTAACCGCAATCCGTAATATTCACGAGCTGACGCCGGATCCAAAAACAGGCATCAGCTGGGCAGAGCTGGAAGCAGTATACCTGCATAACAGAACGTCGCCTTTTCAGGTTCCGGCACCGGTGCGTCCAGAAAAGCCAGACTACCTTGCATTGCCGGAAAAGCCTGCCGAGAGCGAAGGCATTAGTTTTCTGGGTAAATGGTTTGAATCGGAATCAGCTAAAGCTGAGCGCCACGCCGAAAATCTTCGCCGGTGGCAGCAGGAGCTGATTGATGTGGAGCGTGAGAATACCCTTCGACAGCACCGGTACCAGCAACAACGGACGGCCTGGGCCGAACAGTATGCAAACTGGAAGTTTGAAGCAGAAGAACATGAAAAACGGCTCGCCACGGCTCAGGCAGATGCCCGGCAGCAGTTCCGGACAGACGCCGCGTTTTTCGAATCATACCTGGCGGGTGTGCTGGCAGAAACTGAATGGCCGCGTGAAACGATTGTTGCATTTGAAGTAAAGCCGGAGCTATCAGCAGTCCTGCTGGACGTTGATTTAGCTGAGATTGAAGATTTCCCTGATAAGATTTACGGCGTTAATGCCCGGGGCACGGAGCTGACGGAAAAAGCCATGACGCAAAAAGCCGTACGCGAAAACTATGCCCGCCACGTCCATGGCTGCTTGTTCCGCCTGGTCGGTATCGTTTTACATACGCTACCTTTCGACAACGTGATTGTGTCAGGCTTTACGCAACGGGTCAGTAAGCGGACCGGCTATCTGGAGGATGAGTATATCCTGTCCTGCAAATGCACTCGCAGCCAGATGTCGTCAGTAAATTTTGCAGGCATAGAACACATTGATCCGGTTGAAGCGTTAGGCGATCACCCGGTTATTCGAAAGATGAGCAGTACCTTCATTTTTCAGCCTATTGAACCACTAACCCTTTAAGCAGGCTAAATCTTACGATGCAATTAAATACCAGACAGGCCCGGATTTTTAAGCTTGCCAACTTACTGGGCACCGGCAAGCCCGTTTCCGCTGCCGACATTATAACCAGTCTGGAATGCTCAGAGCCGACATTAACCCGGGCCCTCAAAGAGCTACGCGAGTCATATTCTGCGGAGATCAAATACAGCAAGGCAGGTCATTCCTACCATCTCGTTAATCCGGGCCAGCTGGATAAAAAGACCCTTCGCCGGATGAATGAAGCGCTCGCACAGAATGCTGAACTGAAAACCGGTGAGTCTACAGGGAAGGTCGTACTCGATAAGGATAAAAAAACAGCCGTGTCCTTATCGCTACGCATGCGGATCTTAAGAAAAATTGACCGTCTGGCTGCGCTGAGTGGCTCGACCCGAAGTGAAGCGGTAGAGAAGCTGGCTCTGCACTCCGTTGACGAACTGATAAAAGAATACAGCGCTAAAAAGTCCTGACGCTAAATCTCAGACCGGGGTGAAAACCCCGGTTTTGTCATATTTTACCTCTGTATTGGCGTGACGTAGTTTTGATCTATTCTCCTCCCGCAATGCCAGCAGCGCCTTACTGACTACAAAACCTGGTGTCTTGACATCCTCTTGTGCTACACATCAATCTTTGGGCGTTTTACACTCCATTCATGCAGATCTGTGATGTATGATGAATTTCATACATAAGACAGTTTATTTGTCCGAGTTTTTTCAGAAATCTTATATTCCAGTCCGGTCTGAATTATTTTTCTGTTGATAAGAGGCCATTCACATGTCGGTAATTCTATGGTGGTTAACTTATTTCTTTAATGCCGCTTCTGAGTATTTAATCTCCACCCGACAGATGTCGTGCCGTTTTATCAAATCAACAAACCCTGGCCTCTTCCTGAAACTACTCTCCTCTTCCGATCTCTTAAGAAGGAATTACATTTGAGACGCTTACCCGTATATCTGCTACTCGACACGTCCGGCTCTATGCACGGAGAGCCTATCGAAGCGGTTAAAAATGGCGTTCAGACGCTGCTTACCACGCTGAAACAGGATCCGTATGCACTCGAAACGGCTCACGTGTCAGTGATCACCTTTGATTCTTCAGCCCGACAGGCAGTCCCCCTGACAGACCTCCTGAGTTTCCAGATGCCAGCACTAACAGCCAGCGGCACCACGTCTCTTGGCGAAGCGCTTTCCCTCACGGCCAGCTCCATTGCCAAAGAAGTACAGAAAACGACGGCTGACACTAAAGGTGACTGGCGTCCCCTTGTATTCCTGATGACGGATGGAAGTCCGAATGATGACTGGCGTAAAGGCCTGAATGACTTTAAAGCGGCCAGAACCGGCGTTGTTGTGGCATGTGCAGCCGGGCATGATGCCGATACCAGCGTCCTCAAAGAAATCACTGAAATCGTGGTTCAGCTCGATACAGCTGACAGTTCGACGATTAAAGCTTTCTTTAAATGGGTCAGTGCGAGCATTTCGGTAGGCAGTCAGAAAGTGGAGTCCAGCAAAAAAGAAGTGATCGGTCTTGAAGACCTGCCACCGCCGCCGCCAGAAGTAAATGTGGTCTTATAATTTTATTGATTAAGGGGATATCATGTCTGTCAGTCTGAGCAAAGGCCAGGGCGTAAGCCTGAAAAAAAATGAATACGATCTCTCGTCCGTTACTATCGGCCTCGGTTGGGATATTAATGAGGAAAAGAAAGGTTTTCTCGGCGGGATCTTTGGTAAAAAAGAAGAAGAATACGACCTTGATGTGATCGCTTTCCTGTGTAATTCAGCCGGAAAGGTGACCGATCTCGGCAATGTGGAAAATGGTAAACCAACGCTTGTGAATGGCGATATCATCTTTTTCAACAGCCTTCGCCATAAGTCAGGCAATATCTGGCTGACGGGCGATAACCGAACCGGAGCCGGTGACGGTGACGATGAGCAAATTATTGTGCGCCTGAATTCCCTTGACGCTCAGTACGAGAAAATTGTGTTCATCGTTCAGATCTACAATGGTGAAAAGCTCCAGCAGCACTTTGGTAAAGTTCAGAATGCCTTCATCCGGGCAGTAGATGCCCGTAATATTGAAATGGCACGATTCGATCTTTCTGGCGGACCCGCCTTCGCCAGCCAGCGCTCCATGGTCTTTGCCGAGCTGATACGCGAGGCTACAGGCTGGAAACTCAGGGCAATTGGTGAGCCTTCAGAATCAGATTCGTTTGTCTCGCACCTGAGGAATTACATGTGATGCGCCGCCTGCCTGTTTACCTTGTTATCGACACATCCGGCTCGATGCGCGGTGAGTCAATCCATTCCGTTAACGTTGGAATTCAGGCGATGCTTAGCGCTCTTCGCCAGGATCCCTACGCCCTCGAAAGCGTTCATATCTCCATTATCACCTATGACAATGAGGCGCGTGAGTTCATTCCTCTCACGCCGCTGGAAGACTTCCAGTTTTCTGACATCGTTGTGCCAAGCGCAGGCGGGACGTTCACCGGTGCTGCCCTTGAATGTCTGATGCAGTGTGTTGAACGGGATGTACGTCGCTCAGATGGTGATACCAAAGGAGACTGGCGTCCTCTGGTATTCCTGATGACTGATGGAACCCCTTCTGATGCCCTGGCGTACGGTGAAGCGGTAAAAGCGATTCGCGGCCGGGGATTCGGATCCATCATTGCCTGCGCCGTTGGTCCTAAAGCAGGCCATGAGCACTTAAAACAGCTCACCGATAAGGTTGTGTCTCTGGAGACGCTAGATTCAACCGCGTTTGCAGGTTTCTTTAAATGGGTATCGGCCAGCGTGTCTTCCGGCAGCACAAGCGCGGGGATTAATAACGGAACTGATACCCTTCCCCCTCCTCCACCAGAAATCCAGCTGGTGCTCTGACAGACAGAAAGGTGCTGTTTCCGGGCAGCACCTTTCTGTACAGCAACGTTTTCTGCTGGCCGTACCAGCCGTACGAGGAAAATTATGAGACGCCTTCCCGTGTTTTTTGTCCTGGACTGTTCAGAGTCCATGATTGGTGAAAACCTGAAAAAAATGACTGATGGTCTGCAAATGATCGTCGGAGATTTAAGAAAGGATCCACACGCACTTGAAACAGCCTGGGTCTCGGTAATCGCATTTGCCGGTGTAGCCCGTACGATTGTACCTCTTCACGAAATTGCCTCGTTCTACCCTCCCCGCCTTCCCGTTGGCGGCGGTACGAGCCTTGGAGCTGCATTGCGTGAGCTGACCGTGCAAATTGATACCCAGGTCAGAAAAACCACTCATGAGGCTAAAGGCGACTGGAAACCCGTCGTGTATCTCCTTACCGACGGACGTCCGACTGACGACACAACCGCAGAAGTGAAGCGCTGGAAGGATCACTACGCGAGTAAAGTGAATCTCATTGCCGTTGGCCTGGGGCCGTCAGCGGACCTGAATATCCTGCGGCAACTGACAGAGAATGTCATGCTGTTCACCGAATCTCAGGAAGGGGACTTTACCCGCTTCATCAAATGGATCACGGCCTCGGTTACGGCGCACAGCCGCAGCGTCGGGGACGACAAACAACCTGAGCTCAGCCAGACTGAATACATAGTCCGGCTGGCCAAGGACGAGCCAGTAAAAGCGTACGACGAAAACTGCGTTACGCTTACCGGCCGTTGCAGCAAGACCCGTCGTCCGTACCTGATGAAGTATGAACGGCCACCAGCAAGGGTTTCCGGGCTCGATTTCAGTCTGAACCTGAACAGCTTTAATATTGCCGGATGCTATCCCATCGATGAGGACTATTTTGCGTGGTCAGATGCCACCGCTACCGGTTTGCAGGTAAATACCAGCGAACTGCATGGCGTACCGGGTTGCCCCCACTGCGGTAATGCCAGTGCGTTTGCCCTGTGCTCATGCGGAAAGTTGCTGTGTATTGACGGCCCGGATGACGTGATCTGCCCGTGGTGTGAAACAGGCCTGTCATTCAGCAATGATGGCGGAAACACTAACTTCGACGTAAACAGAGGGAGAGGTTGATGTCGCAAAATGCTTTACTTGAAGAGAAGATTATCCGCTTAGTTCTGTCTGAGCTGGGCCACCCTGTTGAAGGTGAGCGGCTTTTACTTCTATCGCAGGACCCATCCCTTACCGAAGAAATTATGCGGCTTAAAGAGCGGATTGAGAGCCTTGCACAGGGTTTATCTGCGCGGGTTAGCGAAGGTGATAACGACGCAGAGATTGCCGCCTCGTCAGCATCCAGTCTTTCCGATCAGCAACAAACGGTCGTAAGTGTTGCTGATAACCCGGGCATTGACGCTACCGATACATCAGCACTGCAACCCCTGCCAGAAAATGAGCCTCATCCTCCGTTCTGGAAGCTGATGCCTTATTACGAATTTGATAAACCAGCACAGAGGGAAGACGAAAACCTGTCTTCCCTGGTATTAAAACCCGGGCAGATACCGACAGGCCAGCAGCGGGCCAGCTTAGCTGTGCCACCTGCCGTTCCCCCGAGAGCTAAAATAACGATCCCCAACGCCCGCGCAGGCGAACGTTTCTCTTCGCCGGTTGCTATCGTTCTGGGTGAGGGCCAGCAGGCTACTGTCAGGGACGTTGTCTTTCCCCGGAACATTGGCCTGTCTTTTGACAAAGAACAGGAGTTGCTGACAGGTACTCCCACCGAAAGCGGCGATATAGAGCTTTCAGTAATCTGGTCATGCACGTCGCACGACGAATGTGAAACAAAACAGCTATTTATAATCAATCCCGATCCGAGAAGCCTGTGGAAGGTGGTAGAGCCACCAGCAGACGCTCCCTACCCTAAGTCCCATCTGGACGCTGCTGGCCTGGTCAGGGGTGATATACGTATTGCTGCCGCCAGTCGCCGGGGACGCTCTCATGAGCATGCCGGAAGCTTCAGAGATGACGACTTCTACATCAACCACTGCCAGGAAACAGGATGGTCTGTCATGCTGGTCGCAGACGGAGCCGGTAGTGCGGTAAATTCCCGGGAAGGCTCCCGGATTGCAGTCAAAACGGCTGGCGATTACCTTTTAAATCAGCTCAGTGGTGTGAAAGGCGTCCATTTAAAGCAGCACATCACGGCGTGGGAAGGGAGCGATCAGCAGGCAACAATAAACGCCATGCTTCATCATTTTAAACAGGCAGCTACGCTCGCGGTCAACAGTATCCAGAACGAAGCCATTTGTGCAGAACAACCTGTGAAATCCTATTCAACAACCCTTCTGGCAACTGTAGCGCTACGAACTGATAACGAGCTGTTTGCGACTGCATTCTGGCTTGGTGATGGTGCGATAGGTGCATACAGCCCTTCCGGTAAAGTCAGGATACTGGGAAATCCCGATAGCGGAGAATACGCAGGACAAACCCGTTTCCTTGACCAGAGCATTATCGCAGACCCCTCGTTTAGCGGCCGCATCAGCGTGGGTAAATGGAATGATGTATCTCACTTGATCCTCATGACAGACGGCGTCTCAGACCCTCTGTTTGAGACGGATAATGGGCTTCGCAGTGACGAAAAATGGACCCGTCTCGTTGATGAGCTCAACCCTGTCCTTACAGACGCCAGTATTGCGCCTGAGAGGTTAGGCGACTGGCTTAACTTTTTCTCCACAGGGAACCATGATGACCGCACTATTGCGGTGTTGTGGTAAGGGATACGCTTTTTCGGTGATCAATATGGCAAATATCGTTACGTGCAAAACAAAGGACGGCGAAACAGTCCAGTATGTTGACGAGGTAATTGGTTCGGGCTCGATGAAGGATGTTTACTTTTCGCCTGATAAATCATACGTCGTCGCTTTTTATCATAAACCGCAGAACGAGCAGGCCCGGGATCGGATTGATATGATCACCGGACGCTACAGGCAAAACATTTTTGGCCAGTCCGGAGGTGAATACTGGAAGGACCTGTTTTGCTGGCCGACCCATGTTGTTGAGCATGGGCATAAAATCGGCATCGTGGTTCCAACCTACAAAAGCTACTTTTTCTTTAAATACGGCTCTAAAAACGATGATTTTCTTGGCATAAAAGGTCGTGAAAAGGAAGGCAAATGGTTTGCCAGCGCCAGCAACCAGAACAAATTTCTCGACCCACGTGAACGAGGCAATACGCTTACCTATCTCAAGGTCTGTCTGCTGCTGACAAGAGCCGTCAGAAGGATGCATGCGGCAGGTCTCTGTCACAGCGATCTAAGCTATAAAAACGTGCTTATCGATCCAGAAATGGGACATGCCTGCATCATTGACGTAGACGGCCTGGTTGTCCCTGGAAAGTATCCTCCCGACGTGGTGGGCACCCCGGATTTTATCGCTCCGGAAGTGGTGAAAACCAGTCATCTTTCCAAAGAGGATCCGAACCGCGTATTGCCAAGCATTACTACTGACCGTCATGCGCTGTCGGTGCTTATCTACATGTATCTGTTCTTCCGTCATCCGCTACGTGGCGGAAAAATACATGACATGTCGGATGAAGTACGTGATGAGACCTTATCTATGGGTGAGAAGGCACTCTTCATTGAACATCCGACAGACAAAAGCAATGCAGTCAAAGTCAGTCAGCTATCGTCCTTTTCACTGCCCTGGGCTGACCCGGAGAAAATTCCTTACACCATCATGGGCCCTTATCTGACACCTTTGTTTGAGCGCGCCTTTATAGATGGCTTACACGATGCCACTAAACGCCCGACCGCCGATGAGTGGGAAAGCGCCCTGGTTAAAACAGTCGATCTGATACAGCCCTGCCAGAACAAGGCGTGTGAACAGAAATGGTACGTTTTCTCGGGTAAGACAAAGCCGGTTTGTCCCTACTGCGGTACGCCATACAAGGGTAAATTACCGGTTCTAAATTTATATTCTTCCCGAAAGGAAGGCAGTTATCGTCCTGACGACCACCGGTTGATGGTGTGGAGCGGGCAGTCAATCTATGCGTGGCATGTGAATCGCCTCATTGCGCCAAATGAGCGTACAACCGATTTGCAAAGGAAACGAGTTGGGTATTTTGTTTTCCATAACGATCAGTGGTGGTTAGTAAATGAAGGCATAAATGGGCTTATGTCATTACCGGATAAACGACAGATTGCCATTGGGGAAAAAATTGAACTGACGAATAACGCTCAGTTTGTTCTGTCAAAGGAGGAAGGCGGCAGGCTGGTCGTCGTTCAGTTAGTAGAAAACTAACGGACGCCCATAACGACTAAAACGTTCTGGCAGCATACTGAACCTGTTTAATGAATCACTATATTAAGCTGTGTCAAATTTAAGCTGCCAGAAAAACTGACTGTCTGTGCCGGATATGCGGTACACCTCCTGCGGCAAGGGTTTAATGCGCAAAGCCCAATTTATTTATAAGAGTGAATAGTTTTGTGGCTCTACCCTGCCGCTCTCCTTTCCTGTGTCATGGTTTTTAACATCTGAAATACTGACATTGTTAAGCCGGTGATTGTATAAGGCGATGCGGACAATCTCATGAAGATATTCAAGTTCGTTTTGTGTCAAGGACTGGCCTTCCTGGGTTTTTGAAATCATTTCCTGCCAGCAGATCAGTCTTTCGTAACTGACATGTTCGCTGTTTTCCAGGCAGTGCAACCTGAAATAGCGAAGGAACAAAGGAAATTCATCGGTCTGAGCGATGTCATAAGCCCGAACCGTTAACCGACACAGACATACAATCGTATCCTGCTGTAACCTGACTAACGCGTTATGACTGCCCGGAAGGATATCAGGCAATTTCATCTTACAGTCAGCAAGGCGCTGAAGAAGAGGCCCTTCCTCTGAAGGCTCCCGTCCCCGATACTCCTGAAGAGGTTCAGATTCAAGTTCATGCATTAATGGATGATATAGCCATTCCCGGGAACTGGTCTCATCAATGATCAGGCTTTCAATGCACTCACTGTATGTTGTTTTACGTCGCCCGAGCTGCACCTGACTGATTTCATATTCAATATCTGGAAGATCGATACGCAATGCGGCAACTCTTTCGGAAGGATGAAGGTGGTCAAAGGTTAACTTCGCAGAAATGCTACGATCCCTGTCCAGAAAGACGGCCACACATAAATCATTAACCTTTACGAACAGATCAGCTGTGCCTCCGAACATACTGCCGCTTCCAATAACCTCATTCAGTGAAACCGGCCCACCATCGTCGCCAGCGAGAAGATTTGGGAAACCAAGAACCTGGTGCTCGTTGATGACTTCAATAATTTTTCCCCGGATGGCTTCCATCAGACCATCACAGTCACCGGCTACAGCAGTACTGTGTGAGAAATGCCAAAGCTTGACCTCCCCCTGCTTTGCTAACAGATCAGTTTTGCAAGCGGGGCAGATGCAGTTACAGTCGATACCCCGGCTGACCTCTGTAATATCTAAAAAGAGTCCTGATTCTCTCTGGAGTCCAAATGGAATACCAAATGTGTAACTCTTACGCATGGCTGCACCCCGTTTTTGATAATTATTCAAACTATATCCGAAATAACGGAGGAGGATTTCTGTAAAACGAATTAAAAGAAATGATTTTTTAGTTTTCCAGATTAATGTTTGACAAGAATCAAATGAGAGCCTTACAAATATGGAGAGAGAAGTTTAGGTAAAGTAACTTTTATCACAACTTCTAAAATTAAGGAGAATATCGGATGTATTTAGCAGTGGGCTTGGCTTATGATTAAAGTCTTTCTCCGAACTTAATAAGAAAGTTAAAATGACAGGCTATTACAGTGCCTTTAGCCCCGAAAGGGGCATAAACTATTTTCAAATCCAGACACAGTCTTTTTGTTGTGCCAATATCAATAATTACTCGCGAACAAAGGTCCACACACTCGCAGGAACTTTGTCATATAACTTTTTCATTGTCAGTTCAGCTTTACGATGATCATAAGCACCAGAAATTTCAAGAGAGGCGACACCCGAGTTTTTTTCACATAACCTTTCAAATACTTTTTCGAGCGTTTCGAACGAACTACACTTACGGAATTTCATTAAATAAGACTGCTTTGCGTCAGACATAATCAACCTTCTTTAGACAGGCCTCAACTGGCCAGGGATAATCTTAATATCATTTTTCACTTAAGCCTAACGATTTCACAACCTTTTTCGTTGTTTCCACCCTGTTCATAACCAGGTACATGAGTGCTAAAATGACTGTAAATAAAACCAGTGTATCCCGGTGAGCAGGATGAAGAATCAATCAGTGATCAGACAGTTTTCGGAAAGCGAATTGCATCAGCAGCTGGAAACGTTCGGCAACCATGATAAACAGCTTTCACGCTTGATCCGTTACTTTTCCCATCTGAGATACAACACAGCTAAAACCTATCTGCACTGGCTACGAGTATGGAACGAATGGTATCAGGCGAATGCCCGGTTGCATACAGACTGGCCAGTAAGTTCGCTCCCCGTGTCTGAGGAAGCTCTGCTGGCGTTTATGGGGCATCTTGAAGGCAAATTGTCACGAAGCAGCATAAACAGCTGTCTTCAGGCCTTAAACAGTATCCATAAAAAAGGGCTTAACCTGCCCGGGATTATTACGTCTGAAGCATGGTACATGCTGGAAGCCTTAAAACAATCGGAAGCCCGGAAGCGAAAGACGACTAAACAGGCAACTCCCTTTCTTATTGGCGATCTCAAGGCTCTGATAAAGTTACGCAGTACTACAAACTCAGTTCGTAAGCTTCGTGACCTGTGCCTGATCTGGACAGGCTTTGAAACACTGCTCCGTTCATCCGAAATTCGCCGTATACGTCTGAAAGATCTGTCTCTGGATAGTATGACCGGTGAATTTAACCTGACGGTATACCGTACAAAAACGAACATCAGTACACTTCTTACCTACCGGCTGACACGTCAGTTAACTAACTGCCTCTTGAGATTGATGAACCTTGTGAAAATGGATCAGCACAGTCATCCGGATGAATACCTTTTCCAGGCCGTAAATTTCCATGATACAGGCTATATGCCACCCGGCTGGAAGCTTCGGAGTAAAGGGAATGAGCTATCTGAGCTTCTTAAACGGCATAACCTGCCCTACCGTGCTAAACAAAGTCTTCTGAACGATGAAGATGAGGAAGACACTGTGGACGATGCCGGTATGCTCAGCAAAAATTCCCTTTTACGGGCATTTAAAGAAATGTGGAATGAGCTTTATCCAAATGAGACTAAAACCCGTTACTGGACAGGGCACAGCGTTCGTGTAGGCGGTGCGATACAGCTGGATATTGAAGGTTACTCGCTACCACAGATTATGGAAATGGGGAACTGGTCGAATGAAGAAATGGTTATGCGCTACATTCGCAATATTGAAGCTGGTAAAAAAGCCATGATCAAGCTTATGCGAAATGCCTTTGATGAATAGCGCCCTCACGGGCGCATAACTTTATTTTTTCTTGAACGGGTTAAGTCTGGTGAGATTAGAGAGTGCCCCTCCCGGAGGCAAAATTCCCGTCCTTTTATATTTGTACACGCCATTTAATTTCATTGTCTGGATTCCAAGATTAATAAGCGTGACAAGTTTAAGGGTATACAGGAGTGTAAATTGGGGAGCAACCTGAATAAAAACTAATAACAAGCCTGCACACATTACACGTAGCCATGCCGCGTACTCCATGCTCAGCGGACGCTTGAAATAGAATCTTTCGAGCAAATCAACTGTCTTATTACTGATCCACGCCGCCGCCACTGAGAGTAACAACACGATGCACACCATAATGCCCAGTTCCATTTTCACTCCCTTCTCTTTTAGTCTGTTTAAGTTGAGGCTTAGCCACAGTAGTTTTGTTTTTTGCTTTTTTCTTAGGTTTGGTATGGTGAAACAGAAAACAATCCACCATTACCCAACCATTTTTATATCGAGCCACCAGCATCTTCTGGCTGGGGTAATGAGCATGAAACAGCATTTTCACGTCCATGGTGCCCATCAACGACTGTTTGCGCTTTAGCTCATCCTCAGCCATCTGAAATTCTTGTAAGAATTCTGAAGACAGACGCTGACGCAGAATTCTTATGGCACTGGAGTTTTCATCATTCTTTGCCAGGTGCCCGAAGCGTACAAGTGCCTTGTGGGTTATCTGGATGGGTCCCAGATGAGAGCTGAGCTGTTCGTACTGCCAGAAGTAGGTCAAATCCACCTTAACCCAGCTGATGCTGTCCAGCAGAGCCTCGTTCATGATGGTTCCGGACATAGGTACCATTGTCAGCCTGGCCAGACGCATATGTATGTAGTCCGTAAGCAACCTCAGCGACTCAGGAACGTTTTTATTGAGTAGGAGATGCTGAAGCACCGGGGTTGCGGTCTGCCAACACAGATTGCGCCCGTCAGGCAGGAAAGCAAACTTTTGATCGTCAGGCGCAGAGTTCGAAGCGTTTTCCTTACGAAGCAAAAAATAATGGCCGCACAGCAGCTCTGCTCTTACCTGGTCCTCGTCAGGGTCATGTCGGGCTTTACTTAGATCAACGGTTAGCACAACGCGGTTAATCGCATCAGCGTGATATTTTTTTACCCAGACGCAGACACGATAGAGACGCTCATCGATTTTCTGGCTGGCTGTGGAAATCCATTGCATTGTTGTTCCTTAATTTTCGGGGCTGACAATGAAAATGCCCAGCTCAGCCCCCGGCACGAGTTCTGTATATTTCAGGCTCAGCTTCCGTTGGTTGGACGGACCCTGGCTGTTTTCAGGAGCCCAGTCAGAGAGCGTTTTTAATTGAGGTATGTTGCCTGCTGCGAAAATGGGCAAGGATGCTTTTACTACTGAATAATCAGTCTCAGCATATTTATTCCCGTTTCGTTCCTGCCCTTCAGGCCTAAATGCAAAAATGTGAGCAATCGGAACAGGGAAAGAGTTAGTTCGACAAAGGCGATAAGATTCGCCCTGCTTCAGTGGGTGAAATTCAAGACGGTGTAAAGCCTTATCGATATTAGACACGACATTCAAATTGGTAGTTGCTACATTTTTTACTTCTGAGGCTCTCCTGCGCTCCAACAAACTCACAAGTTGCTCTGCTGTTTTAACTTCCTGGTTTCGGTTTAGCCGCCATGAAAAAGTAACTTTTTTAAGCTGGGACTTGATGAAAAGGATATTTCTTGTTGAGTGCATAGCGACAAGGCCCGGGAGCTTCTTGTGCACTTTATCAAAACGGACATTCTTTTTATTATCGATACGCCTCATTGCCGCAGCAAAATCATTTTTTGCTTCGTTTATAGAAGTGATCAAGCTTTCGAGAAGATCTGCTCTTTCGGGGACAATGATTAGACCCGGGTATTTAGTGGTTACTTTGGTGGAATCATGACTTAATGACTCTATGTCATCCACACAGATGTCAGTAAGTGCCTGAATAATTTCCTCAACCGAAGCATCGTCTTTAATACTAACCCTGATGGGTTTAACCTGCTTCAAGCGCTCTTCTGTTCTAGATACGGTGGAGACAGTCATCAGGTTTGCCATCATCGGGGGGGTGTTCGAAAGAAAACACTTGAGCGAGTCGATGCGTTCCAGAATCTGGTCACGAAAATAGGGCAAATCGTCATAACTCATACGTTTCTCCAGGCTCATGTTATTTCCAATCAATTTTGCTGCCCAGGCTGACCTTGCAGAACATAAATGTCATGTAAACCTCTAAAGAAGTCATTTTGAAACAGCTTTCACAGCATGCGATTTATGTTCGATAGGGCTCATGAACAAAGGATGATAATGGAGACGCCATGGATAGTGGATAGTCTTACCCACCTGGGTGATCCGATTGAGGCGAAAACGACCATTTATACAGTCAACTGACCAAAGCCCGGGAGAAACTAACCTCTTCCAGCGGTAAAAAGAGAAACCTGCAACACAGAGGTCATGCTCCAGGAAATGTTGAGTTTCGACGACGCGAACTTTTATCAAAAACCCCAGCATTGGCGAAAACCAGATCAACAACCATGTTGGCGGCAGGATGACTTTGTTCAGGAGATGATCTGTCATAAGCAAGGCAGATAACATCAGAAAACTGATAGTCAACCACAGGGCCATCCAACCGGCCCATACGCGGCTCTGACAGGGTTTCCATTCGAGAAGAAAAAGTTTTTTATGCATTCTGCCCCGCCTAATTTTAATGTATTGCCGAAGTATGCTGCATCATGATGGTGGTGCGGGGAAAGATTTCAAACTTCCACAATTCTGAAGCCGTGTTCCAACCATGAAAGATCCCGTCTCCACAGCGAGTGTTAAAAGCAAGAATTTCATCCCTGACCTGGTAAGCGAGCACTTCTGGCATATCAATAAACTCAGGTAAGGAAAGAAGAATTCCATGGATAACTTCTCCGGTTAACTTACTCATAACCTCTTCCTCAGACAGGGCAGCGTCCGGGAACAAACACAACGGAAGTGAAAAACAACATAGGTCAAGACCAATAGCAGCCCTTCCTGCGTCGTAGCCTTCTTCATTAACGACAAAACGAAAGAATTTTTCTGTCTCACCCCGTAATGATGACGGTCCTTCAGACGGAACTTCAATACCACTGAAGACTTTATCGGTCCAGTTGGTAAAAGGACTGGTGAAAACCCAACAAATTAAGGATAACGCCAGCTCTTCCTTAAACATACGTTCAGTGCCGGTAGTTCTGGAAAGTTGCTTTTGAGTACTCATGTTTTACCTGTTGCATGAAATTATTGATGTTATATAAACACAACCGGCATTTTATCTAATAGGTTTGAAAACACTAAAAATCGCAAATGCTGGTACCTTTCTGTTTTAAGAGATTTTCAAGGTAAAGTGAGGCTAGATCAATTGGCTGGTTCTCTTCAAGACAGGCTCGCACAAGATCTTCAATAGAGACCGAATCAACCCCCCTTCCCTGTAAAATTTCTTTAGCAGATGCCAGCGTTTTATGAACGCTTCGACTTAGTTGTAATCTGACTTGTGTGCGGGTATCAAAAAGACAATCTTCTGTGACACTTTGTGAAACGGTTCTACTCATTGAAAAATCACTCCATTTCTGGGATCGAATGAAAATTAACAGCTATAGATGTATCAGGTTTCCCATTTTCTACGATACTCAACCACGTACGCGCTGAGATTTGTTGTTCACAGACGAGTATGTAACCTGTTCCCTGTTGATGATGTAGCTCAAGAGCTTTTAGGATAGGCTCTGAATGAGGTCCGAGAGCATCACGCGTGTGAATAAGCGTTTGCTCTGGCAATACGTTGCTAAGCATAGACAGCAGAACATTACGCTCATCCTCATTATCCGACAAAACAAGAATTATACGAAAACCCGTTTTTATACGAAATCTGATTTCTGAAACTAACTTTCTTAATCTTAATTTATATATGACCAGGCGGAATCGAGTCATCAGTAAAGAGACCACTGTGAAGATAACGATTACTGCGCCATATTTTGACCTGTAGAACCACCAGTTAAGGCCTCCAGCAACTATCAGGATTAACATTAAAATTAAACTCCCATAGAAAAAAAGTGCTGGGTAGCGAGTTGTCTTTCCTTCAATTAGTGCTGAGGCAAATATCAAAATGGATATTCCGTAAATTACCCAGTCAAAAATACTTTCTCCAATCATTCTTTAGTGAACATCCTTAAAAGTGGAAATGTAGGTTTATGGGTTTATGCATTTTCCTGATGGCCTTGACAACCAAGGATTTCACAGAAATTGTCACAGTGTGAAGCTGTAACAAAGCGCTCTCCACGTTCGAATCGCTCAACCAAATCCTTTCTTACTTCACTTCCAGGTTTCTGGAAGATGTACTCAAGCTGGAGATCCTCGGCCGTTGAAAGTAGTCGTTCTATGCTGAAATCAACATGGTAAAAGCAAAACTGATTATCAACCGGGGGAAAGTTGCTTTTGGTACTGTTCTCGTTTTTGGATTTTAGTTCATTCATGAGCTCTCCTTGGTTGAGAACAGTATACAAATCTCTTTAGGGATTTTTTTTCGTTAATAGCACTTTTTTGAGTTTAAAGAGTATGTTCATACCAGAGCATTAGAGGCTACGAAAAGGATAATGGAATTAGAAAGATAGATTTTAAGTGGTGATGTAAGGTGGGATAGGTAGAAGAGGAGTAGACGCTTGTAAGCGAGGCAAAAAAAAGGCACGGAAACCGTGCCATAAGAGTATGTGAGAAAAAATCAAAATCAGGGAAAGAATCAAGCAGCTTGTGAAACTGAATCTCCAACTGCAAGATTTAAATTTCTTAGGTTATCGAAAACTTCAGATACTAAGTCATTACGGTCGTGGATTTTAATCCGCCCACCGGTTAACTCTGAAACATAAACGGTATGGCAGAGGTCAGTAACCACTTCGCCGTATTCATCAACGACTTCCAAAGATGCAATCATCGGAATATAAGAAGCCGCAGCATAGCTCTCATAAATACTTATTATGGAGTCATTGTTGCGTCGAGAAATTACCCTACCAGAAGGTAAAGCCTCATCTTCCATATAGCAATCAGATAGGTCCTCACAGAAGTCATTTTCTTTAAGTGAAATATTAAGGGTCAATTCACTGTTGATAGAGCGTGAATAAGAATATTCACTCAGTTTATAGCAAGCCAAACTTATATCACTAAAAGTTTCATAAGCTTTATAGAGGCTCGATGTTATAGACTCAGATACAAATGTTATTAGTCCAATAAAATGAGTATCCCAGAACTGTTGCAAAGCAAAACGGGCAATCATAACCTGACCATCAACCTGCATCAGTCTGTTATATTCATCCCGGTCATAACCTTTCGACTGAGAAACATCATTAGACATGCTAAGAACTTCACTACAAACATCATCATATTCAAAACGGCTAGTTGCAAAGTGTTTTCCTGAAATCTCAAGGTACTGACCAGAGACTGCGTCAAACACCTCAAGAAAGTAACAGAGTCGAGATTTTAAAGATTCTCTGTTTAAAGCTTCTATTTCATTCTCAGAGATACTATCGACATATAAATCAACAGCATTCTTGAGTTCAATAGCTTTGATATTACAGGTAAAAGAAAGCTCGTCACTTTGACAATGGCAAACACTTAATACTATATCCGCCTCATCAAAATCTATGCCAAGATAGCTCAGAACTGCTCGGACATAGTTTTTATCATCAGATGAATGTGTCATATACACTACCTCAAATTTGAGAGGAAGTGCCCCAGAAGGGAAGCGACTTCCCCACTGGGTTAGATAAAAGTTTGGTTAAGCTAAAAGAAGATGCCAGCGACAGATTTTACATTGTCATAGACAAGTGTCTTCAGCCAACCAAAGTTACTTTTTTGGACTGAAGCAAAAGGATCATTGAGACGCGTTACGAAAATCGTCAAAAGCTTCAGTTATTAGTAATGTGCGATCAGTTACTCTGTATCGGTCATTACTTTCGAGAGATACGTAAGTTGAATGCGAAGAATCACAGACAACACGCCCTCTTTTATTGATCAATCTTACTTCCATCATCACCGGCACATTGATAATTGAAGCAACATCGGTATAGAGGGATATGAGGGCATCATTGTCACAATATAACGCCCCGTTCCCATCAAATGTATCGTTAAACTTAATATATATATCTGGCATATTTGCCGGATAATCATCAGTATTGAAATCAATGCATAACTTTAAGTCATCATTAATACGGCGATTAATCTTATGCTGCCCAACACGTACAAAGCCATGTTCAACAGCTTTGATAATCCTTAAAGTTTCATTAAGACAATCTGTAATTCTTTTCTCGACAAATGAGATAAAGTCACCAAAGTCGGAATGAAAAAACTGTTTAAGTGCAAATTTCGCAACTAACACTTTCCCATCCACCTTCATTTTATCGAGATAAAGATTTCTTATAGCATCAGTAGAAGAATTAGCTTTAGATAACTCTTCACAGTCATTAATAATCATTGAAACAATATCAATAACTTTAACTGGGCTTAAAGTATTACTATATCCGCGAATATCAAACGTAAAAAATCCGAAATTCTTAAATACTCCAAGAAAATAAATTATTTTTTGTTTCAAAAGAATAGAATCGGAGTAAGATGCGTTGTGCTTTATTAGTTCAGATATGTAGAGATCCAACATACAATTTAAATTATCGATATCTACATCGTAATCAAAGGTTACTTTGTCGAACGAAGTATCAGATAATTGAACGGTTATATCGTCAGCGGGAACATTAAGGCCTAAATTTTGATAAAGAAAGGCACTAACAAATTCCACGTGGTCAGATTCTTTAAACATTTACACTACCTCATGACTAAAAAGGAAGTGCTTCCCACCGGGAAGCAAGTTCCCGGATGGGTTAGATTAATTATAAAAGAGTTCTTCAGAAGGTACATGCATTTCTGGTTTGAACTGTTTTAAGGAGTTGTTTATAGCTTTTCGATATAACCCTGAAGAGTGTGGCTTAAACATTTGATATTCCGTAACGAGCAGAGGAGACGTAAAGCATCCTAAGTTCACTAGTGAAATATTTGATGTTTCTTCACAAACATCTAATTCAGCGTATATCCGCCTCTTCATTACCCTGCCTGCTAAATAGCGACGAACATGATTTATAAACTTGTCCGCATCTGATATAGAATTAACTATATAATCAGATGTGACTATCTGATTAGATACAGTTTCAGGTATAGCTTCGGCTATTATTTTTACGTTCATTTCATAATCAACACTATGGAAGCAAGCAAGAATTTGTGGCTTCGCGCTTTCTAAAATCTTTTCAAGAACAGAAAAAATCAGAGAGAACTCGTTTAAAATTCGCTTTTGTATAAGTCCATGTAGATGTTTTATGAAAGGAGAACCGTGTTCAACAAGGCCTAGTATAAGATCCTTAGAGGCCAAATCTGAGCGGTAATAAACGTATTCTAGATTATCCCGGTTAAATCCTTTGATAAGCAAATCAGGCTGCTCTGAGACCAGTCGTAAATGAGTTGAAGCTATAGAAACTTCAAAACGAAAGTTCGCGAGATTTACAGGGCCTGCTTTTAATGTAGCCGCTTCGGAAAAATAAATGAAAAGAGGATGCAAATCATCGTTACCACAGTAAAGATGGTCTGCGCCCTTAAGATATTTCACCAAATGAGGTAGAAAAGATATTACTGGAATATCAGCCACAAATCGAATATGCCGAAATGGTTTTGAATCCAAATATATATTTTCCACTACAGCGCCAACAAAACCCATTTTAACAAGAATAGATTCAACTAACTTTTGTATCGCATTCATTTAAATACCCTCTTAATAGAGGGATTTCTCCCAAAGGGAGAAATCCCTATGGGAGAAAATAATTTTAATTAATAATTGTAGCGAAGCGCATGTTCTTTTTCACTAAGATGGTTTTCATATTCCGACTTACCAGAACTTAAACACTCTTTGAAAAAGACCTTTGAAAAATTCTTCAAGTCACTTCGGTTGTTAATTTCTTTGTCAGACATCAACTTAGCTGAGTGTGAGGTATCCACAGGCCCCAACCACCATTCATATTTAATATAAACACAATTGGTTTTTGTATGTCCATTTAGAAATCGTTTTGCATTTCTAAGTATTTTTCTACAACCGTTAAGGTCTGAAAGTAAGATATCTGGAGCAATGAGCTCTTCCAGAATATGACCAGGTAAGCCTTTCCTAAAAAGCTCAACATCGTAACTACAATACCAGTCACGATAATTAAAAGCTTTAATAAGTCTTTCAGGTGTATCCAAAGATATCTTATTCAGGATTTTTAATGCAAAGCATACAGCATCTTTTAACAACTCGTGCACCTCAACATTGATAAATGAGAAAAACGAGCTTAATTCTTTCTCTAAGGAATTATACAACTTACCGTAAATATCCTGAGAAAAAAGATACTGCAATCTTTCTTTATTATAAGTGCAATTCGAAATTGAATAGACTTCTCCTCTTTCGATTTTGCACCCTTCCCTTAAAACTATAGGAAACCTCAAATGGTTAACAATGAAAGAATGATTCTTTCTTTGCTTCAAAGCATCTAATTGAAATTTCGTAATTTCCTCCAGATTTGCATCTTCAAAACCTGGAAAGGGAATATCACAGAAACAAGAACTATATGCTTTTGCTGATTCATACATAAACTCCAGTGAAACATCAGCATCAAAAGACATACCAGAGAACATGCCCTGCCCATTGTCTAAAAATGTAATGTTTTTAACCTGTATTTTTTTATGTTGAACAACCAAAAAGGCATTAATGATTTTTTCGATAATTTTCATGTGATCCTCTCTCAATAAAAAAGGGATCACTCCCATATGGGGTGTGATCCCCACATGGGTATAATTTAATTAAAAATCTGTAAGACCTAAATCTTTATTTCTACCACAAACTGTAGAAGATATAAGACGTTTTACTCGCTTTCGAGCACTTCGGCCTGACGTATCTTTCAAGTACATCGGTAATGACAATGATGAGATTTGATTACTTCGCTTATGATGGCAGACTATATAGCCCTGCCTCCACCCCGAACGCACAAACTCACGGATGCGGTTAATATATGCCGAAGCTTGAGATTTTGTACTTATCGATTCAGAACACTTTAAGTTCTGTTCGATAGAGTAAAGCTCAGCCGCCATTAATTTCACCTCATACAGGTCATCCCCATAACTTATAGTTTTCAACAGCTCTTCCTTTTCCCGAATGAAAAATACTTGCTGCATTCCAAGGATCAGGTCATAGGCCTCTCGAAAGAGGTCGATAAGCTTATTACGAACATAAATCATAAACTCCTCAAAGTGCTGAAGCCAGAAATAAGCCGCATTACTTATTTGTGAATTGTGAGAACAAACAAGCCCTTTAGCAAGCTCGACCTCTTCCTCCCGAAAAGTAAAGTTACTTTTCTTAAACCGACTTTGTTCAAAAATGCTTTGATGCATTTCTATCCATACAGAAACAAAACCGAGGGATTCAAATTCTTCGTTTAACAAATGTAAACTTTCGAAGATTTTCTGAATTTCGATCCCGATGTCATATGACAGTGGACATTCTTTTATAGAATAAACATAACCGGGTAGGAAGTGAGATAAATGCTCAGTTCGCAAATATAAACTGAATTTAAGTTCTGTCAGTGGTTGTTTCAAAGATAATTTAGATGATTCGCTTATATTTACTGGTTCAACACCATTTCTAATCAAAATAGCTTTTACCAGGTCCGTAGCTAACTTCATACAGCCTCCAGTCGTTATTGAGGCCTCCCTGATGCAGGTTGGCCATCAGGGAAAATATGTAAATCAATTAGCAACCAATCAGACCGTTGCCATTACATTGTCAATGTATCTGACAAGGGATGGGCGGTCGTCCTGTAAGGCAAAACGGCGAAGGTCATCAAGATTATACGCAGGAAGATAATCAGCGTAACCTCGAATACGAAGGTCCTCAACCACAACTTTTATATACTCAAATCGTCCAAGATTTCCTTTTAATGGGGGTTTTCCTGGACTAGACAGCATATCGTCTGCTTGCTCCCATGTGATTTCTTTAGCTTCACCACTATGTAGATCAAGATGGACATATATGAATGACTTATAATCTCCACGGCAACGAAGATAATATTTCGGATAGAAATATTTGTCACAACGCAACAAACACGTTCCTGAAGGACGAACTACGTACAACAGGTTTCTGTCATTTTCTAATATGCCATGTTTCAAAATCGTTATATCTATCTCATTATCATGCAGCAAATAGCATGACGATGGTTCATTGACGATGCGCGATTTTATAACAGCAGCAAATTTATTAAAAACTTCGTTAGTTTGAAAATTCATTAAAATGCTCTCCGATGTAAAACGACGAGCATCACCATAACGGTAATACTCCCGTTATGGGTTTTAATAGTTTATGGAATAACCATGTCATACAACCGACCATAGCCAGTAGTACCGCACATTTATTTAACTGAGCAAGCATCTCAGCCGTGAAAAGACCTTAAAGGCAGGTAATTATCACGAAGGAAAGCGGTTATCTTATCAATACAATTTAAAAAATAATATTGATAAGATAACCCCCCCCGCAAAATGCGGGGGAGTTATCGTTGTTACAGCTGATTAAGACATTCAGGAGCCCAGTGAATCGGGAATCCATCCTGCCCTGTTAACTGGAGAACATCGTTCCAGTCGATACCCTTTTTCCCATCAGGAATATCTTGTGCTGGTTCGAAGACTTCAATTGTCAGCTTTGATGCGGGATATCGTTTAGCCAAAAACTCAACCATGCGGCTTTGAAGTCGCTGAGCAGCTTCGATACCGGCACGAGTGCCTTGTGAGTTAGCAATATCCTTATCCGCCCAGATATAAAAGTTTATATATTTTACATCCGGCGGAGGCAGTAAAAAATCAGGAACAGTAACGTTTTCAAGGCACCATGCGGAGCTGGCTGCCCAGCATGGTGTTGAAGTCGCTTCTACAACAGAAAGCGCATTCTCGATCCCTTCAGCCACTCCCAGTGTCCAGGTCGAACTACCTGAATCATAGTGAGGGTCAAACAACTGAATTGAGCCACCTGTCATATCGGCAGGAGGCTTCATCATCAGCTTTGGATTTTCTACAGGTGCCTTATCACCGTTTTTGTCTACGTATGTTCTATGGATAGTCAGAGGCCGACCTCGGGTGTCACGATAGATTGCAATCATTCCCGGATAGATAATCGATTTCTGCTTATCTTTATCCCAATAGTAGATCCGGTTATTAAAGCCTAAATCCTTTGGTAAGTGACTCAGTAAGCGGGAGATCCCACGATTACGGAGGTACAAAGCAACAGGAGTATTAGGCTTTATTTCACCGGTATAGTGATACATCACATCAAGTTTTCGCATTCGCTTTGCCACTTCCTCTCGGTCAAGAGTTTCTGTGGCACGAACTGCTGATTTATAGCGTCGTTCATTTTCAATGTCGGCGTCAGTTAACGGAGCATGCAGATCCATCCCGAAAAAATCTGAGAGAATCTTTTTGCAAGTCTGCGTTTTACTTAATTCATAATATTTCGCCAGAACATCAATTCCGTCGCAAAACTCATTTACCGGAAAGTCATTATGGATCGCACATCCGGTATAAAGGTCTTTTTGCCGGAAACGAAACTTCGATTTCCCTGCGCCAGTAAACGGGCAAGGAACCTGGCTCGGGGCTTTTGCACAAGCGTCTTTGAAAGCAGGTATTCTTTCGAATATATACTTCCAGCCAGACACTTCAGCAATTCGAGCATGAACGAGTTTAATAAAGTGTTCAGATACTTCCTGTGGTTTACGACGAAGAGCCGGGGATGCATAAGTCATGATGATCTCTCTTATCTGGCATTGTGAGTTTCTCAATGCCTTCTGCGGTGCAGAAGACAGGGAGAAACCCACAACGCAGAATTTAAGAAAGAGGGCCCGGGGGCCCTCAACATTTATGCTTCAGTCGTGAAGCCATTATTCTCAAGACGCTGTATGTAGTTATCTACAAGTAACGCAGCCTGCTGGCTATTACCCTCCGCTATAGTGACTTCGCGGAAGATTCTTTCCTGAGGGCTATCATTGCTTATAACTTCACCAACACGTCCGAAAATACGGACTTTATGCATCGCACCGACTTTTTCATGTTCTACACGGTAAGTTTTTATCTGAGTCATATTTTGCTCCTTATTCCTTCATGGAGCAAAAAGACCCACCGGGGCCTTTTTGCCCCGATTGGGTAGAGTTTATTAAGAAAGTATTTGATGAACTAGCTTACTGACTTCAATAGACAATAAAGAAGTATCATCAACTGTTACGAAAGTGTCCGTTTCAAAACCAATTATTTCATCAGTCTTAATACCAACACCAACGATTTCTATTCCATTACATTTAGCCTTTTCCATAACTTCGACGATAGTAAATTCCGATTTATTCGGATAACCATCAGTTATAAGAAAAATTATTTTCCTATCGAATTGGCTGTCAAGTAACAGATCAACAGCTGCCATTAAAGCAGATCCCGTAGGGGTATAATAACCCTTACATCCAAGAGTGAATTTCGATAGAGATTCCTCAACGCTTTGATCAAACGTTTTGATAATCTCAAATTCACTTTCCTTGAAGGGAAAAACTATATTGGAGACATGCATTTTTGACAAACTTTCAGCGGCCATCGATAAAGCAAGATCTGACTTAATGGCATGAATATATCTTTCATCATTAGCCATTGACGCTGAAATATCACGAACTAATACGAGGCCAACATGCCCTCTATTTTTAGATTCGCTTTGAGCTCTGAAGACATCACGAACTCCCATTTGTGACAGAATTAATCGATTTCCATCGAAGGTAATTCCACGCTCATGAGTTTTGTTTCGGCCACGCATTTTAACCTGCTGTAAAACAGACAAGTCGCTACCGATTGAATGACTCAGAGACAAAGCCTCATTGTAAACATTCAAATCGATAAGGAGATCAGGGATATCCCATTCAGAAGCACCGAATTCGGCTTTCACGTCATCGGATACTTTTGATGCAATACCTTCAATCTCTTTAGCCAAAGCATCGTGATAATCTTCGCTATCCTCATCACTGCTAAGAAAGGCATCCAACAAATCTGCCAGTATCTCCCATTGAGCCGATGAAAAGTTACTTTCATCTTCAACGTTAGTCGAACTGGCTTCATCTGATTCACTCTCGGAAGGGTTAATCGCATCAGTATCGTCTTCAATAATGTTATCACCCGTGGGATTGCCACCGGTGGGTTCATTATTTCCCTCGTTATCTTCAGCAAGTTCTGAAGGCTCAGAACATCCCTCTTGAGCAAGATCAGCGTTATCGGAAGTATCTGCCTGACCTTCACTATCGTCCTCAGAATCATCCTCACGACTATCAGTCGACGTAAGCGATTTATCTTCTGATTCGGTATCGGTATCGGTCTCGGATTCATCATATGCCTCCTGCTCCTCCTGCTCTGTCTGCTGCTGTTGTTCCTTTGCCTCATCCCGCAGTCTCTCTAAAAGAGCCAGGGTCTTACGAGCAAGGGATTCACAGCCCTGAGTATTTTCACAACCAAGAGCATCATGAAAAATTTCCTCAACATCAGAAATTACTGGAGAAAGTATCTTTTGGGCATAGTCAAAAAACGGATCGAGGGTTTCTTTGTGACCTACCTGCTGAAGGACTTTTACTCGCAATGAGTTAAGCAGATACCACTCAATAAATAGGACAGGATTTTCCGGACGAGAAGATATATCAGGAGTCATCCTTCCGGCTTTAACCATCAGTGCGTAAGTGGCTGCAAGCCGCCGCTTTGCATCCGGATAATCGTTACCAACCTTCTCTTCCATCTGTACATCATCGAACAGATTTATAAGCCCGGTAAGACGTTTTGCCCTGCTATAAGCTTTACGTTTCTCAGCGAGGCTCTCAAACTCTGCATTCATTCCGTCATCGAAGCGTGTAAACCCTTCAGATGACATGAGAACACTATTAAAGGCGTCACTGTAAACCTCACTGACGGTATAGCGACCATGACCAGCTTCATGACAGGTAAAACCTTCAATCAGACTGACAAAGTCATCATCGCTATAATCGCCGTTTGGTAAAACACAAACTTTATTGACAGGATCAAAATACGGTCCTTTGGTATTGTCGTCTATTACAACTCTTACATCGCCTAAGCCGCTAATGACTTTTGCTATATTCTGTAAACGCTTAATATGGCGCGGCGATGATTTAAGATCTAATTTCATAGAATACCTCTTTATAAAAAAGGGGTACTCACCCAGATGGTGAAGTACCCATCTGGGGTTTTTAATAAAGCAAACAGTTACCAGCCTTTGAGCTCGATATCAAAACCATTTTCAGCATTGTCTTCCTGTTGCGAAACTGATTTCTCAGGTTCAGCTACAGAATCAGTGTTTGAAAACGTGCTGTTTTTTATATCGTTCTCTACGACAGGTTCAACCTGAAACACATTTGTTGAATCTAAAATAGCTTCAATACCTGTGTTCTGTAGCGCGTTCGGTTCTGTTTGTGAGCTTTGATTAAATGATCTGGTAATAGATTCCAACCAGTCAGTAACCTTTTGCTCTCCTGAAATAATACGCTTTAACATTGAAGCATCACTCATGAAATAAAACCACTGCTGTAACACCGCAACGTCGCGAGGTTCAGAAATGGCACCTTTAGGTAAATTATTCATTATGTGTTTTATAGCTTCTGCAAGTACTGCCGCCTCTTTATGTATAAACATGAAGCTAATGATCTTATTTTGCATTTGCTTCAGTCGGTCAATAGTACTTGAGCGCAAATTATTATTTTTACTAATTTTTTCATAAACCCTCATTGCTTCTTCTGCCAGATCTGTTATCAATTGTTCCTGATAGTAGTCCTGGGTTTCATCACCTTCAACGCTAATAGGCGTAAAAGGAATAAAGTGAGCAATATTAAATCTAAAGGATTTTATGAAATCATCTTTAGTTAATTTCAACTGATCAATCAAAGAAGACATTCTTGGGCTTCTATTTTTTTCAGCCTCAATATGCATCTCATAATTGTCTACAACGTTTTGAATACCTGCCTGAAACTCTCGTTCAATCTCTTGGGCCCCTTCCAGAAACTCTTCCATACTGGAAACTGGTAAAATCCACATATTGCTATAGCGGATGCACAAGCGTGAGCAAAGGGTTGATATTCTGCTGGTAATCGTACTTTTGAAGCTAAGGGCTTTTATGTCAATCCAACGTACTTCGCTTTTAGATACGCTTTTTTGATCCGTAATATCATCTCCATCATAAGACAAATCGATTTTATCGGTTCGACGCGATCCTTGACAGCCACTTATTTCAATTTTTGTTATAACTGCACCTTCCAGTAAATCTGGATATGATTTTGCAAAATTCTCAGAGATTTGTTTTGCAGATACTTTGTTAAGCATTGAAGTATTTAAAGTCATGGGTTTCTCCAAAAAAAAGGGGAAACCCTCCCCAACGGGAAAGATTTCCCGATAGGGTTGATATTAAAGCTTCTCTGGTGCAATTAAAAGAATACCGGGAAACTCAGCGGCAACATCATCATTGCCCATTGCTCCCTGATACATATAACCTTTTAATTCCATTTCTTTAATTAGACCTTCCATATTTATTTTACCATCATGATAAAACAATAAAGAATAGTCGTTATTCAGTTGCATAAGTCCAGTAAAATTAGTTCCGTTTTTTGCTATAGCAATGGTAGCAGCACCATCCGTACTTAAAAACGCACTAAATTCAAGATGGGATAACTCTGAGATACAAATATCAGAGGTTTCATAACAAATCCCATCTAACTCGACTTTTTTGCTGTGAAATACTCCAACGATTTATCCTTGTCTTCGCCAAGAGAAAGATCTATAGCTTGAAGAACAAGATCGACCACATGTAAAGGTAAAGCAGAAGCAAAAGCTATTTTGAAAGTGTCAAGAAGACTAAAGGTTTTTAACGTCATCGACGTGCCAACCCAAGCTACTAATTGACGAATATCCATCACACTGTCTTCTGTACCAGAGTCATTTACTGCAATCGCTACTCTTACGAACTTCTCAATGACCTGAAAAGGCAAAGAGCTATATCGTTTAGTAAGCACATTGGTTAAAGCAACTTTGTCGGGCTTCTCCATTTCAACTATCAAGAACCGCTTTATAAAAGCTGCATCTTGACGTTGAGAAGAAACGAACCGGCGAGCGCCTCCACTCATGTTTGTGTTTGCAGTACCAATAAATCGCGTGTAGCCATTAGCAGTTATAACCTCACCACCATTAGCACTGAGTGACCAGGGCTTACGTTCAATGGGCATGTGAAGTTTTGCTGCCGTATCAGGATCGATTTTGTCCACTTCATCCAGAAGAATGAGGTGACCATTACGAAATCCCGTTACCAAATCGCTGTGTACAAAACCTGTATTACCACCATTAAGACTGCGCTCACCTTCAAGCTCATCAACTCGAATATTGCTGTTGATCTGCTTAATTGTCAGCGGCCAATTCATCATGTGGCTAATGTACATTACCATTTCAGTCTTGCCAGAACCGGACTCACCTTTAAGACACACACTTAAATCTATATCCGGACTGATAAGCAGTTTAACCACTTGTTCAAGTATTCGGGGATTTGGTATGTAGTCTTTGTTCAGCGGAGCTCGATACGAGGTTTTAGTTTTGAAAACAGGCACAGCCATCTTTGGATCCATTTCTGGAATACCAAAAAGGTCCTTTGCTAGAACTAAAAGATACTCACCTTTATCCACATAATGTTTTAACTTTATAACATCCGGGGAAAGAAGAGCTTCTAATTTTTCATAAGCATCAGAAGATGTTTCATTTAACTTCATAGCGGCATTAGACATTTTTAACTCCGGTAAAATGCAAACACCGCCCTCTGGCAGATGTTTGCCAGTGGCATTTTATTTGAGATTCATTTGGCAAATAGTTGCCATCAGTTTCCTGATTTGAGGCACATTATAACCAAGATGATTTCCCACTATTTCAAAAGCTTCAGACATGATCCATTCAAAATGATTTTCGAATATTGGATTTATTTCTAACTTGCCAAAAGCGTTTCGTTTAGTTAACAGATCACATGAAACAAGCTCGTCAAACAACTCTAATGTGGATTTAAAAGCTTTTATGTAAACATCCATAATTTCCCTGTCAGTCCATTTAACAGCCAGTTTTTTTTCTGACATTAAATAATCCTGATCAAAGAAGATGTCCCAGCCCATATCGTCATTGCAATCATGCAAAATGATTTCATCATCATTCCTGCATTCAGCTAATTTCGTGTTTTCACTAATCGAACGATGCGAATGATAATAGAGCCATGATTTTAATTCCGCTCTAAATTCACATGCATCAAGTCCATGAGATAAACAAGTGTATTCAAATGATTTTGACATATACCACCGTGTTTCAGCTTCTAAAAGTGGATTCACTGTGATATTACCATTGTCATCTTTGAAGAATAACTTTCTCCTCAACACTAGTTCTTTAATGATTTCCAAAGACTCTTCCATAGCGGATAGAAAAACAACATACACATCCTCAGGGGTCCATTCTATTACCAGACCACCCAAATCTGGGTTATATTCTTCAACCGAATATAGATAATCTGTTTCTGCTGCAAAATTAATTGTATGCAAAATCTGATTTTTAAGTAATTTGGATTTTTCATAAAGGTGATTTTCACGCCTTTCAGAATCATAATTTATCTCAGAAATGTTACTTTCATCTGATTTAAAGTTTAATCCGGACGTGTATGCATCATTTAAATGCTCTTTGGGTGAATCAACTATTTGCGTTATTTCATCTTCATCTATATCGAATATAGAAAAAAAACTAAGTTGATTACTACTTATTGCAGTAGCCCTAAATTTTTGTTTCATGGGGACTCCAAAAGGAGAAATCCCATGAAGGGATTTCTCCCCTTTAGGGTGGGTTTAATGTCAGATCTGATTAAAGCTACTTTGTCCAAAACCTTTTAGAGGTTTAGGTATGTGAGCCAACTTACTTGTTGCTACCACTCTCATGTAGTCAAGAGGATGTTCTCTCCCTTCAATCATAATAGTATCGACAACAATATAACCGGAGACCATCAACTCATCACCCTGATTTATACCAGTGAAACAGGTTGAATACATTTCAGGCGACACCTTGATTTGAACTGAAAATTCTCTCTCAGTGATTTCACCATCAACTTCTGTCTTCATCCTATTTTTGAGCTTTATTAACAAACCTATACTCTGGTCAGTCATTTTTTTCTCCACAGCACTGATAACTATCCCGGACACTTTTACTTCATTGATATATTCAAGATATGACATTTTCCGCTCCTCGATTTGTTCAAAGAGAAGCCCCGTTAGGGTTCCCCCTTAACAGGATTAAATAAATTTATTAGTTACATACATGAACGTGCAGACTACCAAACAGGCAATTCCGGCAATATGTAACCAATTTCTTGTTGGTTTAGTTGGTGCAATCGCTAAAGAGTTCTCCAACTTCTCTGTTACAAGACGTCGATTCTCTGCTTTAGCCGCATCATCTAAATATTGAGTTTCACGCTTAGCGAGAGTCTCAATTTTCGATTTTATTGCATGGTCCCATCCTTTAGTTTCAAAAACGCTTAACTCACTAAAGGTGTGCGTCATGAGATCTTCTGGGAAACCCAGTTTTTTCATTAACGGACGAATGGTATCATACATTTTTTCTACATTTTCGTAGTGGGCCTTTACTGCGACATCAAAACGCTTACGTAAAGTTAATTTTTCACGTTTGCAAATGATGTCCGAAACCCAATTTATTAACTGCTCATTTTTGAGTTCACTGGCTTTTTCAAGTGAGTAATCCAGATTATCCACGTCAAGAAATGAATTTAATCCGTATTTTTCAAACTCCTCAACAAGATATTTATCCAGTTCAGTTAAGCTTTTAAAAAGTGGTACATCTGGGGAAGCTTTAAGAAGCTTATAAGCTCCTTCGAAATCAATTTTCTTGACCACGAGCTCCACAACATCCACATGATAATAGCTTGAATAAGCAGAAAGCTTTTCGGCCAACAAAGACACAGGCTTAAGAGACTTAAGTTCAATGATATTTGGGCCGTCCTCATTCAAAATAACAATCAGTTCATTATCACGTTCTGTATATTTCATCAGAACTTCTAAGAGCTGTTTGTTTAGCGCCTTATCCATCTCTGGAATAATTTCACTAAAGGTTTGATGAAGGGCTTTACTGCGAGCTTTATTTTTAGACATTTGGGGTCACCTATATATAGTAAGAAGGAAGAAACAAATTTTTGTTTCAACACGAAGGCAAAGCCTGTCATTCATCTCCCGTAAGCTATGAACCGCCTGATTTATACTATCTGGCATTAGAAGTACGCAACAAAAATAGCCCCAGGAGGAGCTAAATTAGTTACGGTTTGGTAAATTCAGATTGCCTTTTGCAGGCATGGGAAGTGCACCAGCGACAAAGGTGACATTTTGCCGGTGGTGTCTTACAGCTTGTTTAAGCTGGCCGCTTTTCACGGCTAAATCAACGCTTAACGCGAAAGTAACTTTAAGCAAAGTTACTCAAATTTGGGAGCTGATATTTAAGCTCATTGTTTTTATACTATAGCTTTAAGCATAAGTAAATGCCCATATCGAATTATTCTGTATAAAGTGGAGAAATTCGAATATTAGCTGCTTCTTTTATCTTTTCTTCACTGCATTCTCTTAAAAAGAAAGAAGGATCACCATACCACATTACAAAAAGTTGCTTTTCTGCACGCGTAAATCCAACATAAAGCAAACGTCTTTCTTCTTCTATTGCCTCCTCCCCAACTGATCTTTTACTTGGTATCTGATCCGCATTACAACTCATTATTATTACTTTATTCCACTCAAGACCCTTTGAACCATGCAAGGTTGATAGGACTACTTTCTCTGGGCTGTATTCCTCGTCCTTCTTCCTAGGGCCTAATGACATTGCAGCAGCACGATTTATCATATTCATCCAACCAGTCTTTTCTGCCCACTGTTTACAAGTGTCTAAAGCAATTTTTGTTAAGGTTGCTGTACCTTTATTACTCCTCATCTTGATTGACGACGATTCCATCCATTTCGTAAGGTTGGCGAAACGTTTTGCTATCTCAACTTTATCAGAACTTTCCTGGGTAAAGCGCACGAAGTTTGAATGTAATGTTTTTGTTTCGAGAGAACTGTCCTCCGGGATGGCAAGGTCGCCAAAAGTAACTTTTCTTCCTCTCATACTCAATGCCACTTCATCCAAAACTGATTCCTGTTCTCCAAACAATGCCAATACTCTCTTCATTAAGCGAGGATCATTTGATTGTCGGAAAAAGGCCATAAGGCTTAACACATCGCTTGTTTCTTTTTCATCCCAGAATGATTTACCTCCGTAACGAATTACTGGCTGTTCGATCAAACTTTCTAGCTCATCCAAGTGAGCATTATTGCGGCTTAGAATTGCCCATCCATGTGGATCCTGATTTATAAGGCTTAAAATACCCTGTATCTGTTCCTCCATATCTACATATGAACGAAAAGTGACCTTTCCCCCTCCCTTTTTTGCCGAGCGTAACTCTTTGGCATAACGGTAAACATTCTTTCCTATCAGTGCTCCGGCCACCTCTAAAATTTCAGGTTCACACCTAAAGCATGTGTTTAAGTAAAATATGTTAGGTCTGAAGTGTTTTTCAAACTGTTGAAATATTTTGACTCCTCCTGAGGATCTGAAGGAGTAGATGGCCTGATCATCGTCTCCAACTATACTCGTATAGACTCCAGCTCTTGTATGCAATGCTATCCATGAGAATTGTATAGAGTCAGTATCCTGAACTTCGTCTACTATCAAATGTGTCAAATCTAACGTGCGCATTTTTCCCGAATGCATTTGACCGACAACAAATTTTGAAAGAGCATTGAGGTCCGCCACATGGTCTTTCTGGCATAACGCCTGATAGGTATTAAACAAATGGATCTGTTGTCTGTTATGCCGAACTGAAATCACATCCGTATCCATTTCTCTGCCGATAGCATCAATAACGAATTCAGCTTCAGCAAACTTCATCGTTACACCGGATTCTTTCAAAGCCCGGTGAATGACAGATCTCTGTGCTGGCCCTATCAACATCTTTCCCGGCCAGCGAATCATGTCCAGTTGCTTCTTAACGAGTCCGTGAAAAGTATCCACCAGCACCCGGTCAAGATCCTTCTTGCTCAATCGCTTTTGTAACTTTGCTGCAAGTGCGTTTGTTGCAGCGCGAGTAAAGGTCACCATCCCGATTCTTGCATATGGATACTTTTTGAGAATCGATATAACCGCTTCTATCATGGTGAACGATTTGCCTGATCCAGGCGCTGCTATCACCATATTGTTTGCGCTAGCATTCTCGATAACAGGTCTTTGCTCTTCTGTTGGCTTACCCATTTCAACCTCATTACTTCGTTTTAATAATTATACATTTTTATAAAAGCGCTTTTCTTGTGTACTGCTGGTTCTACTGGAAATCACTTTTTTTCCTTTTTTATGCAATCAGGTTGTTTGTGAAACGCGTGACTATGGAATAATGGTTCCATCTCCAAAAGACATTACAAAAAGGGCTTTAAATGAAACTTTTACGTTTAGTATCTCTGGTCTCTTCTGTCGTCATTGGTTTTTCCCTATCGGGTTGTGCCGGTGACACCGGCACTACGCCAGGCACCGCTCTGAATGCGTACAGTCACGGCCAGTACTGGCATGCTAATGCAAATGATTCTGTCGCCAAGAATGCCTATTCGTTTGCTGGTTTCGACGTTAATTTTAAGGAGCAAGAGGTTACTCCTGGAGGGGATGCCGACAACTTTCTTTCTAAGTATCTCATCAATAGTTCGATGGGCTACGTAACAGGCGGTCTAAAAGGTTTTGGGATCATGAGCCTCAGCTCTTTGTACAGTTCTTCTGACGCCGAATACATCCAGGTCAATCAATACCTAGTGTTCGTCCCCAATCCAAAAAAATTGCCTTACAATGATGAAAGTTTGGTACGTGAGGGAGCTAAGTATGTTTTTGAGCATACAAAAGCAACTCAGGCCTCATTTGGATACAACCCTGAAAAACAGAAAGCAGCTCTGGCCACATGTAAAATTGATATGGCAGTCGTCAATAAATGGAGTACCTGTGATCTGCCCTCTAAGCCTGATGCTGATGTTTTCCCTACAGATTCAATGTACAGCTTTCAGGCGATTCGCCCCGCAACAGGAACCGAAATTCCTGAGCTAAACCTTCCCGCTGGTGATTACGCTGTAATTCGTTATGTGTTCATCCCATTTAAAGGAAACGAAACAAGCGCTGATTTTTCGGGTATCATTTTCCGTTCTGATAGCCCAAATACAACAACTCCAGGGGGTGTTGCAGCCTCCATCAACGGAAAAGATTATTACCTCTTTACCGGTGAATACGGTAAAAAAGGCTTCCCAGAAAAAACATTGAAAGCCAAGTAATTAAAAAAGGGGCCTAACGGCCCCTTCTTCAATATTTCGGCAACTGCTTGCCCGTAACCGGATCCAGCGTAGTTGAACCTACCTCACATATGGCCGGTCGAGGTAAATAGCTACAATCTACATTTTCCTCTTTTATAGCCTGAGCATTTTCTTGTCTGGCCTTTATCATATTTTCTTCACCGCCCATTGCTTCCTTGGTACGTTCTGATGGAAGTTGATAGTTCTCATTCTGGAATGGTAAGTTTTCCACAATTGATTCTTCGGAGAATTTTGAATATTGATCAGGAACTTCTCCTACCTGAACTGCATCATTAATCCACTCCGTCAGATCAATTTTATCGAAATCCAGTTGCTGTATTTGCTTTATTGATAGCCCCACGCAATTAGAGGCGACAGGGTCTATTCCTAATTGCGGATAAGCTTGTTGCATAATAACGCGTGACAACATGGAATTATAACAGCACATGTCTGTTGCTTTTTTAACGCATTTCTTTGTGAAACCAACATTCAGATATTTGACGCATCGTTCCGTATCTAATGTAAAACAGGATTTTTGATTCTTATGAATAGAAGCTTCCATCTCTTTCTGGTCGCATGCTACCAACATTTCTAAAAGCATTTTAGTGACCTGATAGGCTGTATAAATCCAACCGATCACGTTTAATGCAAGCATAAAGTTTTGAACCGCAGCCGAGAAGACAACCTCTCCTCCGGTAGTAGCAACGTTCTTAAAGACAAAGTCACGAACTGTATCTGGTAGCAATTCGTAGGCTTTCTTCATTGCCATCTGCTTAAGCTGACCTATACCGAAGCTGGACATTGTTTCCTGTGCCAACTGGCCAGCACCTCCTGCCCCTCCAGAAGTTGCGGAAGACCCAACTGCCCTGCTTAGATTACCAGCGACGTTTTCATATACGCTCGTTAAGGAGCTCGTGACGTTGTTCCACATTTGCCCTACTGTTTTACCAGCTGATGCAGTCCACTCTCCGACCGCATTAGACATAGAAGCCCATGTACCTGTATCACCGCCGGTCCATTTTATTAGCTGAGCATTAACTCTGGTCCAGTTTGTGTTTCTGATCATAGATCCGGCAAGCATGATACCTTCAAGTGCTCCTGCGGTTCCCTGTGGTGCTTCGCAGCAGTCCGTCTTTGCCAGGCCATTTACAAAGCCTACTGAACGACCACACCATTCAGGTTTTCCTTCAAAGACGGAACATGAATTGGCATCGTTAGGGTCTTCGCATTTGGCTTCGCCCTGCATGTACTGAACCATGTTTGAATAAGCCGCAACTTTTCCAAAATCGTTGTTCTCTTCCTTTGGCCCAGTTTCGCATGTTCCACCTGAACATGGGATCATGCCAACACAGGCATTTGTAGAAGATTCAACCTCCCGAACTACATCCTTCCCTCTGTCACAGGTGTATTTCTGTTCATACATGTAGCAACTGTTAGTGCCCTCATCGAACCAACCCTCTGCACATGTTTGTTTATCGAGTACACATGCTGCATCATTTTTATAAGCACTACATGCATCAGGCATACTCTTTATTTCTTCATAGTTGTAACAGAGGTCCTTTCCATTAGCGTCTTTCATAATTTTTCCACTAGCGTCATAAGAGCAAATTTTGTCTTTGGCCAATGGATCACAAAAGTAGCCTTCAAGGTTTGTCTTCCAGGTAAGAAATCCTTTATCACCTTCATACAGAGGCTTTGCCAATGAAAGCACGCTTTCCGGAAGCCGTTTTGTGCCAACATCCATATCTTTAAACCGATCGAAACGGCAGAATGTATTCGGAGCTTGTACAGCATCGTAACAACCAGCTGGTTCCTGGACGTGCTTATCTTCGAGCTTCATATTTTCAAAAGTCAGCTCAACCTCAAAATACCCTTCACCCTTCCCACCAACCCATACTCTGGATGCCATTGTCACTTCTCGATCAGGCTCCTCATACACCGATTTTCTGACCTTATCAGTCACATCGTAAACCTTGTCGAGTTTCCACGATTTTTTTAACTCCCAAGATCCCTTAGGAGCCGGATAGTCACTTTCTCGATATGCACCATCTATGTGAGCAAAAATCTGCGTGCCATCAAGTGTTACCCGCATGTGGTCATCCCACTCCGCGTTAACAATCTTTGCTGAGGCCAATTTTGCATCCGGATGGAATTTTAATGTCAGTTCGTTATCATATACCCCGTCACTCCAGTAGTTGTCATCACGGCGACCAAACCATATACGCACACAATTATCGCCGCACATCGACATGTCTCCGTTTCCGCCTGAAATGTAAACAGGGACTGAAAAATCACGGGTTATCGTGCAGCTGCTGAAGTTATCTTGCTTAGGCGAGTTACAGTAGAACTCTTTGTAATCAGGATAGTGTGTGGTTACTGTTTTTTTAGAGGTCTCAACATTACAGTTCTGAAGCCAGTTTCCAGTACCAGCAACAGCATTTGTTATCTCATTTCTCCCCGCAGTAAACATGGGATCGTTAGGCTTTATAGATGATGCCGGGTTGTCCTTGTTAGCATTTACGAGGGTGCGGTAGGCAACGCCATCATAACTTTGAGCATCAAATAACTGGCTTTTCCGATTCTTTATATCGTTTACAAAGCCATCCTCATCCCCATAACGATCTGCGGCATTGAACTTAATATCGCTGTGCTTTTGCTCTGAGCTGAAAATCTCTCCGGTATTTGTTTTGGTTCCAGGAGTAGTATTGGGATTACTGCTTATACCAATGTTGCCATTAGCATCCCGAGAGAGCAGCTTTGCCCCTTCCTTGGTATAGTTTGAATTGATTGTCCCTCCAGACATACTCGGCAGTTGTACGGCGCTACCAATGGACTTTCCATCGGATGCGGCATTTTTCATGACACTTTCATTTGAGTTCCCTGCCCCATACTTTCCGAGATTAAGATTAGCGGATTCGGCTTTACCCACGTATTTCTCGGTGATCTTCCCACTGACATTCTCGCCTGAATCCGCATTCTTGTACTTCTCAACAATGTCCTGAGCACTGGTTGTCGCATTGCGATTTGCGTTAGGATTAGCAAGATTAAAGTTACTTTCGAGCTGGTCAAATATAGCGTCTGCCGCATAAATACGAGGAGTCATTACCATATTTATGAGAGAGATATAAAAAGCCCAACTCATAGTATTGGCAATCATTGATGCAATAATAGTTGAAGCTATCGTTTTTCTAAGTTTCATTATTTTTACCCTTAGAAATCAAGCGCCTGGTATATATCTGACGCAACAGTCATTGTAACGCCACAACATATAGACATAATTATCATTGCCTATTTTTTTGCGCCCACCTTTAAGGGTTGACCAGTCATGTACCGAATCACCAAGACGATGACAGCAATCCGGCCCTTTCGCCTCAGGAGTTGGGAAAAGCATTGAAAGCCGATACTGGGAACGAGGTGTAAAGTATTCCCACGTTTTCTCACACATTGCGTCTGCTCCCATCGTTCGCATCAGCATTCCCTGGCGATGTAGTTTAGTCAGAAGACGCTGGGTTATCAGTGAACTCGTCCTTACAGCGTCATCATTTGCGTAAATGTGGCCGGTTAATGGATAAAGGTTGCCATCGCATCCGGCACAAAAGTATGCAGCGAGATTATCCTTTCCTGCTGTTACTGCTACACAGTCAGCAGCGCACACCATTGAGGCAATTGGGTTTGCAAAAACTACTGCCTCTGGATTCAGGACGAGTGTAAGCAGATCACTTTCCCACATAGGGTCCACTTCGCTTATATAGGTCAGGCTGGCATCTATATAGGGTTCAGCAGTGCACTCGCCAATAATCAGTAATTTGAGCATTGTCATGATTGGGAACTCCCAAAGATGAACATCGTAAAATCCGGCTTCAGTTGCTGTCATTGGCTGATTTGTGTTGCTTTTACCAATATCAAACTGCGATTTTTGAAGCATCGTGCCTTCAAGAAAGGGGCTGCACCAGGGGCTCTTTACAACTTCAACAATCTTCACCGGCTGAAAGAAGCTCAATTGCCAACCTATTTCCGGTACGCCGTTCTGATCTGTACAGTAGCAACCCGGACGTGAAGGAGCAGCGCCTTCTGGAGCTGCCCCTATGCCCATTATCCTCATGGGAAAAATGCAGCTCCAACAGATATTCTTAATCAAGCCCTGCCACACTCCAGCTGACTGACACATAGCCCCAGGGACTCCAGCATCTGCTGCCATAGCCATACCCGGTATAGAAAGCGAAAGCATAACTGCTACAATGAACTCTAAAAGTAACTTTTTGAATTTTTTCACCATCATGCTCACTTGGATGTAATAAATGTTGCAACACTTTCGATATAGTCGACGGCTTTGGTAAAATAACTTCTCATCTGGTCCGGATAATTTAGCGTCAGCCATGTTGCAAAGAGAGCGCCTATAATAAATCCGAGTTTCATCTTATTTTTCCTCTGAAAGATTTGGGGCTCCGATACCACGGACTTCTGCCTCGCTAAACAGGGTGATCCGGAATTTATCTTGGTCAGTAGTTATAAGCGCAGGTGTGTTTTTAATCTGAAAGCGTGAGATGATCTGTTCGTTAACTTTAAACACCTTACCGTTAAATTTTTCACGTAAATCATTTAGGTGATCCCATCCATTATCTTTTTGGATACGGGTAAACATTGGCATTACTTTTCCACTACCCAGACGTTGTCGATACTGCTGCTCAGCCCATACCAGCTGGCCCGGATTGAGTGGATCGAAAATTATCATCGTCAGGTTTTGAGGAAATCTCGAAAGTGGATTAATCAACTCACCGGCGGAAGCTATTACACGGCCCTGCTTATCTTTTACGTCCTGAGTGACCCTCACTGTAGGGTCAATTAAAAATTCTTTGTGTTCCTGGGCAGGAGGGAGGTCGACCATCCATTGATTTTTCCATGTGTCAGAAACGGCCCTTTTTTTTGCACCTTCCCAGTCATATTTTTGTGCACGTTCTTCCAGTTCTTTAATGATGCTCTTTTCTTCAACGGGATAAGTGGTACCAGCAACCGGGAAAATATCCTGATCGGGTTTTTTAGCAAGTTCTCGCTGAAAAAACTCAACGTTGAAGGAGCCTACCATTTTTGCAAAACGAGCTTGCTCCCTAGAAATAATTGTCGGTACTTGAGTTACTTGATACTGACTGAAGCTATCAGGATCAATTGTAATCAAAGGAGATTCAAATTTTCCTTTGACAATCATTTGGTTTATTGCTGCCTGTGTCTCTGGTAGCCGAGTAGTTCCTTTCTTTAGACCATTGAAAACTACACGAGCTTTATGCTCTGAGGCCGTACGTAGAAGGTCTTCCAGTACATAATCCGGCAAGCTAAATGAAGCAAAGATCGTTATTCCATTTTCAGTTGATAGTGCTTCTTCACGTGTGCTATCCATTTTTCTTTCGAAGTCAGCAGCTGTGATGCCCGAGGAACCAAACAATTTTTCGATATTTTTAGATTGTCCTCGCATGACTTCCGGCTTATTTTCCACAGCTTTCAGAGCCGCTTCATTAAGGCTGGCGTTTTCTTGAATTTCATCACGTCTTCTAATTATATCGTTGACAGCTTCAGAGTTATTACTTTGGGCCCTGATAGCCTGGGTATGGTCTATAACTGCTTGAACACTATCCGCATTCATACCGGGGACGTAACCACGGTTTATTTGCTTGCTCAGGTCCTGGTTTTTTTGGAGTGCTTCAGCTTGCGCTATGTACTTCTGCACATCTGGTGATTTTAGCGTAGCATCAAGGCTAAGAGCCCCATCTGGCTGCTGTGCACCTTTAGCCTGTGCCCCAAGCCCTTTTGCTTGCTGAGCGATTAGGTCAGCATCATGTTGATACTCAGTGCTTGCATTTGTATTACTTAAAACTGCACATAACGCAAGTCCAGGAAGTATTGGTAAATATTTTTTATTTACATTAAAAGATCGCATATGTTTTCCCAATTACTGAATTCAGCTTTACTGTTCCCCAAAAACGGGAATAACATGAGTGATCGGTTTGCCCAATTAGGAAAACTTCGCCTTCAGGAATTATCAATTCTTTTTCAATCAAAATGGACGGAATATTGTATTTCTTCGAAATACGACGTGCATTAGCTTCAAAAAATTTGTCCCCGTTATAAACCCCATCCATTGTTACTTTAAGTTTGTCACCGCCCACACCGGCAACAATTTTTATGACTCGTTCATTTTCTGGGATAAAACGTACCGATTTCGGCATGTTAAATGCTATGAGTTCACCAGTTTTAATACTTTTATCCGAATGATCAATCATATAAAAATCAGCAGGCAGGCACCCATTCAATAAACCGTATCCAAATGTATAACGGGTGAAAAAGACACACATAACGAGAATCAGCAATAAAATATTAAGGGGGACATACCAATCCAGTATAAGCAGCCCTCTCTTTTTAGGTATGTAGTCGCTCATATTTTTCTCACTGGCACTGAAGAATATTTTTACTAGGCAGATGCACCTCTATCCAAGTAACTATTATCCATGTTTTTCAACGCTCGGAAGTCTGCAAACTAACCTAATATTCACCTATAAGAATGTTAATTCCTCAGCATGTATACGCAGCTTTGTTAGCGGCCATGAAAGATGCCTTTGGAGCAAAGTTACTTTCCGACATTAATTTTTCAAAGGTCCAATTATTGGGTATAAAAAAGCCGGGACATAATGTCCCGGCTTTATATTTAAAAATTAACTACTCACTGCTTGGTATTGATACAGTGTTTTCAGACTTACTTGCCTCTTCAGCCGGTCCGAAAACTGTCACGTGCTGTGTTGCAAAGTCTCCACTATCATCATAAGCAATTACTTTTATGTCCTGCTTACCACGGTTAAGGTTTTTAGAAAGTGTAGCCGTACTACCGAAAACGTTCCTTAATTCGCCGTTGATGAACCATTCATATCTAACCATTTTTCCATCAGTATCATCACATTTATTGGTAAAGCTCCAGCTTAGGTTGGTTTCCGTGTAGCTCAATGTACAATTAGGCACTGCGTTTTTAACGACATCAAACTCAACAGATGCTGAACCTCTCTGTCCAAGTTTACTAACAACATCAATTGTAATCTCGTATTTCTTTTCTTTTAAACCCGAGATCAGTTGAGCCCAATAATTTTTGCCGCTGGGTATTACTTCACCGTTCACCTTGTATGTGACCGTATCTATCGAGTCCGCCGAATGAGATAGCTTGATGTTTGACCTTAAGGTTACATCGAGTGGAGCTCTCATATATTTGTTAGAGAACTTGGGTGTCATCTCAACGTTCATTGGCGTTTGTTCATCGACAACAAAGGTATTTTCGATACGCTGTTCATTGTTTCGGTTATCTTTGAAAACAACCATCAATGTATATTTGCCAGGATTTTCAATTGTAAATTCTTTGGTGTCACCTTCATCTTTAGTGATTACCAGATTCTCTTTGTCGTAGATCCATTCACGGGAATAAGTAACACCAGGATAGTCTCCATCCTTAATACCGCTCAACGCAACGCGTAGGGTGGTCGGTGCCATGTCGTATTTAAGTTTGGAGCTTATTTTCATCTCGGGAAATTTATAAACCCACGATTTGACAGAAACTCTACGGGTAGAAACCGTATTCTCCTTATTGTCCGCTAACCATGCACTGTATTCAAAAGCAGCATATCCCTGTTTATCCAACATTTGCTCAGTAAGGGTAACAGACAGTGAAGAGCCCTTAAATGTCTGGCCATCCGGTGTTTTCCATTCTTCAACTACGTTATTACCATTCTGGTACTTACTGTTAGGGTTCGTGAACTTACCTTCCAAAGTAACTTTTTGACCAACCTCTACCTTTGAAACCCCCGTTACCGAGACAGAAAGGCGCTTGGGTTTTGCGGCTGCCAACCGAGCAGACGTTTCCTTCCATGAAGACTCCTCTGCCAGTTCATCGGAATCAAGGTAACGCATCCGGGCATAAATCGTAGACGGTAGGGTATCAGCTGAAGCCACAGTGTAAGTTGTATCTCCCTGCACCCAGTTGACTTTATCCTCTGACCAGAGAACCTCAGCGGTGCCTGCTGGTATAGGTTCATCGTTATCAAGCAGGGTTACAGGTATATCTGAGCCCTGAAGAATGTCTGTAACATCTATACTGAGCTTAGGCTGCTTGTAGGTAACTACCGTTAAGGCATCTGTGTAGGAAATCTTGGATGTGAATTTATTAGTCATTTTTGCCCTATAAAGCCACTTTCCTACTTCTGTCTTTTTGATACTTACACTTCTCTTTCCGGTCATGTCGGAAAGCATGGTCCAGGTTTGACCATTATCAGAGGACTGCTGCCATTCGGTGGGGGCGAGTGCATCAGAGTTAGCCGTACTGGCAGATTTGAAGCTTACCAGAGTACTAAGTGGGATCCTTCCGATAATAAGGCTTTTCGACAGGTTACCCTCCAGTTCCTCACCTTTATAGATTCGAATGCCTACAGCACTGGTCTCACGTTTCATTTCAAAATCAGAGAATGGCGATCTGACCTTAGCCACACCAACCAGACGCATATTACCCAGATCCATATTTTCAATTTTAATCTTGGTTTCGACAATGCCCGCATCATTGACCGGCAATGCTTCAGTCAGCGCAGTTCTTTCGTATGTAGTTTTATAACGGCCTGTTTCTGGATCTTTGCCGTATACACTTTTTTGAGAGTATATCGTGACGTCCCATTCTCCCATTGTTTTACGGTCAAATGCACTTTTACGTGTGGAGTTGTTATAACGCCCCACTGTTACCTTTAAGGGCACTTCAAGAGATGTGGCTGTTTTTTTGTCATCCACTTCCATCGATGCTCGAATATTGAAATCAGGCACCGTATATACGTTGAGGGTGTCTGTAGTTCTTAATTCTGGATCCTTTGAGTATTCTACAGCTATGTCAAAGACGTTCTTTGTCCACAATGGTGCAGCAGCAACCTTGACCCTTTGTACAAAGGTCGTTGCATCGTTGTTTGAGGAACGATTTTTAAATGACGTTTTGACAGCCTCAGAGCCGTTTTGAGAGACGATCATCGTAACGTCAGCTGGTACCACCTTCGCTAATATTCGAGCGGCCTCCCCCCCGGTCGTATAAGCCAGAGCAGTGTTCGGATTGATGCCTGCTATGACTTTATTCTTTTTGTAAGAGATGATCGGGTTGTATGGTAATTGTGTGGTCAGAGTACGGCGATTCCTTGCGGAAACCGCTTTAGAGCCCTTCCCGTTAATCATATAGACTTGATAGTCGAGCAGATTCTCACCTGTTTTATTAAAGAATCCAGTTAGACCCGGGGTACGTCCTTTAAAATAGAACTCCAACCCATCAGGGACATTGTTCCACTGAGGGTAGCATGCTGTAACATCTGATTTTTCCCCATACCAGGCGAGGTAAGCATTCGCATTTTCCTCTGTGGTAAACAGAGTGCATTTATCACCAGCTGTTTGACTAAGCAGGTCCGTATACTGACGTACGCGCGAGTAAAGAGTTACGTTTTTTTCCAGATTCTTAAGAGTGAATCCAGTAGGTTGATAAGTGAACACGGTACTGAAATTTACGTTTTTTCCATAAAGGTTTTCAGCCACCACAGTAATCTCGTGATCCGAATTAACTGCTAAATCGTCTCCAACCGGCAGGTAGTAAATACCTTTATAATTTGTAGGTGTTAACGAAACTACTTTGTTGTCTATTGTTACTGATTTTATGTCAGCAACCCCAGCCTGCCCCTGGAAAGCTGCAACGATAATCTCGTTCAGGAAGTATACGGGTGCTCGTTTAGTTAATACCTGCCCATCTTTGAGAACCATAAGCGTTGGGTTATCAGACAGCATCAGTTTGCTTTCAGGCTCAGTGTACGTAGAAGAGTTTTTGCTCGTATTTTCTACTGTAAAAGTCGCTGCGTAGGACCCGTTTATAAGATCCGTTAAGTCAAAGATATAGAGGTACTCATCACCGACTTTTTGAGGTCCACTTACCGGCTGTAAAGTTCTACGTAAAGGGGTTGCCCAGGACTGTTTGAAATCAATCTCAGTGCCATCATCTAAAGTCACTTTAGTCGTCGGCTTAAACACGCCATCCGGAGTCATAGTGAGCGACATAGCTGTTGGGAGCCACCATTCACCTTCTGTTTCTTGCTGGGGTACCTTAACGGCCACAGCAACGGTTTTGGCTCCGGTATAGATGTCCTGGCCACCTACTTTGATTGTTTTAGCCTCATCGGTAAAATTCCAAAGTGTATGGTCTACTACAGGAGGCCGATAATCCCAGTTAACAACAAGCTTTTTGGATTCAGGAGGTGCGAAATAATTATTCTTAGAGTTTGCTGTAATTGTGATATCACGTGAACCCAAAAGTTCATCTGTATCACTGGCCTTAATGCTTCCAACTTCAATGGTACAGGAAGTTCCGCCAATAGGTACTTCACAGGCGGAGCCTGAACCTATTGAGATGTATTGAATATAATTGCGGGGTTCAACAGAAACAGCGATATCTTTGATCGCTTCATCCTTTAAATACGATTTGAAAGAAAAGCCGTCATAGACTAATCCGTTCAGGGATGATTTAAGACCGGTGATAGTTGGTTTTACCGGTGCCACACTTTTGATTGAATATTCACCTTTTACTATTTCAACTTTTTTCCGTTCAGAACCAGAGAAGTAAGAAATCTTGTAAGGTAGTTTTAAATCACCGGTGGTGTTGGGAACGCCTGAAAGAGTGAAGCCGTTAGAAGTTAATCCCAAGGTATTGGGTAACCACTCAAAAAAACAAACGAGGTTATCAACAGAGGAAGTCGCTCGATCATCAACCGTTACATTACAGGCTGTGCCTGCACCTGAGGCAGTGATAGTGTTAGAATTAACGTATGCAACAAAGTCGCCCGGCCCCGGGTCAAAGGATACGGCTGGCAAATCAGCCTGTAGCTTTCCTGAAATCATAATCGCTTCAGCATAGACCGCTTTAATCGGAGCAATTAAAGAAAACAACAGGGCTAAACCTAAACCTGATTTTCTCATGACGAATACCTGTTTTTCTGAGCAAAATTAAACTCACTTTACGATGAAAAACAGAAATATCCGTTCGTATAACATTTAAAAAAACCTGTATTTTTCCGTATATTCCGTATGTTAATGCGCTATTTTGAATTCTTGGCTTCAGATAAGCGAAGCGCGGTAATTATAGACTCGGAGCTTACCCAGGGCGTTTTTTGAGCAAGATATCCAAGTATGTAGAGGCCAATTTTAACGCAATCCATTTGTGAGACGGGGACCATGTGCATGAAGGGTTTTAAGCCATCTTTATCGACTGGAACTATCCCTGCGGATAACAACAAACCGCCCCTCTCGTTTGGGGTAACGCTTATATTTTTGTATACGACGTGGCCATGATGTGAGGTTTTCCTCTTATCAATCTTTAAAGTATGCATGATTCTAAGAAATACAGATGCCATCTGCATAACTTCATTCGTCGACAATTTTAGAAGTACAGAACGGTTTGAGCCCCAGTCATAATCTTTTTTTGCGTTCCTTGGAGCGACGTGCAATGTAAGATAATAATTATCAATCTCATTTGAAAAAGGTGAAGGTTTTGATGAGCTAACATCTTCATTGTTCATCTCAATGACAAGGGCTGCATCCTGACCAAATGCTTTAACATTATGGTTTTTAAGAGCGAAGTCTGAAGTTGCCATATAAAAAGTCACTTTTGATAAAACCACATACCGCCTAATGATTCATCATCGGCAAGATGCTTGAAATTTGATAGTGTAAATCCTGTTTTGGTTTCAGAAATCACCAGGCTGTAAGATGCCGTATGTACAAGGCGAGAATTGTTTAGATCAAGATCATCACAAAAACCAGGGCTTTTGACGGGGTCAGCCTTTTCAACAAAAGTTACTTTTGAAGCGATGCCGTTGATCACGATTTTCTCGTTATCAGCAATTTTAATGTTTAAAGAAGGCGAGCTTTTATCACATGGCAGGAAGAGTGATGTCTTTTTAAATGTGTTTCCAGTGAAGTCCAAAAGGTCAGGTTTAACCGGAACATTGTTTAGGATTTTATAAACTCCAGCAAATGCACATAACACAACAAAACCAGATAAAACATATCTAATCTTAGACTTCATCCCCCAGTTCCTCTCCTAAAAGTTTTAACGCGCTTACGCACATAAGCCTCAACTGATACAGTAAGTTATCAGCGGTTATTCCACCAACGAAGGTAACTGTACGTCGTATTGATGCTCCGCCAGGCTCGCACTGGATATGGCCAATACCAGAATCACGGAGGAAGTCATTTTCTGCACTTACAAGGTCTGACTCTACAGGTGGAATGATAACTTCAATGAGTATTGTATCAACTGGGGCCCACTCCCAATCGAACTTAAGAGAGGAAATTGGGGATATAGAAACAAGAAGCTCATCAATATTAAAAATTACGGGTTTTATTCCCATAACCTCAGACTGAATGAAGTGGCTTTCTACCATAACTACCGGAAACTCTGAAATAGTCAGAACTCCGATTAACTGGTCTCGGCGTAAACCATGTATTAGTGAGTTGCGAGATAGCATTCGATCAGCCTTTATTATAATAATCAATCATTTGGGACAAGGACAAAAGGGATTACAGAAACGAAGATTCTACATGAACATCGTTGTCAGTGACCTTAGGTCCATCGGGTATAAGGGTATCAAAAAATCCTTACATAACCATTAAACCACAAAGACTTTTTACGTAAAATAATAATTAAGTACCAGATTTATTAAGATAATTCTTAGGTTTTTTACAAATTTAGGAAAAATCCGCACTTCCTGTAACAGCATCCAAATTAACCTAAAATACCGTTTCATTAACAGTAATTTTACAGATTCAGCTGAAGCCTGAGTTTATTATAACAAAAAAAAGGCCAGCAAGTATGCTGGCTTTCCTGGTAAGACAAGTTGAACTCAGAAGTCGATTGTACTGTCTCTCACCTATCTTGCCAAAGTCGCTAGTCGCTTGTTTGCCTTAGCTTTAGATTTTATGCTTATGGAGGCGGTTTGATTTTCATCCGATACTTTTTCTAGCACTGGCACCACAGAGGAAATGGACTTTTCTTTTGAAATTTTGGATGCACCTGGGCTTTGTTGAATAAATCAGATTTCGGGTAAGTCTCCCCCGTAGCGGGTTGTGTTTTCAGGCAATACGCACGCTTTCAGGCATACCTGCTTTCGTCATTTTGTTCAGCGCTCGTACCAGGGCCATAGCCTCCGCAACCTGACCATCGTAGTCACGCAGCGTCAGTGAACCCCCGAACAGCTGTTTTACCCGGTACATCGCCGTTTCCGCTATCGAGCGACGGTTGTAATCTGTTGTCCATTTCCACCGCGCATTACTCCCGGTCATTCGCTGATTAGCCACTGCACGGTTACGGTCTGCATATTCACCGGGCCAGTAACCCGCACCTTTTCGGGGAGGGATAAGCGCGCTGATTTTCTTACGCCGCAGTTCATCGTGACATAGCCGGGTATCGTAAGCGCCATCGGCGGCGGCTGACCTGATTTTCCGGTGGGTTTGCCGGATTAACCCGGGGAAGGCCTCTGAGTCCGTAACATTGTTCAGCGACAGGTCAGCGCAGATGATTTCATGTGTTTTACTGTCAACGGCGAGATGCAGCTTACGCCAGATACGGCGGCGTTCCTGGCCATGCTTTTTGACTTTCCACTCGCCTTCACCGAAGACCTTCAGCCCGGTGGAATCAATTACCAGGTGTGCGATTTCACCCCGGGTGGACGTTTTGAAACTGACATTAACCGACTTTGCCCGCCTGCTGACACAGCTGTAATCCGGGCAGCGTAGCGGAACGTTCATCAGAGAAAAAATGGAATCAATAAAGCCCTGCGCAGCGCGCAGGGTCAGCCTGAATACGCGTTTAATGACCAGCACAGTCGTGATGGCAAGGTCAGAATAGCGCTGAGGTCTGCCTCGTGAAGAAGGTGTTGCTGACTCATACCAGGCCTGAATAGCTTCATCATCCAGCCAGAAAGTTATGGAGCCACGGTTGATGAGGGCTTTATTGTAGGTGGGCCAGTTGGTGATTTTGAACTTTTGCTTTGCCACGGAACGGTCTGCGTTGTCGGGAAGATGCGTGATCTGATCCTTCAACTCAGCAAAAGTTCGATTTATTCAACAAAGCCATGCACCTGAAGAAAGTGGGCTTTCAGATGGTATAGAGGTATCGCTTCCCTCATTTTCAATCTTCACACCAAAGCAGGCATGTTCCTTTTGTACAAGGAAGGTTTCTTTTACAGAAACAGAATCCTGCTTTGAATTATCTAATTGTAGAGGTGTTAAATACTCCTTAAACTTTTGATCTAAGACATTCTCTAGCAATACATTAATAGGAGGCTTAGGTTCAGTATCTATAGTATTTCCATCATTCAGAAACCTATTAAGATCTGCAAGTGTTAATCTTTCGTTTAAACCATTTATAAAATTTGCCAAGTCAGGAAATAAATTATTTAATACCAACCCGGTACTAATAGCCGACCTAATTAAATCCAGTTGGTCACCCCTATGACAAAGTTCTGTTTTTTTCAAGAAACTATAAACATAGGGTGCTTTTCTTTCGGATATCCAGAAAGACCGGATCTGAATCCGGTCGTTATCTGCCTTATTTGAGATAGGGTATTTAGCCATGTTCTAGCTCATTATTCTGAATAAATAGTATCAGCAATTGCCAAAGATAATGCGAACTGCGGATTGTCTACCATGATAACTTTAGCCGTTTCAAAATGTTTACGAATAGCTGTTTCGATGAGATATGAACCTCCCCCAACAAGGAAAACATTATGAGGCCTCTCTTCGACTTGTGTAACCGCTCTGATTACTTTACTTTGCAACTTCTGTACCGCAGAGTTTACCGCATCAAAAACACCGTCACGCTTGTCCTCTGCAACCTTCAAAGCTGATTTATCATGACGATTATCAACAAGATGATGAATGTAAGCATTACTCGTATTCAGTTTCTCAGATTCAAGATACCTGCTGATCTCATCGTAAACAATAGAACAACCAATACGGTCAAAACCTTTTACTTTCGAAATCTGTTCTAATTGCCCAGTAATACTTGCAACATCAAGAGTAGTACCACCAAGATCAATTACCAAACTTGATTCAAATGAAGCAATATCCTCAATTTCATCTGCCCGGGTCACAGCTGGTAAAGATTCAGGGAAAACAGTCACAGACAAAACGTTAAAAGAATAGCGTTTACCGTCAAGATAACGCTCTACTGGTTTCATCAGATTATCTTTTTTTCTCTGAATATTTTCAATATTCGTTTCCCCTAAAGCAGTATAGAACTGGCTAAGTGGTAAAGTAACAAAGAGGTGAACATCCTGAGGAACTAAACCAGAAGCATGAAGTGCATGGTGAACATTTAACCGGCTAATTTCATCGTATTGGTGAGATACATCAGTCGATTCCAGTGAGTTACTAGATTCGCTGTGATGCGAAAACCTTTCCAGCCCATCAATAAGATAGTTAAAAGGATTGAGACCCTCATGGCGAACACGGAAATCTGGAACAAAACTATTTTGTGTAAGCAAGGGAACTAATTCGTTTCTTTCATTAAGACAAACCAGTTTTGCAGCTTTACTTCCATCATCGACAACGATTTTTAAAGCTTCAGTGATATCCTGCACTGATGGTGAAACAGGACTTTCAGATTTTAATAGTTCAGCCATAAAAACTCTCTTTTATTAATAGGACCATATTAGATATTAACTTTATACATTAATGGTGACCTATTATCAACATTAACACTATTAAAAAAATACGTAAGTCTATGTTATTTCAGCATCCTTCCATTTTAAATACCTTACCGTTAAATTTCCTGTATTCATGTATTAACCATGTTTATAAAGGAGCCAATTATAATCAGAAAGTTACTTTGCATCCTAAGTATGAACTGTTTGAGAGCCAGGACTGGGGCCTTTACCTGTAAGTAACAAAGGTCCTTAGGCTTAGAATCCAAAATGACGCCTTTTTGTAAAAAAATCATAGTTCGAAATACCGTATCATCGATGTAAACATACGTAGAGGAATTTATGGCAGCTGAGCACGTCCAAACTATAGACCTTACAAACTTCTCCGGAAGGATTTTCTTTCTGGCAGATCCTCATGGACATTACTCTGCGCTGTGCAACTTGATCCAATCAGTTACAAAGCCAGAAGAAGAGATAGTAATTTTCTCTACTGGAAATTTGTTTGACTATGGGCCGGAACCCATAGAATTGATGAAGGCGATAAACAGTGGCTTTTTCGATGGACGTTTTGTGAGGCATTTCTCAGCTGCCGGAGCCGGAGAAGAAATGTTAAAAAAATTGTTACCATTAAACAAAGACCGGAGAACATTTTACCCCAGCACATACCTCAATGAGAGATGGTGTGTAATGGGCGGAAAGTGGCATAAAGCTGTGAATCGTTACTATTTAGAGGAAGAGGTAAAAAAACTTCTTAATACCCAGCTTGGTACGATGATGCAGATTTTACTAAAAGGCGATATAAAAATTGGGGTTTGCCCTTCTGATTACGCCCCTATCCGCACATCATTCACTGATACTTATAATGCGCTTCAAGCATTCAACTATGCCAATGTGAATATTTTTCAGAGCCAGTTTCTATTCGGTATGGACCATGCCGTAATACCAATGATGATAAATGACGTCAACCTTATGGTCCTAGGTAGGAATCCTGTAAACAGCATTCGAAAAGCCCATGGTCGTACTCAAAACAATCTTCCAGTACTGATCGGTAATTGTTTGCATATAAATACTGGATCACTCTATATGTCAAAATTAGAAGACCAGGTAATAGTTGCTCCGGGTATACCGCAAACTGACTCACCAGCACTTACATTAGTAGAAATAATCATGAAGAACAATCCAGTTTTATTGTGCCATCAGCTAATACAAACAACAAACAAGTTTTATTCACTTAAAACCTATCCTTTAGAACTCGATTCGATTGAAAACAACATTGAGGTAACAAGATGAAGATAAATTGGAAGATTATCTCAATTTCAACATTACTTTTGCATCTTCACGCAGCAGCTGCACCACATCAAGAGAAAGAGCATAGAAAAGATGCTTTTTCTTCTGCCGCACAGAAAAGTGATTCACTTATATCTGCTAAAGCGGAGCTTATAAACGGAAGGTGGTTTATAAATGGTAAATATAGGCCTGTTCTAAAGACCAGCATGACCAAAACCAATTTCTTAGAAATCATGAATGTTTCAAATAAAGAATCACTTTTTATTGTGATACCAAAACTTGAGTATAATATCATTGCCAAAAATAAAATCTTACTAAATGAAAAAATTGCATTAAGCGAAGGCACATCCGGAAAAAGCATTGTTTGGGTCGAGCCAAAATCAAGTCTAACTATATCGTTTATAAATGACCTTGCTAATACGCCCCTTCAGGCTATCGTTTCGATCACAAGAAACAACAAAGATATAATTGCCATCTTTGGACCGGATCAGGGTAAAGGGTTTACTCTTCCCGGAAATACGTCTAATGATCAAGTGTCCGTTCCTGACTATTCTGACCTAAATATAAAAAAACTTAACATACCTCAAAGTGTTGGTAATCCAGTATCCATCAATCCTAAAGAGAAGAATTACCTCTTAGTTGGACAAGGAAAATATGAAATCTTATCTCTTCCTAAATATCAACATTTAGTATTTTCTGAACCCGTTTATATTGAGAAAAGAAAAAATATCCTCGGTGGTTATGGTTATTGGACGAAAGAAACAATTCTCTACCCCGGTGAATCATTATCTTTTATAACGAGCGCCAAAAACAATCTAAGGAAGCGGGATGATTAAAGTTATCACACTTTTATTGTTTGCATTACTGACTGGTTGTCAGTCAGTAGAAAGTAAAATCGAAGAACTCCCGACAGTTGGTTTTGACCCTATTCTATACAATAAAAGTGAGGCCTTTACTGACGGAAAAGTTACTTTACGTGTCGAAAGTTCAGGAACTGATGTTTGGCTTGTCGCCAAGAATGGAACCAGAAGTTTTATTGAGCTTTCAGGCCTAACGCTAGGCGGTAGTCGTTGTGCTTACAATGCCCGTAGTAAGCAACTTTTGCCCCCAGGCAGCGTAAGCACATTCGTAGTTCCTACGGTTGGAATGCTTGGACTTTGCTTCAACAATGAAGATCAACTTATGTTTATTAACCGTGCTTTTAGCAGAATCTCTCCCAAAGCAAAAGGAAAAGATTCGCTTTCGCTTTTATTTTCTGTTAGTTACGATTTTCCCGGAAAAGCGGACCTAATTACTAACCACGATTTTCAAGAGTTATATCTTTTATTTTTGAATGAGGATAATCTATGAAACAAACATTAATTGTTATTTTAATATGTTTTTGTCACACGGCTTTAGCATATCCATACCGTATCTATACTGTCCCGGAAGGGGCATTAGTAAAAAACATACTAACTAATGAATATCTAGGAAAAACCCCTGTGGTTGTGGACGTGAGCAATACCGAAGCTGGTTCTACTTTTGGGATTTCATTATTTAGACATGAAAATGTTGCTATAAAGATTTTTACAGTAATGCCTTCAGCAGAAAATAATTTTGCTGTTTCTGGACCTGACGTTGCAACTATGTCATTGCCGGGAAAAGCACCTTTAAACGTAGTAAATGATGGGAATGGCGCTTCTGTTCATATAGAACTAAGACCTTATATGTCTGAACCTGCGCACACCCCATATTAATATAACAAGAAATTAAAAATATAAATCATATGAACTGCATCATAAAGATGCAGTTCAATATTTATTCTGATACTTTTAATTTTTCTTTTATGAACTCCTCTAGTTCCTTAATAAAACCCGCATTTATCCTATTGAATTCAAAGCGAATTTTTCTACCAGTATTGTTTTTACTGATTCTTGCATACTTATCTTTGTTATCAAAAGTAATAAGATCACTTGTTTCCCATTTTGTGGAATAAGTTTTTTCACAAACACTTTCCACAGATTGTGTGATTTTTTCCATTACAACTTTTTGAGCAACCTGGAGATCTCCAATGTCTAAATCTTTTGTTTCCTCTTTAACATTATCTATTACTTCATCTAAAGGAAATAGATTTTTTTGCACATATTTCTGTAAACGAGACAAGCGACTATAATAGGAGTTCGGGATTCCTTCATAATCCGGGAATAAAGAGATCAATGTTTCGTCAATACGGGCCGCCTGGATTCTTTTGGCTACCGATACATGACTAATCCCAAGATATGCTGCGAGTTCTTCATTAGTAGAAAATCCTTTTTCTTCCATTTTTTTGATAAATTGAAACCCAACTTCTCTATATGAAAATTTTCGAGATGTTTGTGCTGCGGATATAATTGAATTTATATCATCTTCGGTTAGTTCATCCGGAAGAACCCACAGGGGGAGATCCTTTTCTGCCTTTATACAGCAGAAACGTCTGCGACTTCCTTCTATTAATAAATAAACCCCATCTCTTTTTACAGCGATCCCTTCGGTATCGACCCCTCTTTCTTCAATCTGCTTAAGAATATCTCTAACAGAATAATCTGTAAGGGCTTCTTGATTTCGTGGGTTCGCTGGATGGACTAAGGTCTCCTTCTCCACTCTCTGGGCTGGAACAATCACATGTTCCGCTTCAAGTCTCCGGCCCTTATGAAGAGTGAATAACTTTTTTATGCGAGGTGCTGTTTTCAAACCCGCAAGACCTGAACGGTGACCGACTTCTGTCCGCTTTGGTGCGTTTAAATATCGAGATTTATCATTCCCGATATGTTGCTCATCGCTCATGCGTTAACTCCTTGCTTAGCTGAAAAACTTTTTATTTCATTTATAAATTGCTGATATACCTGTAATACAGATTCTTCTGCGACATCAAGCTGCTTTGCGGAACAAAGTTCCTCTGATTTTTTGATATCAAGCACTGTACGCCCTTTGGAAGCAGCTGCCTTAAATGCTTCAGAATTTTTTATGTTAGCGGACATCAAAAGGTCCTGAACAGTTCTGATTAATTTATCCAAAACTATTCTTTCATATGGACTTTTGTCATCTACATTGACAGCAAGAACTTTGAACCATTTTAAATTGTCGCCCTTACTTGGTGATTGTTTAAACCTTTCACTTATTGTAAGCATGAAGTCTGTAGTAGAGGCGTAATCATATTCACGTGGTGACACTGCGACAAGAATCCCATCGGCCGCTTCGTCAGCAGCCCAGATCAAAGGTGAATCTTCAGGTGGAGTGTCTATAATAATCAAATCATAGTTCTGCTTCAGTACCGGTAAGATAACTTCCTTGAAACGTAGTAACAAAGACGTACGTTCTTCTCTAGAACATTGCCAGTATTTATCTTTAAAACGAGCATCTGTCGGAAAAGCCGTTATTACGTCCAAGTTTGGCAGATGCGTTGAAAAAGGCATATTAGTGATGATTTCTTCTTCAGAGAATCCTGAATCTAAATATTTTTTATACTCAGAATTTTCTTCATAAATTCCAAGGATTGCATCAATTGCTGTAAGGAAGACATCATCTTCTGAGACACTTTGAATCATGCTGCTTCCAATCGAACCTTGTGGGTCCCATTCGATCATTAATACACGTGCATTGAGTTGTAGATCTAAAGCAGCTGCTACTGCTAAAGCTACAGATGTAGTGCTTTTCCCTGTACCGCCTTTATGATTCTGAGTAACAATAGCTCTGCTAAAGTAATGATCGCGGTACTTGGGATAACCCAGGGCATCCATTATTTTTTGAACATCCCAGCGGGTGTAAAGATGATTTTTGTTTTGATAAATAGGTGCACCAACAAGTTCTTTTTCTTCTAAGTCCGAAAGTATTTTATTGAACGTTACTCGTGACTTCCCAAAAAAATCAGAGAGATTTTTTTTATTCAAACAGTGGTTATAGATCAGTCTATCAACACCATCAACACTATCATCAGAAACAGATACTCTTGATGAAGCCATCAGAGATTCCTTTAGAGAAATCTGCTCGCTTTTCATGCGCTGACCAACGAGGGCGATCTTTTCAAGTAAATTCATGGTTATGACCTTTTTGCACTGAAAACCGACTTTTACGCATATATGTAAACTTTACGTATAATGCGTCCATTTCCTTGTTATGCGTACAATTCTATCCTTAGTTTCAATCTTAAGCTAATGTTTGTTTACTTTTTTATGATTTTTTGTGAGCTTAACTTGCAGATGTGAGCTCAGACTCTCTAGTCCATACCTAATGCACAACCTGTTTAAACCACGATTCTTGTCTCCTTCTCTACGCTTTGAAGTTAAGAGCTCCATTAATGAATCTTCACGCCTACCCTATTTCTTGCTTAGACCCTAAAATCTATCTCACCGGTGTGCTGATATACGTTTCCTAACTGTGAACCGTTGTCGTCAGTCCAGTCTAAAGATATGAGGTGTTAATCTCTTGAGGAGGCACACTACGAATTATGGGAGCAGAGTTAGCAACCTCACCCCGAAATGAAACCCAACTTAAGGAGGCAACCCCAGTGTGGAGATTAAGGGGGTTAAATCTGCCAGCGGCTGACAGTGTCCCAGCTGCTGCTCAGTCACACCACGCCCTGATTTAATCCCCTGCCCGGTATTGTAATGACCGAAAAAAACCCGTGCACTGGTGTCGGCAGACCGGCATGCATGAATATGACGTTAATCTGTATCAGCAGGCACTTTTCGCATAATGGGAGCAAGTGATAGCAACGCCGCCCAGAACGGAATGCCAACATCAGGACTGAACCCAAGTTTGGCGATTAAGGGGGTTAAATTTGCAAGCTGCTGACAGTGCCCCAGTTGCTGCTCAGTCACACCACGCCCTGATAGAATCTCCTGCCCGGAAATGTGATGACCGAAAAAAGCCCGTGCACTGGTGTCGGCAGACCGGCACGCAGGAATATGACGTTAATCTGTATCAGGAGGCACATTTCGCATTATGGGAGCAAGCGATAGCAACCCAAGCCCAGAACTGAAGGCCAGCATCAGGACAGAACCCCAGTATGGCGATTAAGGGGGTTAAATCCGCCAGTGGCAATAAGATCCCGAGCGGTGTTTAAGAAATATTTCCCGAAGGACAATCTTCCGCTCGTACGATGAATATAGTGTTCAACCCGGGAGAGGGATCACTTAACCTGCTTAGCCTAAATCTTACGTCATTCTCTAAACGGAGTTTAAGCTTAATGGTCCTGAGAAAGTTAAAAGGACTACCCATAATGACGGTTTGAGATGGCGAATAAGGGTTTTTTCTGCCAGCGGCTGACATTGCCCCAGCTTCTGCTCAGTCACACCACGCCTGATTAAATCTTCCGCCAGGTCTTGTTATGACCGAAAATTGTCCGTGCACTAGAGTCGTAAGACCTGCATACAGGAATGAGGCGTAAATCTTTATCAGGTGGCAAGGTTCGCATCATGGGAGCAAGGGTCTTGAACTGGAGGTTAACATCATAAAATCCCAGATTGGCGATTAAGGGTGTTAAATCTGACAGCGACTGAAAGTGCCTTCAGATGCTGCTCAGGTATATTACACCCTGAAAAAATCAAGCATCTGTGCTTGCGAATATCGGAAAAGGCCATGCACCGGTGTCGGCAGACCGGCATGGGCAATGAGACGTTAATCTGTATCAGCTGGCGCATTTCGTATCATGGGAACAAGTGTTAGCAACCCTCTCCAGGACGGAAGGACACTATCAGGACTGATCCCAGTTTGGCGATTAAGGGGGTTAAATCTGCCAGCGGCTGACAGTGCCTTCTGATGCTGCTCAGACATACTATGCACAGATATAATCACCCGTCCGTCCTTGTGATTATCGGAAAAGGCCATGCACCGGAGTCGGCAGACCGGTATGCAGTGATGTGACTTTAATCTTTATCAGCAGGCGCATTTCGTATTAAGGGAGCAAGTGTTAGCAACCCTGCCCAGGACGGAAGGACACTATCAGGACTGAACGCCAGTTTGGCGATTAAGGGGGTTAAATCTGCCAGTGGCTGACAGTGCCTTCTGATGCTGCTCAGACATACTATGCACAGATATAATCACCCGTCCGTCCTTGTGATTATCGGAAAAGGCCATGCACCGGAGTCGGCAAACCGGTATGCAGTGATGTGACTTTAATCTTTATCAGCAGGCGCATTTCGTATTAAGGGAGCCAGTGTTAGCAACCCTGCCCAGGACGGAAGGACACTATCAGGACTGAACGCCAGTTTGGCGATTAAGGGGGTTAAATCTGCAAGCGGATGACAGTGCCCCAGCTGCTGCTCAGTCACACCACGTCCTGATAAAATCTCCTGCCCGGTAATGTGATGACCGAAAAAAGCCCGTGCACTGGTGTCGGCAGACCGGCACGCAGGAATATGACGTTAATCTGTATCAGCAGGTACATCTCGCATTAGGGAGCAAGTGATAGCAACCCCGCCCAGAACTGAAGGCCAGCATGAGGACAGAACCCCAGTTTGGCGATTAAGGGGGTTAAATCCGGCAGCGTGAGTAAGTGCCCGTGCTGTGTTAAAGAAATATTCCCTAAGGACAATCTTCCGCTCGGCCTTTTGTATAAAGTTGTCACCCCGGGAGCGGGGATCACTTTACCTGCTTAGCCTAAATCTTACGTCAATCGCTATCCGGAATTTTAGCTTAATGGTCCTGAGCAAGTTAAAAGGGCTACCCATAATGACGTCCCCAGATGGTGATAAAGGAGTTAATTCCGCCTTCGGCTTACAGTGCCGCAGCTGCTGCTCAGCAACACCACGCCCTGATTAAATCTCCCGCCTGTCCTTGTGATGACCAAAAATAGTCCGTGCACTGGCGTCGTAAGACCGGCATACAGGAATGAGGCGTTAATCTTTATTAGGTGGCAGGATTCGCATCATGGGAGCAAGGGCCCTAGAACTGTAGACTAACATTAGAAAATCACAGTTTGGCGATAAAGGGGGTTAAATAAGTTAAAAGTCTTCGGTGAGCAAATTGGATAAATTTTCAGAAACCAAACCGTTAATAATAAACTTTTAGAAGAATGATTAAAGGATATTAAGTTTTGTATGCAAAATGACACCAGTGATCTGTTTTCACTAATAATGCCGCGCTACTTTGATTACCTTTGGTAAACAAAAATGTAATTTACGTGATTTTCATCTTATAATGTCAGTATTGAAGTTATAAATTTTGTTTACTTAATGCGTACACAACCTAACTGCGATTTGTATTTATGTCACTGTTTTTACACCACATTAATTATAAAACCAAAATTTGCAGCACAGTGATGAACTCATTAAGTCACAACCTCATTTGTTTACTTAAGGCATACAATAAAAAACCAGATTCTTATGAGACATCTGGTTTAATTATTTTTGCTTGAAGATATTTACTCTACGCGGCCAAACCCGCTGCTACTTCTTGAGCATAGAGAATTTCTATTGCCTCGCCATAGCTACAATTCTCGCGGCTTTGAATTTCCCATAATTTACTCCTGTCAGCACTATCCGTAGTAAAACAAAGCTCCATTTTCCGGTCTACGTATAACCGACAGATCTCTTGGAAGTTTTCGAACCTGACTAACATCTCTGAAAACACCTTTTTGACTGTACGAATATTTTTCATACGTTCATATTCTGCATCTGAAGTAGAAAAATATTTATTAGCCTTCATTGCTTCAATGCTTTCTTTTTCTTGTTTCATGATTATCTTCCAAGGCGAGTTAGCAGTCAGGGCCCGGCCAACAGAAGAAGTAAAATAATCTTCAAACGACTGTGTGATACAGATGCCAGCGCAGTTTGTTTTCCTGAACCTACGCCATGCCGCTTCGAGGAAGGAAGAGAAGAATTGGTTTGATTGATTTCCGGCACCTGATGAATTATCAGGACGAATGTACTCCCATGCTTCATCAAGGATGAACAAGCGACGACGCCCATCTTTTTTGATGAACATTGCATGCTGAGCAGCCTGAATGATAGACATTAATACAACTGTCTGAAGGTGGGGGGTGCCTTTTAGCTCCTCCAGTTCCAAAACAATAAATCTGCTGTCGAAGTTGATTGGAGGCAACGTATCGGTAAACCGGTGCCCATAAATTCCACCTTCGCACCATGCTCCGAGTTGCTCCCCAATATCCTTTATACGTTTGTCTTCATGCTTCTTGCAACGCAGAGCAAAGCCGGTTATTGAACCGGTCCGACCTGATTTTCTGGATTCTTGGTACTCTTCTGCAATAAGCTGAAGCATCACTGATTGTTGATAATCATCGATAAGGCCTTTCTCTGAAGCCATAATTTTTAGCTGATTCAAAACCATTATGGTCTGAGCAACTTTGTCTTTTTCTGCATCGTTTGAAGTTGATTCACCGGTAAATTCAGGTGCTTCGTTAAATACATCGTCGTTAACAGTGATGTCAGTTAGGAAGGCAAAGGGATTTAGGGTGAAGTCAGGGGTTTTACCGAAATCAATAAATTGACTGTTTGTATATTGTTCCGCAATCCCCTGGTAAGAACGGCCCACGTCCACAACAAATACTTGAGCACCGTCAGGATCATCATCTGGGTATTCGTTTTCTAAAAAATGCTTAAATGTTGAGCGATAATGAACGAGGTTATTAGATCGCGGTCCAGCTCCAAGATAGTTATTGATTAGATATGCTGTCCAGAATGACTTCCCTGCACCTGACGTTGCACCAATAACCATGTTATAGCTTGCAGAAGTCTTGAAAATATCAAGTCCCATGAGTTGACCTTCACGAGAAACTAAACTCAGTACTGGTCTATCTGTATTACCTTTCCAGGGCCCAAAGATCGGTGTCATATGAGCCGCTCCGGTGTTGCTCACTACTTCGGAACGGTCAAGGTCGAAAATTGTCTTTGGGTCATTGCACATTGGCAGACATGACATAAATGACGGGAAAACGATAAAGGAATCATCTGCTACTTTGACCCGGCTTTCGAGGTAAAAGGATTTGAGATCGTTAGCTGCTGTCTGCACAGAATTGGCATTACTACCCATAACAGTGAAAGTAAGATACCCTCTTAAAAGCTTTGCGCCATCCTCAAGCTCGCGAGTTACGGCCATGTAGTCATTATCCATATCCCGCAGGCGAGGGCAGAATGTGACAACTGAAGGTATACTTGCCTGTTTATTAGTGATTGCTTTGTAGCGGACGTTTTCTTTTGACAACTTGAGCGGATCGGCAAACTGAACAGTCTGAGTGATCATAAATGGGCTGAAAATTGTCTTACGTCCATGCATCCAGTTAACTACTAACTCATACATACAACCGAAATTGACGTATTCAGGAAACTTTACAACGGAAAGTTGTTTGAAGTAACGATGCTCAGATTCGTCGTCACTTTGTGTGACTTGACCTGCCCCCACGATTAGATACAACACTCAGTTAGTAACGTCGGAATCTTCATTCTCAGAATGACCCTTTCTCCAGCCCGCTGCAAATTCAGACGGTGTCTGATAATTCAGCGTGGAGTGCGGGCGGCATTCGTTATAATCCTGCCGCCAGTCATTAATAATTTTCCTGGCATGAACGATATCGCTGAACCAGTGCTCATTCAAACATTCATCGCGAAATCGTCCGTTAAAGCTCTCAATAAATCCGTTCTGCGTTGGCTTGCCCGGCTGGATTAAGCGCAACTCAACACCATGCTCAAAGGCCCATTGATCCAGTGCACGGCAAGTGAACTCCGGCCCCTGGTCAGTTCTTATCGTCGCCGGATAGCCTCGAAACAGTGCAATGCTGTCCAGAATACGCGTGACCTGAACGCCTGAAATCCCAAAGGCAACAGTGACCGTCAGGCATTCCTTTGTGAAATCATCGACGCAGGTAAGACACTTGATCCTGCGACCGGTGGAAAGTGCGTCCATGACGAAATCCATCGACCAGGTCAGATTGGGCGCCGCCGGACGGAGCAGCGGCAGACGTTCTGTTGCCAGCCCTTTACGACGTCTTCTGCGTTTTACGCCCAGGCCACTGAGGTGATAAAGCCGGTACACGCGCTTATGATTAACATGAAGCCCTTCACGGCGCAGCAACTGCCAAATACGACGGTAGCCAAAACGCCTGCGCTCCAGTGCCAGCTCAGTGATGCGCCCTGATAAATGCGCATCAGCAGCCGGACGGTGAGCCTCATAGCGGCAGGTCGACAGGGATAAACCTGTAAGCCTGCAGGCACGACGTTGCGACAGACCGGTCGCATCACACATCAACATCACGGCTTCCCGCTTCTGGTCTGTCGTCAGTACTTTCGCCCAAGAGCCACCTGAAGCGCCTCTTTATCCAGCATGGCTTCGGCAAGCAGCTTCTTGAGTCTGGCGTTCTCTTCCTCAAGCGACTTCAGGCGCTTAACTTCAGGCACCTCCATACCGCCATACTTCTTACGCCAGGTGTAAAACGTGGCATCGGAAATGGCATGCTTGCGGCAGAGTTCACGGGCGGGTACCCCAGCTTCGGCTTCGCGGAGAATACTGATGATCTGTTCGTCGGAAAAACGCTTCTTCATGGGGATGTCCTCATGTGGCTTATGAAGACATTACTAACATCGGGGTGTACTAATCAACGGGGAGCAGGTCAGACTGATGAGAAATGATTTTCTGTGACTGTATACTTACGGCCGGGAACGTTAACTTGTTCATTAAGCCTTTTCATAGTGTTAACGTCTATGAAACCTTCAGCCCACCGGGAGTTCTTTCCGGGGTTTACGACCTTATCTATACAATAGAGCCAGTTTTCTGCATCGACCTTAAACGGATGCAATCCAATCGTAATTAACTTACTTACAAGTTCAGAGTAAAGTGAATCGATACGCGAATGTTCCAGCTCGGTAGGAAGGGCAGACTGTAAAGGAATCGATAGCGAGATCCATACCTGAAAATCCCTCAACATAAGGTTATCATGATCAGGTTTTAAAGGCTTATGCATACTTCTGTCGTAGTAGTCCAACTGATAACCATTAAGCAGATCTGCTTTAAGCTTATCGTTCCCAGTCATACGCCCACCTCGCACAGCTGACCAAGCACTAAGCTGTAAAGTCAGGTCTGGCAATGCAGTCAGAGATATTTGACAGACAGTATCTGTAGGGAAATCCATTTTGAACATTTCAGCAAGAACATCTTGCTGATTATCAAAAACTCCAGGGGATGGATTACAGATAAACATAAACCCTAATCTGTTGCCATCAATCAAAAAATAGTGAGTCCCTGCTAATTGATCGTAAACAGGGATAAACCCACCTAATTGATGGCGATTTAAACCGCTATTGTAATTATTGATAGCTTCCATATTTGACCTTACAGTTGTCTAACAATGCCGTTCGAAGAGACAGCTTTAGTTGCTTTTTGTTGCTGCTGCATATTTTCCCGGGCCGCATCCTGTACTTCTAAAGGAACTATGCGAGCTGGGTTTGAGGTCGAATTCTTGCCAGCAATCCATGTTTGCGGTTTTACGTTGACATAAACGTAGCCGGGAAGATTAAGCGCATCGTTATCATCGGTATAAGGTGCAAAAGTAATTCTCATTACTTTCCCCTGTTGCAGAACAGCAAGTGGTTCAGGAGCCACTACAGCTTGTTTATAACCTTGCGAACGGTATTGCTGGATCTGCCCAGGGTTGAGAGTCGGGTTAACGGGCTGGCCATTGTAAAGAGAGTACATATCCTTACCAGGGCTGATATCAGAATTAGGTGCAACGTAGCGTGGGGCATTTCCAGCAGAAACCGGATAGCTTGTTTGTTTAACGACTTCCGCAGCCGGATGAACGAAAGGGTTACCAGTTGAAGAGGCAGTGCTATAACTGCTAGTCATCCTTACGTTTGAATTAACCGGTACACCAGAAATAGGCCGTGGTCCAATGGATGAAGTAGGGGCACCCATTTTTAAAGTTTTATCGTACATGACAGGTAACTGACCAACTGGCTTAATTTCGGTTTTTGAATAAGCCACAGGCTGATTTTTAAGGGTAGTAGACTGTGGATATTTGACTTCCCCTGGAGGGCTAATTTCAGTTGGATAACGGCTGTCATTGACAGCCGATTTCTCCTTTCCCGATTCCGACTCTTCCCCCGCCAGTGCAGACAGATCATCTCGATTATTAGTTAACTCCATAACTTCGCGAGGACCTTTACAGATAACGCCCTTTTCAATGCCTGGACATTCGGATTCGGAACTACCGATGGAGCACCCCGTAAGATATGAGGATGTACCTACAACCAGAGCACTGAGTACCAATCTTTTGATGTTCATAAACTAGCCTTAATTTGTCTCAAATGGATTTTTTAAGAGAGGTTCAACGCTTTGGTTCAACCAGTAGTCGAAATCTTTTGGAATGCCATTACCAGCCAAACCATCCTGTCTGACAACTGAAGGTACACCCTGCAATTTATAAATTCCTGCGAGCATCAATGACGCTACCAAAGGTTCCGCCGGACATTCTTCTGCTTCTTTTTGAGAGAGCAATCTTTTTTCAATGTCGGATTTGCTTCCCATTAGCCAACGAAGAATATCGAGGTTGTTTATTTTTCCTTTTTCTTTACTACACCAGAGCCTTCTAAGCTCTTCTTTTGGCTCACCGGGTGAGGGAACTAAAACAATATCTATCCGATACTTGTCCCGATCTGCATAGAATTTCTTAACAAGTTCCATGCAACCGTCACAATCAAGTGTTATGAAAATGGCTGCTTGTCTTTTAAGCTTTGAATTTCCCAGAGGAATGGACGCTACAGTTTCCAGAGGGAAGGGGGCCTCATCAAGACTAATAAAATAGGAATTCCTGATTTCTTCTACAGTCAGAACAGGTTTACGTTTAATTACATCAACAAGGCTTCCCCCAGTAAGGGAGTATCGGCCATCGGTCGTTACTGCCATTAGCTGCGAACGTTCGTCCTGAAAGAGGTATAGCCCACCAGAAGGAATGTATATGGCATCCTTAGGTTTATATCCTTTCATTTTTGATAACACACCCGAGATCTGACTGGGTGAAACGCCACCTTCCTTTGCCTTTGCCATTAACGCAGCAGCATCACTATTAGTTAGGACCTGCTCTGAAGCATAAGTGACCGTATTCGCCATAATGGCGAAAGCCGCCATTAAAGGGAAAAGTAACTTTTTCACTATTGGGTGCCCTCTACTTCTTTGCATTATAAGAACTTGATTGTACCGCTTCAGAGCTATCTTCAAGTTCCATATAAGTGACGATTTCAACACTATCCGGTACAGTAACGGCAAGCGTTGCATCAATAATTAAATAGCCACGGTCACGGTAGATCTTCATTAATGTTCTGAAATATTCTTCGAATTGAGATCTATCATTGTCAGCAGTACGGCCTCCGTGATGCTTGAAAAATTCCTTACGTAATTCAGGCATGTCAAGCACTGCAATCTTGTACGAAGGCTGGGATTGTTTATTGAAGTAATCGTAAACATTCATAAAGCCTTTATAACCATAAATAATGACCAATACGGCAAAGGCGAAGAAAAATAAATACTTCAATATTTTTTCAATATCAATTTCGAAGGTAATTTTTTTTGTTGTCCTTTCTCGCACCATTTTTTTAGTGATTTCAGGTCCAGCTGATTCAGGCGATTCTTTTTTTTCTAAACTATCCATTTAAACCTCAGCGACTGGTCAGATTCGTTGGAATTGTAGTTCCGGTCTGAACGACAAATGTAATAGCTCGGCCAGGGCTAATTTCTACGATTGGCCACTGTTGTTCTGCAATTGCGGTGTAGTAATCGACGAGTCGATTAAGACCACCTTGAGCTGCACCAGCCCCGGCTAATGCCCCAAGTGCACCAAAATTAGGGGACTGATACTGAGCCTGTGAATTAGGGTCGATGTTAAGTGAAGATACCTTACTGGGACTTAAGCTACCGGCAAGTGAAGAAAGTCCACCGGCAAATGCAGCTCCTGCAATTGCGTTACCATTTCGGCTGATAAGCGTGCCTCGGATCCCATTTTTTCCGTCATTTTCACTTACAGCATATGCTTCCAGTTTTACGTCAAAAGCTTTCCCTTTTGAATTAACACAAGAGATAGAAGTGGCACGTATGTAAGCACGCTGTGACGCCAGATCACCAACAGCTGAACCCAGAAGGTTACAGTCACGCAAATCCATGGTGAAATTATTGGGCATGATGACATCTTTTTTAATACGCATCGTTACTGGCATTGGTTCTGATTTGGAAGAAAGGCTTGTAGGCGCTTCAAGCCCGGTAATCAGAACACCAGTGATAATAGATGTTGCCGGAAGAAACATTTCATCTTTTCGGGCAGCATGCCGCGCTTTGCTATCAACTGGCGCAGTACCATCACCTCGTACAGTCCGAGTTGGCGCTTTATCTCCTGCAATGACCTCTCTGCCTTCCTTGATTCTGTTTTCAGACACGGGCATAACCTGAATGACACCATCGGTACCATTAGTCTTAATGGAACTTTGTGTGATTGTTCTCATTGGGCTATTACGCGTAGGTGTGATAGAAGCGTAATTAGGGTTTACGCCATTAATCGGCGCATTAGCATTAAGCTGATAAGGAGCTGCCGGTGCCTGCTCATTAATCGTTTTACGCGAACTACCAGCATCCAAGTTACGATTGCCGTTTCGATTTGTCTGCATATCATTAATTTGCTGAGACAGCTGCTGAAGTTGAGAAGTTAAACTTGCAACTTGGGCTTTAGTTTCCTGTTGGGCTTTTTCTGCTTTTTCGCGGTCCTCTTTCGCCGCATTTTGGTCAAGTCGGTTTTGCTTAACCATTTCTTTATATACTTTCTGGCTTTCTTCATTACTCAATTTGTTCATTTGCGAATCATCTAACAACAAATTGGTCTGCATGTCTTTTTTCTGTGTTTTCTTTTCTTTCTTAACTGGTGTGGAAAAAATAGACTGGCTAATAATATAAACAATCACTACCAGCAGAGCGCCAATAACAGAAAGTCTGACGGTCTTATTTTCCCAGGCCTTTTTAATGTCCATGATTAGCTCCACTTGTAGGTTTCTGGAATCGTTTAATTTTTAGATTTCGTTCGCTGTCAGACATCTGAGGAACGATATAGGGTTCACCTGCTCTGGCCCAGTTTTCACGAACAGATGGATGATTCATTTCAGCTTTATCTATCTGGCTCGTTCTAGATATTTCATGTTTGTAATTAGGTTCCAAAACGTTACTTTTGTGATAGTCAAAAGCATTCTCCTCATTAATATTGCCCTCTCCTACAAATTTATCAATAAGAGTTGGATCGTTCATTATTACTGTCTGAACGGGAAAAGCGTTACTGCCATCTTCGATACTAATGGGTGCGTCCGGAACGATTAATACACTCCTTTTTGGTATATATTCTGACCTGTAGTAAAAGCTGGTTAAAGCAAATACGACAAAACCAATCACGGTGGCCCCAAGCAGAGCAGGCAAAGTAACTTTTCCCATATTATTTTCTGATTAGACTTGGTCTGGTTGTAACCCGGGCCTCGCGTTCCTTGAACAATTTATCCCGGACTATGTAAAGCTCTGTTTCTTCTCCCGGTTGCAGGTATGCTTTATCAAATAAAGCACTTGCAATAACGCCTTCTGCCATACACTGCTGATCAGCAACGATTTGACCGTATGGTTTATCGTTTTTCACAAGAATTACATCAATAAGTTCACGTGAGCCAACCAGTCTCTGACCGAGCTTTGCATACATATTAAAGTTACATGGTGACTGCTCTGGCGCAGGAATACGAGAAAGTCGGTCCTGTTGTAAACTGAATCCTGAAGGGACCTCACCAAGAGCCACAGGAGTCAATAAATCAATGATTCTTTGTTTATGATCGTCTTGTTTTGGATCCGTTGGAGCCAGTTCTTCTGACTGGGAGCGGGCCAACATTTCCTCATAGTTTTGCTTATCCAATGAGGTTTCACGTTTGGCTTGCATAGATGGGCTTAAAGATGTAGTAACTGAAATCATCGCACCGGGAACATCAAGCGGTACCAGGGTCAGGTTATAGGTCGATTCAGGTACCTGATCTTCAGACAACATAATCCCGATTGGTTTATCGGTATTAGTTGAAATAAAGACATCGCCACCATTAACAAATATGCTTGCCTCTTCAGCAGGGGTAGAAGTACTGACAGAAGCATTCTTGAAGCTGGTCGATATTCTGTTTTGAAGTCCTCGTGAAACTGGCAGTACCACATTCCCACCAGGCGGCACATTTACACGCTGAACTTCTTTATATCGGTTACGAGCTTCGACATAAAGTTCATCGGCTTTTGACGTGGCGGTCGCATTGGTTGCATTCTGCTGGGAAGAGGTACCTGTTGGTCTCCCATAGCTATCAATTGCACCAGATCGGGTCTGTGCGTCAAATCCGGGGAGACTAGGATTATTTGATAATGCTCCAGTAATAGCGCTTACCGCAGGCGAAGCATTGCTGGCTGGGGAAAGTTGCACGGTAGGGAGATCAGTTGTAGGTTTTTGTCCCTGCGCATTACCGGCTTCACTAAGGTTTGTTTGTGCACCTGACTGTTCAGAACCAGCTTGACCCGGAATAATGGCTTTTGCAGCTCCATTCTGAAATCCGTCAGCACCAACTGGCATTACAACCGGGTTATTAATTGTTGCTGGCAATTGGTATTCTTCAGCGATTACGCAGTTCGAAGTCGTGAGCATGATCAATGCTGTAATTGCGTTGAAGCCTAAGCCCTTTTTTTTAATCATCACTTGTTACCTGTAGACGGTGGCGGATTATCCAGCGTTGCCAGTTGCTCTTTGCCGTTTATCGTAATTTTTTTAATATTCGGTGTTCCGGAATATTGATTTACATATGCAATTCTTGGGCGACCATTTTTCATCCCGAGAACCCATTCATAAGTCCATTTCGATGATTCAGTTTTGTCCGGAACATTTACAAGTCGAGTCGTTTTGGTACCCCAGACATAGACCATGTCATTTTTTGGATCAAAGTAAATATCATTAGGCTTAAAGGTCTGCTCAACACCACGAGCCTGCATGATATTTATCTGCTCCTGTAAAGACTCACTCGTTTTAGCCTGTAGTTCAGGTGAAAGGGCATCGAGGACATAGGCCGTCACAAAGGAAATATTAGTTGGATTAATATTCCCTAAAAGGGTACTAAAAAAGAGAGCCCATTGTGTTTTATAAGATTCCGATGCTTTGTTACCAACAACCGTGATCTCTTCATTCATGTTTGGAGGGGTAACAATCGTCACTGGGTCAGTGAAAAAAAGAATCTTTGCAACCAATAACCCAATGACGGCTATTGAAACAGTATTAATGCGGATAAGTTTTGTATCACGATTAATCAGGGCGCTGTATGTAATTCCAGCACCTGACGCTTCAGCTTGTGGGCTAAATCGTTTTTTAATGTCCAAAAAACGTCCCTTAGCACTTTCATCTTTCTTTACGTATGACTGTTCAAGATCACCGTTTTCATCCTTTTTAGATTTTTTGAAAAAAGGGATGTTAATGCCACTTAGCATTTTCATTCATAGCTCCATCAAGAATACAAATCTCTGATAAATGGATCGTTGAAATAACGGCTACTAAAAACTGCTTTACCTGGCAAAAAACCGAGCCACCAGAGTTTGTGTTTTAGCAATCCTCTTATTCCTGACTCAGCTGCTTTGTTATACGCAATCCAATACACAACCGCTGCTACAACAGAAAACCCGAAGCATTCGAAGATATTCCCAAATGCAACCAGAATGAATGCAAGCCCTAATTTTTTGGCATCCCAAAACAAAATCAGTAGAGGCATGTTGATCCTGAAAGGGAATCTATAGGTATGCTGAGGAACGTCGTTCTGCTTACTCATTAAAAATCCAGAGAGGGGGATGAACCCCCTCATGCATGATTAACAATAAATTACAGCGGTACGCCAGCATCCATAAAGGTGCTGATAATTTTCTCGCCGTTGGCCATTACCAGCATCATGAATAATGAAACCAGTGCCAGGCCCGGGTTAGGCTTAAGGACAGAGAAATATACGCTTGAGATCAACATCGCGGCTGCCAGAATTTTGCCCGGAGCTCCAGTCATACTTTCACTCATGTATGACCAAATATCTCCCAGTGCCCCATCATCTGAACCCGCATATGCCAGACCGCAAAAAAGCACGGTCAGCAGAACAAACAAAATCACTTTTGCGCTTTTTGTTTTAAAAAGTGCAGCCGTGTTAGATTTCTTTTCACTAAGGCCAATATTTAAAGAAAGTTCCATAATTACTCCGTGTAGATTTGAGTTCACGTAAACGCGAATGAATAATACTTTTTTATTCCGATCCTTCCGTTCGCATAAACCCCCTTTTTTTAACGTTTAGCGATTGGTGAATTTTTAAGCAAAGGGCCTAAAGCATAATCTTTGAAAGGTACCAGTGAACGCTTAGTAAAAGTTTGAAAGAGGGGAGGGGGTAAGATTACGTTAAGCTCAATCCTGAAGCTGATGAGACTCCTCAAGCATAAAAGTCACTTTTGATGGTTTGAAAAGCTCTAACTAGATATCGGGCAGGTAACTAAGCTTCATATCTAATCTTTTTTGTTCCCTTATTATCTATCTCTTGATTCTGAGAAGGCCGCATATCACTGTGCTCCCTGGTTCGGCAACTATCAGTTGGAGAAACTACATACAATCCTCGGGCCGGTGCGTCATTCATCTAAATGCCTTTTACACCTCTGGGCGTGAGTGGGACTTTGTCTTGTCCATACGAACATCATTCATTCGAATGCTTTTGGCCAATGCTATTTAAGCAAATGCTTTCTGGCTGAGTCCTTTTGCGAATGAGTCTTTGATATAACTGCATGAATTTTGGGTTGTTTGGTGTACTAACAAAACAAAGGCATTTCTTTGAATGCCATTGGAGTTGTGATGCTTCTGATATTTTTTTGATCTCATATCAAGCACATAGTCCTTCTGATGCCCAATGTCATAGATGTCTTGGACCATTCTCGCTCTTAACAAAGCTGAACTGTGTGTCATTCGACCTAATGCCATTCACCAAAATGCCTTTTTATACCACTGCATAGCTATGCTCGGGATACAGTGGCAAACAAAAGCATTTCAATGAATGAATTTTTGGGATACCGACATCAAAAGCATTTGTATGAATGTAAGAGGCGTAATCCACAAAAGGCATTCACGTGAATAGAGTGCGCACGAAACCATCTTGCTCAACGGCATTTAATGAATGGGCTAGCATGTACGCTTGAGTCAGAAAGGCATACAGATGAATAGTCAGGAGTTCGTTTGAAAAGTTACTTTTTTGCACATTAAGCCGAGATGTAAGACCAGTAGTAAAAGAAGCACTAAGCATAGCACTGATAAATAACTTATTTTTCAGCAGGTTATAACCAGTGCATACCAGATAGCTTTCAACCTTGTTTGGCAAGGGCCAGCTTAGGGCTTCTTTTGAAGATCTGAAATTGTATGTCGCGACCTTTCTTAACTTCTTGATAATCGAGATATCCGATAGATTCAAGTTCCCGCATTGCTTTACGAATTATCTGGTTTTGCGTACGAATAGGGGTTGTAAGAAGCAACCTTTCCCTCAACCGTTTCATATTAACGAACAACGTACCAGCTGGCATTGCTTCAAAATAAATATAGAGAGATTGCGCAGCTTCTTTTTTAGCCAAAATGTATAGAACCTGAAGGCTTAACAATGTCTTATGGTCGTAACGATACAGTTCCCACATAGAAGGATCCCCAACCAGCTCAACAGTATCGCTTTTTGGATCAATCATAGCCTTCTGCACCAGATGCGTTACTGTGAACCGACCACTACGAGAGTCTGAGAAGGCAAGCACTACCGATGCAAGGTTCATTAATGACTCTTTAAAGCGCGCACGAGTTCGTTTGTTGATGTTTGTTGAACTGATACCACACATCTTCGCAAACTCGTTAAAAGTCAGGCTAATCTTCTCGGAAGTAAAACCATATTTACTGAAAGCCATGATGATCCCGAGCCAGCACTTAAAGTCGGTAGACATAGATAGTTTGACACCAGTTATCTTGATGTCGTCATAACCCTCCGATCTTGCAATTTCCATACACGAAAGCTCATCAGAGGCATCAACTTCAAAGTTTCGGTCGCGGTTTTCTTTTGTGCCGACAGGGGTAAATACACTCAATCTCAGCAGGGCCACGGGCTGAACCGACTTGGACGAGTTAGGCGTCAGTTGATAAGTCTTACCTGATTCATTACTGGTTACGTCAAAAGGATGGATTAACTCGTTGTTTTTAATCATTAACTTAACTCGTCGGTGATAAGATTTTCATTTGGCAAACTGTTTATAACATATTCTTGCAAATGCTTTTTACGCATTTACCTAAATGCCATAAGCATTCCAGTAAATGCCTTCCTTATTCATTCAAATGCTTTTCGCATGCATCCGAATGCCGGATCCTTTCATAAAGTTACTATAATCAATGAGTTAAAGATGCCGTGATCTTTACTTGAACTCTATTGATCTTTAGTGATCTAAAGAATTGATCTAACCTGTTGAAAACAATGATAAGTCCATATAAAACAAGGAATAGCGCTCCTTTATCAATATCTACAGATCGCAAACGGAAATGAAAGTGGGTTTACTATCATTGTTTTATTCAAGACAGTTTTTATTTTAATTTTATTAAGCAAATTTTTTGAGTTTACCTTTTAGATGTATCAGCCCTATTTGGCAAATTTGAGGTTCATGTATCATGTAGTAAACAGGAGGAAGATATGAACAACAGCAAACATACAGTCATTGAAGTGGATACTAATCTAGTTGAAATTGAAAAGGGATTTAATCCCCGAGAGGCGGTAATCGGAGATTTGTGTTACGAACAAGAACCTGTCAAATCGATGATTGTGTCAATCAAACAAGCCTTTAAGGAAGGAAGGCAGGTTGATATGATCAAGGTCGTAAAAAGAAAAGGTAAATATTTAGTTCGTCAAGGTCATACTCGTTTTCATGGCTTAAAATTAGCAATTTCTGAAGGTGCTAATATTCCAAAATTATCTGTTATCTTAATCGATTATAAAAACGAAATTGAAGAATACCTTGAGAACCTCGATGGTAACAGAAGCAATGGGCTAAATCCGGTTGGGCAAGCTCATGCATTAGCTCATGCTGTTAGTCTCGGGTATTCGGTTGAAGAACTAGCAATGCGATATCAACGATCAACTACCGCAATTCGTAATATGCTAAAAATCCTTGATATGCCATTAGAGCTTCAACGTTTGATTAGCCTAAATCTAATCAAAAAAACGCTCGCCATTGAAATAATGTTAAAATATTCCAACGATCACAAAATGGTTTTAAAACATATAGAAGGTTTCTTACCTGGCGTTAAGAATATTGAGACTACAACGAGCAAAATTGTAGGCATACCTGAACACAATGCAGCTGGAGCAGGACCAGACACCTTAAATAAAGGCGGACCAGAAAAGAAAAATTCGGCAGTCACACGTAAGACTTTGGGTATTAAGCGCCTCTCGCATAAGAAAACAGAACGGCTAAAATCTGAATTTCTTGAGCTTGTGGAAAGTACACATACGGAATCTATAACGAATACTCAAACAGAACTAAAATTTGGTAGAGATAGTGCACACTTGTTCAAAAATGTTGATAGTAAAAATGTAATATTTTCTGATGATGGTGTTCAAATAATCTTGAATGATGAAAAGCTAAATATTTTATTGTCTTTACTTAACGACGAAAATACAGCAATCATTCTTTCTAAACCAAAATTAGAAGAGCTTCTGGAAATTCGAGATCTCCTTAAGGAATAAAAACCCGAGGATTAGTTGAGTGATTAAACCTATAAAGCTGACTCTTATCGATAATTATAATGATTTGCTTCTAACTCATGAAGTCCTTAAACGCAACATGGAAGAGTTAGAACACGGTAAACGTTTTGACCAATTTCCTGAAGGGCATGACCACTATGAAAAAACTGTGAAAGAAGCTGTAGCAATCGTAGAGGCACGTTTGGAGGTGTTTCGAAAATGAAATCTCTTTTCTTTACTCTTGATGGTCATATGGTACCAGCCTCAGTGAATGTATCCCTTAACGGAGATGGAAATTATTATGCACCTATCGAAAGAGAATGTAACGAATGTGCGGGCACAGGCCACAAAGGGGCTGATGTATGTGAAAAGTGTCATGGGGTGCAAACAGTTGGACCCATTATTGAAAAATTAGTGGTACTAGAGCCAATTACCTTTCTCGATAACATTCCGGAACTGCGTGTTAACCCAACACTCGAAGCATGGAAATCCAGAAACCACGTACTTATTGAGAAAGCAAAAAAGGCTAACACTAAGTTTTCTAATAGTATATTGGCGCAACTAGACAATAACCGTTTTTTGACAGAACGCCAGCTGGATTGTTTCTTTACAACCTTTGATGTGATGTTGTCTGAAACTCCGGAAAATGAACAAGAAATTTTAAAACATAGCTACAATATCGGCCAGGTCATAAGCATTGAACTAACATTTACTGAAGTCAGGGCCGCGTACGCAAAAAGTAAAGGGAGTTATTTTTTTACATTTACTGGTAAAGTTAGAAATGACGGGATCGCTTTAACGGCCGATAAACAGGATCACATTTTATTGGGTGAACGTTATCATTTGACTGGAAAAGTCAGAAAATTCTATGATTTTGATTCGAAAAATTATGCTGCAATAACAGTTTTTAAGTTAAGTAAACTCCAAGACAGTTAAATGTTTTACTGCTTAAATATAGAGCCAAGACTTAAACTGTCGTTAGGACTCACTCACGTAATATTGTTGCTTACGCAATGGGTTTTATCCCTCATAAAGATCTGCGAGTATAAATCTTTTACATTTAAATTCCCCTCTATCACAACCTTTTCAATAGTAAAAAAATGATAATCTTATTAATTATAATTTTTAATTTTTTGTATACCAATACCATACAGTTAAGGCTAAAAGGTGATGATGGAGATGGACTTTAAAATGCACAATGATCTGGGTCTCGGTTTCATTTGTAAAAATGCAAGAACATCGTCAAAGCCAACGTTAAGAAAAGTTACTTTTCCGGTAAGCGCATATGAAACGTCTAAGCTTTCTTTAACCGGTTTTCAATGCCCCACAGCCTGCCGATTTCCTTTTTTTGTGCTATGCATGATAATCCATAACCATCTTTCGTCTGCATGCCCTATCAACCAAAATGAATGTTCAAATCATATATCGCAATTTTCTATCGACATTAAAGTACAAGATTGGCTTAGCCGTTCAAGAGTAGCGTTTATTGATTTCCATAATCTAAGAAATACAGATAAAACCACATTAATAACAGTGGAACATCTTGAAGCTTTACTTACTGTTATGTCAACTACTCTTGTCGCTTACGCTCCATATTCAAAAAAGAGACTTAACTTTAGCTTTCTAAATTCATTTACTTTGTCTAAAACTTCTCAAAGTTACACATTAACTTTCCCGGTAGTTCTCAGTCCGCTTTTAGATGCTCTTGGCGGTTTCATTCAGGAATGCATAACCGAAAAATTGTTAAAACGACGAAATTCGAATTTCATGGTTTACGAGTATCTTAAACGTTCAGGCCAGAGCTCTCATAAAGTGGAGGACATTAATAACGACTTACAGCTTAAAACTCTAAATATAAGACTTATGAGCGTCCTTACTGGGCTTTCTCAGCAAGGACTCATTTCATTTATTTGCGAAGGAAAGAGGGGCGACCGGAGAATAGAAGAGCTTCAGTTTATACCTTATGTTCAACGAACTCACCCTGAGGTATTAACTTTTCAGGAATGGATTAGCCCCGTTGATTAGAATTAACTCTATTTCAGCACGGCCAGTATTTCTGTTTCCGTTTTCCGTGTATTTGGCTTACTTCCTACGGATCGGTAAGCGCTGAGTCTGTGTATGACGAATCCACGCTCTTCATAGAGGCCCAAAGTGAATGGTGTCAGGCTATTTGATATCGCAACAGCAGCGCCTTTTCTGTGAGCGTCAACGAGCATATTTGCTAACAGCACGTGGTCGCTTTGGCTGAACGGTTTACCATCGTAACTGACAAAACTAGTTTTGCTTGTTTTGTCATATGGCGGATCACAATAAATCTGATCTCCTTCGCCGGTTGCGGCCAGAGTCTCCTCAAAACCAGCGGTGATCAGTTCAATACCTGAAAGACGAAATGAAAGGTAGTCTATTTTATTGAAGTCAAGCTTCAGTTCTGTATGTTTCCCCCAGGGCACTGAATAGATTCTTTCTGAGTTATAGCGGCACATACCGTTATAGCCCAGGCGATTCAGGGAGTAAAACAAAGCCGCTCTTTGAAGCGGTTGACCAGAAATACAGGTTTTGTTGAAACGGTCCCTCATCTCATAGTAGTCCTTTTCGACAAAGGTTTTATCCGCTAGGTTTTGGACCTGATTTATAAAGTTAGTTTTCTGTCTTTGAATAGTCCTGTATAGGTTGATCAAGTCTGGATTGCTATCTGCAAGCAATGCATTTTGTGCAAACATGTTCAGAAAAACGGCACCACCGCCTATAAAGGGTTCTACCCACCGGCAACTATGATCGTGTGGGTAGTGATGGCTGATGAAAGGCATCAGTTTCGTTTTTCCACCAGCCCATTTGATTATCGGCATGTGTCTGAGATGTCGAGTCAAAGTGTCTATACCTGAGAGAGAAATTTAGGTGCTGGTATCGTACCTAACCACGGGCTTTAACTAATAACTTAGGGAGCAAAAAAAAGTTGTTTAAGACGCACAGTTTTGACTTTCAGCATTGCGGATTTATAAGATTTTTCCTCACTGATACCTGAACTTTATGTTTTGGATTTATGTCTTTGTTTATGAAGCGATTTTGATGCCATCACAAGAAATGGGGAGCCCTCTTTTTTTGTGAAAAATCAGAATAGGCTCAAAAAGTACCTTTTTTGCGAAAAATTATGGATTTTTTTTTCGGTAGTATCCCCGCTACGCAGAAAGTAAGCAGAAAAATGTAACGGAGCCCCTATGAGTGTTTTACTGACAGAACCTACACAGCAAGCTAATGACAAGGTCTTTAAAACGGCCCATGTTGCCTTTTCAGTAGTTACTGGCACAGGTCGTTACGTCACTGGGCTTAAACAGTTCCGTGATGCAAACCCTGAACTTTGTACTGAAGTAAGTGACCAGAAAGCATGGGCTATCCACCCTTCAGTAATTCAGGTCACGCCAGGCTTCAACTCCCGCGAAATGGGAATGGGTGACGATTACTATAAGCTCCCTGAGGTTGAAGAACACATCTACAACATCAAGAATGCCTACATTCGAGGTGACTATGTAGACCCTATCCGAGTACGTGTCATTGATGGGGTACCTTTTGTTCGCCAGGGGCACTGCCGTTTAAAAGCCGCAATGATGGCATGTGATGAAGATCATGACATCACAATCCTTTGCGTTGAGATTAAAGAAGATGAAATTGGCTGTGAGCTCGCGACCATTGATGGTAACCGTGGTCTTGCGCTTTCTCCTGTTGCGCTTGGCGAGTCCTATCGTCGCCTACATTCTCTTGCTGGCTGGTCACTCGAACGAATTGCTCAACGTGAAAATAAAAGCCCGACGACCATCAGTTCTCTTATCCGCCTGACAACCTGTTCTGTTGTTATCAAGAAATGGATTCATGCTGACGCTATTTCGTATGTTAACGTGCTTTCACTGATCGATGAGCTCGGTGAAACAGAAGCAATTTCACGTATCAAGAAGATGATCGCGGAACTTGAGCAGGCCGATGCGAATGGCATCACGGTGAAAAAAACCCAACATGGTCAGGTACGAGTCAGACCTTCAGACTTCAAGCCAGCACGGATTCCGCCGGTTATTGCCACAAAAGCCGTAGAAGGCGTCAAACTCATCACCACCAGCTTATTACAGAAACTGGGGGATATTGAATTGCCGGAGATGACAGATTCAAGTGCTGACGAAGAAATCAACATTACGTTGAACCGCAGTACTCTGGAGATGCTGAGAAATCTTTCAAAAGAGATCACAGAATCAGAGAACAAGCAGCTTCGCCGTGCGGAGAATCGTCAGGCAAAACTTAATGGTGAGAAGCCAAAATACCCACGTAAAAAAAATGCTAAGAAGGCAGGGGAAGAGACCGATCAGGATACTGACCCACAGCCGGACGCAGAATAATTTACTTTTGGCAAAGTGTTGGTTTTGTCAGAGTCATTAAGGATTCAGGCTTTTTGCCCGCCTTTTTTAAACCTCCATGTATCGTTCTTGCCCCGTTTATGCGGGGCTTTTTTTTTGCTTCTTTCTATGAGTTGACATCTTTAAGTTTTATTCAGAGACATAAAAAACTTTTTCGTGTCACTGAACCTATTAGGTTACAGAGCGACGTTGCTATCCTGGTAAAAGTTTTTTCTAAAGGACCGGTAAAATGTCATCTCTTGATTCTGAAGCTAAACCCGATAATGCAGGTCACAGCGTACTGGCTTTAACAACCTCTCATAGCCTGGTGGTTAGCTCTTCTGAAACATTTCTTCCAGATATGCGCAAAGAGCTCGGCATTATCGCGGATCTTGTTGAGTCCTATAATGATGAACTCTGCTTGTTGAAACACATGGCTGTCCAGTTCAAAACCCACAATCACCAGAAACTTTATTCTTATCTCTCAGGCTACAACCACAGTATCTCTGAAGCGGATGCCTTGTTCGCGGAAAACGCTCTGAGATCTGAATACTGGAAACGCGTTATGGCACTCACTGATGTTTTGCCTATCATGTCGGATGCCAAACGTAACGAATGGGATAAGCAGTTTACGGCCGACCGCTATATTATGCCGCCTCAGGTGATCCCTGATTTCACAGCTGACGCTGTAGTAGGCACAGTCGTTGCTTTGCTTAATGACCGCAATCAATTTATTAAAGAAAGGGTTTACGACGTCTTCCAGTCTCTGAGCCGCAGTCATAAGACAAACAAAGCTTTTGGGTTCTCCACCCGCATGATCACTACCGGAGTTTGCGAGCCGTCTAAATACCCCTGGCAGAAATTAAGGGTGGATTTTAAAGAGTCTGGCATTTCACCACTGAGCGAGCTCCGCGTTATATGCGCATTCTTCCGTGGCGAACAGGTGAAGGCGATCCATAACACCAAATCATTGGTTGAGGCGTTGGTCGAACATGAGGGGTTCAGAAAATGGATCTGCATCGATGGCAACAGTATTCGTTTCAGGGTTTACAAAAATGGATCAATGCATATTGACGTCCACCCTGATATCGCCGAGCGGCTTAACAATATTTTATCAGCTATCGTACCGCTGGCATTACCTGCCGACCGCATGGCTCATAGCAAGAAATCTTTGGAGGCATTCCCTGTACTTAAGCAGTGCATCGACTTTGATACCCGGATGCAGCTTTCTGAACTAATGTTTAAAAATGACGGGGACAATAAATGGAGTTGCTGGACATCTTTAGGGTCTCTCGCCGAACGCAAATCTTCGAGTGTTGCCGCTGACACCCTTCGGTTCTTAGGGGCAACAGTAACAAAATACGATGTGACATTTTCCTATGATCCGTGTGAGGTTATTCGTTACATCGGCCAGATAGGGGAGATGCCTGATATTGTATCGCATCAGTTTTACCCTTCATCTTGCCGAATCAGCGAATATGTATATTCCCTGCTCGGTGCAGGGGAAGGGGATACCCTCCTGGAGCCTAATATTGGCCATGCGGATTTGCTTAAATCATTCCCTGCCGGTGTGATCGTTACTGGCATCGAGCTTGATACTTTGAATTGCCTTATCTCCCGGGCTAAGGGATACGATACGACAGAAGCTGACTTCCTCACATGGTCTAAGTCTAATCAACAGAAGAAGTTTGATTATGTCGTGATGAACCCACCTTTTGCCGATAACCGGGCCAGGCTGCATCTCCAGGCAGCTGCATCTCATCTCGCAGCCGGGGGATCTCTAGCAGCCGTTCTTCCATTATCTCTTCAGGGGCTCGATAACCTTCTGGGGGAAGAATTCCGGACGGAATGGATGGACGTTTTTGAGAACGAGTTTGAAAACACGACCGTTTCGGTTCGCATCCTGTACGCCGAACGTATTCAACAAGAGGAAGTCCTATGAGCAACCAACCCACCAGCCTGCCAGAAGAAGATATTGAGTTTGTTATGGATACCTTTCAGAGGAGCATGGGTAAATCCAAACCTGTCAGGGATACTCAAATAGAGGGCGAGAAACCGCAAAGTAAAGAGTCCGCAAACTCAACTGAAAACCCCGGTTATGAAGAATTCTTTTAATTACGCTCATGATATCCTGGTGCAGTTATTTAGAATGATATTTGAGGGATGGGGGACATTGTGATTAAAAGGCGTAACATTCGACGATCAGTTTATGGATTGCTTATTGTTCTTATCGCCGGAAATGTGTGGTTAGGCCTTAGAGCTGATAAAATTCATAAAGTGCGTTATCAGGATTTCTGGTCACCGGCAACTGTGATTAAAGTAACTGTAATGCCTTCAACGAATGAAATCCAGCTCAGTGGTAAAATCCCTAAATCGGTAAGAGTTTCAAACAATTATGTTGAGTACTCGTTACCGGGCACACTCTCGGACAAGACCATTTACCGAAGCGTGTTAGAAGATGAGATGCTCACTTTGCTTAATGCTGGAGGTCAACTTGAAGTTAAATACACTCTGGACAAGCAGACAAATCGAACTAAGGTATGCACTAAGTGCTTACGGGTGATTAAAGATATTAACCATCAATATTCAGCCACTGAGGTAAAGCATGGGCAGTCCTAAATTTGAAATTGCTGAGCAAATTAAAATGTGGATCGTTGTTTATCTAGTTTGCTTTTTAGCACTTTACTGTGTGTTAAGCGCTCTACATGCGCTTTATGATCCGCTAAATTTACCTGCCCTGACGTGGCCTATCAGCTGGTTCGTGGTGCCTGAAATGACAAGTTTTGGCAGTGCATTATTAGCTTTTGTCCTAACGCCAGGCCTTTGCTCTATAATTGCTGTTTTATTCGGTAAGTCTACCTTTAAAAAAGCTAAAACAAAAATATAGAGTTAATTAGATTGGTGGCTCAGGTTTATAAAACCTCTCACTAGAGAGGTTTATTTATTATTTTTGACTGAGATTAACAGCGTTTTCCATAAATGTATCAATAACAACCGTAAGAGACTGGCTGGTACCATGGCTATACTCAGGCCAAGGTAAAAAAGGATATGAAGAATACGCCATCAACATGATACTGGTTGGGCAACGCCAGTCCGTTGGAACACCTTTACTGTAATGGACAATCATAGCCGGGCGACTACAATCAATATCTCCAGCGTTTTTATCGAGTACGAAAGTAGCCAGAACGCCGGTGTCCTTCTGGGATACGAAAACAAGGCTGTCAGTAAAAATAAAGGCCATTAAGGAAGAGGCCAGGAAAGCGCCAGTAAATAAGGACTTCTTCTCTTTCCAAACGCGTCGAGCATATAACCCCATTAGCGCTACCGCTGAAACCATTCCGGACCACTGAGCACCCAAAGAAAAATCTGTTACTGTTTTAGATGTCATACTTTCATTAATAGTAATCATTGCGACAATGAATGGTGATGCAATTCCAAGTGTTGCTAGGACTATCAGCGATATTTCAGACCGGTTTTCTTTAGCGGATCCTTTACTTATTGCAGACATTGCTCTGAACATAACGAATGTACTGTTGAGCATCAGAAAACAGCATAAGAGCATGTATAACATTGGGTTTCCTCAACCTAGAAGTGATGGTTACCCTGTTATTTTACATAAATTTGACTCAACAGATGCTTTTAAAATCTCGCTTCCTTGAATTTAAAAACATATCAGCACAATTGGCAAACATAAAGGAGCAGCGTCTATCAAAAGTTACTTTTATGATTGGTTGAATACTCATTTTGAAGGCTAAAATCCAAAAAAGTGGGTACAAAAAGTTACTTTTGCGTCATCCAGATGCACTGCCGCCATTTTGCATTCTGTACGTTGGTTGCTTTCTCACTTGATGTCTCTTTTAACAGGCAAATTATCACTTTATCCGACCGGACCTTGTAGGCTGAATCCGTAGAATAAGGCTATAACCTATTCCCGGAGCATCATATGCGTAAAACTCTAATTGGCTGCATGGTTGCAACTGCCCTTGCTACTGTATCTTCGGCACATGCTCAGGTATTTAGCTACTCATTTACAGATACCAATAAGGCTGTTCGGAATATTAAGCCTGCAACACAAACATATCTTAATCCCGCTGGTGTTTTGACTCTGAACTTGATATCGGGTCTTGATCGGTACGAGCGAGTGACGGTCACACGAGACAGCGATAAAAAGGTTATGTATTCCTCCGTCTCGACCAAAACGAGCGTTGCAGATCGTATCGTTGCTGCCGATGGAACAGAATACTATGGAAAGGATATGGTTCTACCGGCGCTCGGAGAAGGGACCTTTACTGTAGTCAATGAAACTCTGGATATTCGCCAGACTGTAGTGAGCACATCTACTTATCATTTCATCGTTGATACAACTCCTCCACGCTATAAGAGTATTTATCCGAGTCAAAACGCAGGTTACGACATGGTACTTTCTGGGCCACTTTGGGAGTTGGGCCGAGGCGGTAGTGGCCAGTTTTCTATATTTGCAGACGGTATTGAGGATGCTAGTGGAATTGCCAAGATCCGTCTTGTCATTAAACGAAGTAATGGTTCTGTGGTCTCCGACAATAACCTGAGTTATGACACAGCCAATAAACGTGCGTTCTATCCGTGGATTAAAGATATGAACACCCAGGCTGGCATGCCCTCAAGTGATCTTGATGAAGAATTCACCTTCAATTTCATCGTTACGGACCTGGCAGGAAATACGCTTAACATTCCTCCCCAGCGGTTTTTATATGACGATCAAATGGGAGAATTTACGCCATTTGCAGTTCATGACTCACGTGTAAGCACCAGTGTTGTACCCGGCATTTCTTCGGGATACGTCCCGTTTAAACGAGGCCTTACAGTGCTGGAAAACCCCTACAAGTTGGTTATACGTATCCCAAGAACTAACTGGAAGCCATATCGAAATGGTGGCATGAGCATTACCAATAACTATGGCGGAGTACAGGTCCTTTCCGAAGATGCCACCTATGTCTACGTGGAAGTTAAGCTGCCACAGGGTGCCTTAGATGGAAACTACTATAGACCTGTGAATACATATCAATGGTCTGGAGGAGATCTTGGTCAGTATGCCAGCTGGCTCAACTGGGATCCTGCCTCTGTAAAGAGTCCGGCTTGGGGAAGTTCACCCATAGAACGACAAAAGGCTGATGGAACATGGTTCAACAGCGTAAACTGGAACCTGTTCAAGGCATCTGATATGCCTATAAAACTTACTAATATCCGGTTCAATGTACAGGCTAGGCCATATGATCAAAAAATCACTGGCGGAGCAACATGCAGTATTCCAGCTGGCTCAACAACCTGTACCGTCTCTTTGCCCCAGGATATTATAAATGGCACTACCGGCTATCTTCATAGTGGCTATGAAGTAAGGTCAACCACCGAAGCAACCTTCTTTGCCCCTATATGGGAGAATATAGCCTGGCATACACTGGGTCCCTCCGTCACTGGATTTGATTACATTGAAACCACCAACATTCTCCAGGTTTACGTGAATCAACCTGGAGATGGTTCATATTTCGACCATGTTTATGTAAATCGAGTTTGGTTGTCAGATAAAAACCGTAACAACGCAGAAATAAGCGTAACCGGCAAACAAACAGGTAGAAATATGGCGTCTGGGAACTACACGTATGAGTTCAACATGAAAGAGGTACCAGAAGGCAGTTATAACGTGGTAATTAATGCCCAAGATACATTCAACAATACCGGTAACCTCCCTTATCAAACTGTTGTCGTTGATAATACAGCACCATCTGTAAGTATTAGCTACGAAGGAAAACCGATCAGCAAAAACGTAACAGTATATGGGCTGGAGAACGTCCGTATACAGCTCACCGATGCTCTAACTAAACCATCCTTAAGCCGTATGACTCTTCGCGGTGGCCCTGTTTCTGATGCGGTGGAATTGTCTTGGGTGAATCTGGGAAACAACCTGTATGCACCTAATTATCCCAAGATCTTTCCGTCTCTTAATGAAGGCGAAACATACACTCTCACAGTTCAGGCCAAAGATGAGATGAACAACGTTAAAGAAAGCTCAGTCGAATTTAACTACCTTCCAAACAATCTCGTCAGGCTAGAGAATCTGAAAACCTTAGCTGTCAATGCTTCTCTCAAAACATCTGACAATACTCCTCTGGCTGTTCTGTATGCCAGCCAGCTGCGTAAAAAGGATGGTTCAATCGCTACAGGGCTTCAGGACGCAGTGCTTACTGTCCGTAAGGACGCTGCATTCGGCGTGACTGTAAATGGTGTTTCTGCGATGCCAGGTGAAAGCAAAGAGCTTCAACTGGATTTGGGGCTCGGGGACAGCCGTAGCTTTCCTATTTTCCCTGCTGTATCCGGCCTTACAGGCAGATCTGAGTTCATGATTAACATTGAAGAATTAAAATAAAGCAGGGCTGTTTTGCTGAAGCACAACGGCCGTCTTCTGATGCGCCGTAGCCCATGTTGTTGCAAATCAGTCCGACGTTCATTGCGTAAGTAACGCTTACTGCGGACCATGGTAGTGATTAGACTCACTACCATGGTCATTTCACCACATATCTTCTCTGCATTGCTCTTGTTGGGCAGACTAGTAACTCGTCACTAAATTGCAGCTTTTGTCTTGCTAAGTCGCTGGTATAACTGCACTACGAAATCGTCAAAAGATTTTATCCCTCATGTAGATCCAATAAATGATCCCAAAGGTGCCAGAGAGTACAAAGAAGATCCCGGTACGCTGTAGGCCGCATGGTTACTGGGCTGGAGCATTGTCACTGACAACAGTAGCGACATAAGTGACAACGGGAGTGACTTAAAAGACAATGGTAGAGACTATTTCGACGTTGGTAATGATTTTAAGTGACAATGGTAGTGAGGTTAGACTTAAACTTCCACTGTAAGGTAAGGTGACTCGCATTATTTAAATAAATTATTACTTTCAATTACTTGCGACACGAGTCTGCATGTATGCTTCTATTTCTCAAAAATTTATCCACCGAAAATGCCTGTGGCTGTGATTTAGCTTTGACGACAGTTTTTATCAGGGAGGCAAGTTGAGACCTGTATAAGAACTAAGCATTTATTTATCCCCATTTTCCACAAGGTAGTTCCAATAATTAGTACCTTAGTGTTCCTGATAGATCAAAAGAGATCCCCGCTGCCTCCAGGCCAGACGGCACAAGGCCTGAGACGTGATCAGTGACAACAGTAGTGATTATTTTGACATTGGTAGTGATTATTATAACGTTGGTAATGAGTTTTTTGACATCAGTAGTGATCAGAGCGACAATAGTAGTGACTTTTCATTAGATCTTTTTAACTTGATCTGATCCGTTGTTGATAAGAGTTGCAGGTCATTGTATGCAAAGAGTTTTTGCCAAGTTTTAATGAGTGGAGTCGTTTTTTTAGGTAGAACTTATGCACAGATATGGATCATCACAATGATCCATCCAGTGACATAGAGTTCGCTGGGGCTTACTATTCACCAATCTGTTTACACATTCAGTGATAACTTATTATGACTAAAGAGAAAGATACTGAGCAGCAGGACCTGGTCACCAGGGCTTTCTCTGTTAGAGAGAAAGAATCAGGTAAAGACATCATTTTGCGTCCTAACAGCAACCGTACGGTGCAGTCTATTGCTTTGATGCGGCTCGGGCTGTTCGTCCCATCACCAAAGAGTGTGGGGCGTCAAAATCGGGAATATAAAACGGTTGGCTTTGACGCAACGAAAGAGTTACAGACGCTCTCTTTAATGGAGAGCGAGGGGTTCACCAATATTTCAATTGTCGGTGAGCGTCTTGATATGTCAGTAGATTTTAAGACGTGGATGGGCATCATTCGAACCTATGCCAATCATCCGATTAACAATGACACGATAAGCTTAAAATTCACTGAATTCCTCAAGCTATGTACGCCTGAAAATTATCGCTCATCTACAGCGTCCAGAAAACGTATAGACGCCTCCTTACGCAGGTTAGCATCCGTTACCTTGTCGTTCACCAGTAATAACTCGTCCAAAGTCTATACAACGCATCTGGTACAGTCTGCCCTGTTAGACCCGGAATCAGATCAGGTTGTCCTTCAGGTTGATCCTAAGATTTTCGAGCTCTATCAATACGATCATAAGGTTTTGATGCAGCTGAAGGCAATTAAGGAGTTGGCCAAGAAGGAAAGCGCCCAGGCTCTCTATACGTTCATAGAGTCATTACCGCCAAATCCTATACCGATATCCCTTACTCGGCTGAAAAATCGTCTGAACCTCAAAACACGAGCAAATAGTCAGAATGCTACCGTGAGAAAGGCTCTTGAAGAGTTGGCATCGATAGGATACCTCCAGTACACCGAAATTAAGAAAGACGGAAAAGTATACTTCCAGATTCATAAGCGGGATCCCGATCTGAATTTGAACAATACTCAGCCTCCTTTAGAAGTGGTTGAAGATGAAGAAGAGAACTCAGGGTCTTCTGTTTTAGAAGGTGAGTTATGCCCACCAGCTGACCCGATAGACGGCGATGATGTTCTTACCGTCCATGATTTAACCGCTGAAGAACTGCGCTATATTCGTAGTCTTCGAAGCCAGAAAAAGAACAGCAACGCCAGCTAAAGTTAACCCGGCGGTTCAGGCTCCGGGTGCTAAATTACTTCTTCGATTTTCGTTAGTCCCAGCCCGCTCTTTCACGTCAACGGTAATGAGTCAAAAGTCATTACCGTTGTCATTGTTCTCTACCACCCTATGTAGATCGAGATTGCGAATTCAACGCTTTCTCCTGAGTCACCTGTTAACACCCGGTTTCTACGCTTTACTTCATTGGCCAGTACATCCAACGGAAAATATCGTAACGGGGTGACAATGGCAGTGAGTTGACCCACTCACTACCATCGACATTCAAATCCCGGCTTCTCTGGTAGCTATAGTGACAATGGTAATGATGTGTACCTTACTGGCATTGTCATTGTCCTCCGAGTGTGCGTTCAGCTTTGGGAGGACACCGGAACTTAATGCGGCGAGTCACGGCCATTGTGAATCTCGATTGGATTGGCGAATACGGCTTCCGGTTGGGCCAGATGTCAATGGTTATGCTTCATCCAGCTCATTACTGTAGTCATTGCCGTTCAGCTGAGCTGATGCTCCTCTCATTCTATGTGGCGACAACGGTAGTGAGCCCAGAAAGTGACTACCGTTGTCATGGCCGTCCAGTAGAGCGGGTCAACCTCTTAAATCACAGGGTGACAACGGTATTGAGCCCAGAAAGTCACTACCGTTGTCATGGACGTCTGGTTAAGCGGATCTACCTCTCAATTCACAGGGTGACAATGGTAGTGAGCCCAGCAAGTCACTACCGTTGTCATAGTCGTCCCGTTGAGCAGATCAACCTCTTAACTTACAGGATGACAACGGTAGTGAGCCTATTAAGTCATTACCGTTGTCATTGCCATCCAGAAGAGCGGATGATCCTCTCAATTCATACGGCGACAATGGCACTGAGCCCAGCAAGTCACTTCCGTTGTCATAGCCTTCCAGAAGAGCAGATGAGCCTCTTAATTAACAGGGTGACAACGGTAGTGAGCTCATTAAGTCATTACTATTGTCATGGCCGTACAGCTGAGCTGATCATCCTCTCAATTCACACGCCGACAATGGTAGTGAGCTATTAAAGTCACTACCATTGTCATAGACGTCCAGTTAAGTGGACCATCCTCTCAATACACACGGTGACAACGGTAGTGAGCCATTAGAATCACTACCGTTGTCATTGCTTTTCAGGTGCACTGATAAGGCTCTCAATAGACACGACGACAATGGCAGTGAGCAATTAGAGTCACTTCCGTTGTCATTGCTTTCAGCTGAGCTGATAAGGTACGTCATTTACACGATGACAATGGCAGTGAGCCAATCGAGTCACTACCGTTGTTAATGCCGACCAACCGAGGGAAGGGTCCGCTCAAAGAACTGAGTGACAACAGTAGTGAGATCATCCAATCACTACCATTGTCAGCTTAAACCTGTAGGACGAAGAGGCTTGTCCGATAAAATGACGACAATGGAAATGAGCCTATCCATCACTACCACTGTCATTAAAGTCCAGCGGTTCAACGTTAATCAGTAGCTCCGGATGACAATGGTTGTGAGTCAGGCAATTCCCAAGCATTAAGTGACAGCAGCGTAACACCTCTAAGCTCACTCCTGTTGTCAGGGGTTAGGGTATTGAGTCTCTACCGTCGTCAGTGTTTCTGAGACACCAGTATTGCAGATCACTACAATTGTCACTTAAGTATCGACGGGGGAATAGATGCAAGTGACTGGCTAACCAGTACCAGTTTAGATTCAAAACGATCCCATCTTTGTGGATGCACTTGAGTAAGCTCGTATGACGATATGTCAGAGAAGTGACAACGGGAGTGAGTTGCCGGACTCACTACCGTTGTCATCCCCGGTTGAAGGAAGAGGATCCCCGGGGCTGTATATTTACCGGGTATCCTTACTCAAGGGTTTCGACACTCACTCCCATTGTCGTAATCAACGAGTGTGCATTGTCTTTTAAAAGCATCGCTGGAAACGTACGATTAAAGTAACTTTTCTTTCGGTTCTTCCTTGCGAATCTCTGAAGACGTACTGGCTGATCGGAGTCAAGGAGGGCAGTAAAATTGAAGCCGTCAGTTTTACTGTCGGCTCCGGGTAGTTACTTCAACTCGTCGATCTGAATCATGAATTCTGAGGTGCCAACTTTCCCATTTTCGGAAGGATAAACGGGTAACAGAAGATTATCCCCCTGGCCCATATCTATTTGCACCTCAACTGACTCACCTGGAGCCGCCTGTGCCCCGTTAAATTTAATACCGAAGGCTGCATCCTTCCGCACAGTCAGCGTTGCGTTCTGGACCCCTTTAGCAATTTCTCCATTTGTCTTACGCAGAACGTTAGTGGACAGGTACGCAAGGGGTACGCCATCTGTCGTTTTGAGAGGCGAACTGACCGATAATGTGCGTAGATTATGTAACTGCACAAGGTTATTCGGTAGATAACTGAACTTCTGAGTATAGGTTTTGGTATTCGACTGACTATCGGCAACTGTTACGCTAATTGAATAATTTTCAGATGGTTCGAAATTTGGGAACAGCCTCGGATACTCAGGCATGTATGTATCTTTGCCTGCCGGTGACCACGTAAGCTCAACGTTATCAGCTGTGGGGCCACCTACGAGCTGAAGACGGGTTATCCTCGGGGTTGTCAGATTATCTGCCAGAGCGATCCTGAGGTTCTCCAGGCCGTACACTACCGTATCGTCTTTTACCGGCTTTCCGTCGAATGTTATGGCCACTGTCGGAGGAGTGTTATCCAGAGCAATTTCTCCGAAAGTTTTATTGGTCTGGTTCTGGAAGAAGTCCCTGATGTTGACCTCAACGTTGTATTTTCCTTCAGACTGACGGGATAAATCATAAGCAATCGTGTAGTTACCTGAGATACGAGATTTGATTACGCCTGTGGGTGACATCCGGGTACCGGTGTTCTTATCGGAAAGATAAAATTCCCTCAATGAGACCGAGTCGAACCAGTTACCATCGCCTTCAAGTGACGCCAGTACATCCAGCTGCTTGTTAGTCTCGTCATATGATATCGAGTTTATTACCGGCAGTTGTTTATTGTTCCAGCGTGTCATAATCCATTGCTCAGACCGCAAAATGGGATTGCTGATGCTGCGAACGAAGTAAAGGATCCTATTGTAGCCCTGGGTACCCAAGGCCATATCAAACGTCTCAGGCGCTTCACACGAGGTTTTTCCTGCCGGAATGGTGCAGGTCGCCTTACCGCCGATCTCTTGTGCAAAGGGCCGGGCTTCAACGTTAAAACGAAGTCGGGAAATTTTAATTGGCAGTCGTGATGAAGCCACACTCTCAAAATCCTTCCACTTAACCCAGTTCCCCTTATCATCGAGGAAATCTACCCAGGTACCCGCAAATGCAGGCGTTTGGTTTGCAGATGGGTTTAGAACGAGGCTGTATGACGGATAATACCCTCCCCACTGGCCAAAGTTCGCCATACGAGCCATATCCCCATTAATTGAGCCATAGGGAAGAGTCATTTCAACATAAGCATAAGTGCTGTCTACAGCTATCTCTTTGGGGGCGGAATATTGATTGATGAACTGAAGCCCACCTTCTGAATAAGCACGGTAGTTAGATTTTGGGATCCGGTAGACTAATCGAATAGGGTTTTCGTTAACGACCATACCGGCTTTGTAAGCCGGATAATTAGAAACCCCGGGTACGACGCTGGAAGACGTATTTGGATCATGAACGGCCCACAGTGTCATCTCACCCAGCGTGTTGTCGTAGCGAAATTTTTGAGTTGGCAGCGTTCGGCTATTACCTGCGTTATCGAAGATAACAACTTTTGCAGTAAAGTCTTCATCCAGGTTGCTGTCTGGTATTCCGGTTCCCTTAACTGAATTCTTAGAGTAAGTGTGGTACATCTTTTGGCCGGATACGTCATACTGCATCTGTGTAGTGCTGTAGAGGCTACCGTCCTGCCTGTAAATATATATTAGGCCCTTATCAATACCATTTGCATCACTTACGCCCGAAGAGGTGAAGTCATACTGCCCCGTTGCCTCTAATCCAAGCTTCCACACGTCACCAGCGGTAGAGCCAGAACCAGTATTAGCGGTAAGAGCATTTGCCGCTGGAGGGATGACATCAATTAGCCAGTTATAGTTATAGGTCGCTACAGGCTTCTGATTGAGATCTAACACGTTTATCTGAACGACAAATTTGCCTTCACCCAAAGCAGGCAAAGTTACTTTTTTGCCGTAGAACTCACTACCGTCAGCAGCTGTTAGTCGGTCTGATACACCCGTCCGTGTAGTCGTAGTATTAAGAATGACAGTTCCAGTGTCTTTCGTGACTTTGACATTAACGAAACGATCAAGACCTGAAATAAGTGTCAAAGTTACCGGTGATGCCGGATTAAGCATAAGACGAGAAGACGGGGCGTGGATCTCAATACCGTTCGTGTCTTTAAAGGCCGATTCATATATCTGAGCTGGGGCCTGAACAGACATACCGAGTCCGGCTACAGCAGTAATAAAAGCGAGATGTTTCATTCTTATTCCCCTTTAGGTTTGGTGTTATTTTAAGCTTTTCCTAAAGGTCACTATGTTCGTAAAAGTATAAAAAACTTCTCCATATGGTGCTCGAAATTACAAATCTATAATTTGCCTTTCGACAAACCTTATTGTGCGTTCAGGACGGAAATCTTTCTTTTTGGAATTACATCTGACATTTCTGTGGTGTCCAAACTGGCAACGATTGCAAAACTTATAACATTAGCCTGAAACTATCGGCATCCACATATCGCATTAAGTGATGCTTTTACTTTGTGTAAAAAAGAATCAGGATAAATTAGGTATGTCAGATATAAATGCGTTAACGGACGGCATATATGAATCAAAACCTGGCGGCATTACGCCACCAGTCGAGAGGGGAGTGAACCTCAGTCAGTACGTCTACCTTCGTTCCGCAAGGCGCTTCTTGTTGTGAATTACAAACTGCCCTGGCGAGAACTGCATCATTTCACCCCTAGCAACACACGTGCCTCTTCAACGGTTTGCCAAGAAGGCATTGCTACGCCAGATTGAGTGCCGTTGCCCCTGCGCTCACCTGTGTCACATTCTACATAAAGACGCATCAGCATCGCTTCTGTTTCAGCGGCCCGGCTATTATCCATTACCAGTTCTGCTGCGCGTCGTAGCTGTTCTGGAATGTCATTCCACATTCCCGCACCACTTCTGTCTTTGTTAGTGAGCAAGTCTTCAATAGCAGATGAAGCCATGTTAAGCAGGTCAGCCGAAACTAAAGGCATCGGCGGGGCGGTATAGAGGATTCGACGTCTTCCGCGTCTGTCTGGATCGTATTTATCATAAAAAGCTTTGTTCACATCTTCCCAGTGCCACTGAAGTTGCCCGGTTGCGTCATGGTGGCAAAACTCGCACTGATAAACAGGCGCAATCGACATAACTGCCTTTCCAATACGTGCCAGTACAGCAACTTCGTCAGCTCTGAGACTCATTGCTTCGCTTGGGTTACTACCCTCGGCAAATTCCAAAATTTGTTCAATACGTTCTGGTGTGAAAGTGGTCATAGGCTTTGAAAACATATTTTTCCAGTTGTGCTTACCATATCATCAGGCATTAGGAGCGTTAGCGAATAATTAACAGGTCAGGACCAAAACTAAATCCTTCCCCCATACGGTCTTCATGACGGGAGACATATGCCTTACCGTATTTCTCCAGATCCTGTAAGCGATCTTTTGCCAGATTCCACGAGTATTCCTGGCCCCACACGGGTCCGTCACGCCCGTCAAAGCGGTCAGGTTTACAATTTGCTTTCAGAAGAGCGTAGACATGCTCCACCGTGGGTAGCTGCAAAGCACTATTAGCCTGAGAAACGGCAGTATGCGTCATTTCTGTTCACTCTTTATTGATTTAGTCAGTTAAGCCGGTCAGGTAACTTTAACCGGCTACTCGTATTAAGATTTCTTTCCGGTTGCTTGTCAGTTAGCGGCGAAGATCAATTTCAAGGCGGGCTGTTTTGACCTTTGTTCCGGACTCCCTAAATGTATCATCCGGAAGAGGCGAAATTTGTCCGCCAAGTTGTTTGACTCGCTCCCTGAGCGCTTTTGTCAGTGTGTCTTCCCGGAACAATACCCCAGCTGACAGAATGGCCTGTAAGCGACCTCGCTTAGCGAGCATTGCGATGGCATGCATGACTTGTTTAACGTCAGAGCGTTTAAGGAATGGTGGATTCATAACGATAACATCAAAAGTTTCATCGGGCTGGTACCCAAGAAAGTCGGTATGCACCAGCTCGACTCCTGTGCTAAGGACACTATCGTTCTTCACTGCAAGGAATCGCTCATCGTTCAATTCGATCCCGGTAATCAATGCATCCGGAGCCGCCAGTTTTAAGGCTTTCAGAATGCGGCCATCACCAAACTCTGGCTCCAGTACACGCTCCCCGGCAGCTGGTTCAGCGCGTAGAACCATATCTGTGACTAAATTCTCAGGTGTAGGGAAGAAATTGAACAGATCTCGTGGGATGTCAACCGAACCTGTCAGAATGATTTGCTCGATACGCTCAGCTGCATCCGCCGTAAAAATATGTGCCTGCTCTTTTCGGTTCCATTTGCCACCGGCGGCTTCGAGCACTTTGTTTGTCTTAACATAAATGCTGCGGTCGAGCTGGTCGGCCAGGAAAAGAAAGTTCCCTTCAGCACGGCAGCGAGATAAGACGTTCAGAACTTCAGTTGAGATTTGCATTAAAACTCCATTAAGAGGATTTACCCGCCTGGCGGCAGCGGGTTGGTTACTTAAACGGGACAATTCAGATTTGGCCTTGGTTAGTCGGCAGACAACAGCAGGGATGGGCTGTTATAAGAGAAGCGGTCAACGGGAGCCTTATCAAATCGCTGACCGCTTGCATCAGGGGTCAGAACGAGTCCGTTATGGGCGCAATGAATGTGGAGCAACATATCCCCGCCGGTGTTGATGTGTAAGGCAGGCACACCCTGATCGATTTCGAACATGACACCAAAACAGGGGTTACCTTCCTTGTTAACAACTTCACAGTGGATGTTATGTTGGCCGGTAACGCTGACCTGATAGGCCTGACTGTCCTCTTCTGGCAGTGTTTCCTCCTCCAGGCGCCAGTCCTGAAGTGTGAGGCTAATTTCAGGGGTGTCATGCTCTTTCTGAAGAGCCTGGATACCTTTACGGAACAGCTGCATCATTTCAGGAGTAAGGCAGTCTTCCTCAGCTCCAAAATGTTCTTTCCAGCCTTCAGGATCTGCATACATCCAGACGTTTTTAGCGAGCGAAGGTAAGGAAGCATCAGGCTCTACAAGGAGGTGAGGGATGTTCTCTTTGATTCCGAGATAACGTACCGGCTGGCCATTAAGCGGTAACCCATCCGACACTGTAACTTCTGTTCCTGGCAAGACGACGCTGTTTACCAGACCTCCACAATGTTCGGCCACCACGCGGCCTAAATCTGCCATAAACATCCGATGCTTTTCTGGTGAGTCCAGCTCACCAAGGAGTTCAGGTTTAAGCAGTAAACCGGTAATAATCTCAGTCAGTTCACGAGGAGATACTAATTTATACATTTTGTTTTCCTTTTCTGTGTTGGCTTTATATTACCAATCCAGATGCACGAGCTAATAACCTCCAGACAACTTTTTCAAAAATTATTTACTTAAAGCAGGGTGCTAATATGCGCAAGAAATGAATTTAGGAAGGACGGCTTCAAATTTAACTTTTTGGTTTTTTATTTTAGACGGACTTTAAAATAGCATCGTTGATAAAATAATAAACATGGTTTGTTTTTTTGTTTGTATTGACAATCAAATGGGTATAAATTAATTTACTTACATGGCGTATATTTAACGCCACCGCCCCGGCGGCACCGGGCATAAAAGGAAAACCATTTTGAAACCGATGCTCAAAAAAGATTTTTTTTCAGCTATTGAAAACCTTCTCAAAGCTGGCTTTCAACCTCGCTTTTACACTGTTAACAGTGGCCGAATCGGTCTCATTACATTCACTGATAAAAATGGAACAAAACAGGTCGAACAGGTTTATTCCTGCACTTCTTTAGCCGCCAATACTTTTGGAAAGCGCTTCACCACTTGGTTAGAAGAAATTTTTCAAAAGCATAATGAAGAAAAAGTAGCTGATTCCGGGTTCGAGGTTGGTAGCCGTGTCTGGGATAAATTGATGTATACGTTGCGCACCATTTCAGAAATTCGTGCCGGGGGGGTGCTGGTGCTGGATAACGGTGCACAGCGTACACTGGATGAAGTGCAAAAAACGGCACCTGAAACAAACCAGGTGGAGCCAAAGGAAATCTCTTCACTTCAGGAGCTGCTGAACGCTTCCAAAAATCTGGAGCCGACTTCGCCTGAGCTAATTGCGGCTCTTAATGAGGCTCTGTCAACCGCCATAAAACGGTGAATGCAACGGCAGTCTGGCACATCAGGCCTTGTCAGAGATTAGGCCTGAAAAGCACTTACGTACCGATATAACACCTAATTCCCCTCTAAGGAGATTGCCCTAAATGGCGATGAATAAAAAAGAACAAGCCGCGTATGATGAGCTGGTGGCACAGGCCAGAATAAACCGCGCTTTACGCTGGTCTGACTATGGCGTTGAACGCGATATGCCCGTACCAGAGGTCTCGGGGGAATACCAAAACGGCTGGAGCTTCAACACCGCCACTGGCACTGTTTATCCGACATGGAGCGGAACTACGGTTCACGGCACACGGGAAGAGGGAGAGGTTGTCGATGCAACCTCCCGCCGCATGCGAGGCATGAATGGTAGCCAGAACGGCATACCACAATACAGCACCAAAGAACGCGCCCTGAAGGCATTACGCTGTTCGCTTGAAATCAAGTTTGCCATGCAGCTGGATGCCATAGATAAAGCTATCGCAAAAGAAATAGAGCTGTCCACCGCTCGCCGGGAGAGCGATACATCAGATGCCTAGCGGTAAACCATCAATTCAGGCCCGTGATCAGAGGGGCCTTAACGCCCTGAAAGAGGCGGTTCCAGCGACGGCACAACTACAGATGCGGGTTACCCCTGAACGTAAACTGCGTTACGTCAATCAGGCAAAGGCCGAAGGTCTGGGTCTAACAGACTGGGTCCAAAAGCATATGGATAACGTGTGTGATCTGGCAGGCCAGCCTGAAATAACCATGTACAAAGATGATGGAGAAACAAGTGGCCAAAAATAACAACAGTCTCAAACAGCATGTCTTCAATATGCTGTCGGCTGGCAGCGAACTTAAAGAAGTGAAGCGTTTTCTCACCAGCAAGCGAGTTAAAGCCCGCCTGGCAGTGTCAATGATCCACGAGCAGGCGATTGCTGTGCAGAACACTGAATACCAGAATTATCCGGCTTATAGCTAACTGGTAACAACAATTACAGAGAGATACTTAAAATGAGCGTAAACCCAGAATACACCAGGGTTCAGCATGTCCAGATTATTCGCGAGCGAGATGGGCAGAAGGAAGTTGTTCGAGTCTATGATGAAGATGGCGACGTGGTTCTGTGTTTACCTGCCTACATTCAGGATGAGGAAATAAATCTTATTCTGCGCCGGTTGAATGACGTATATTCAGTCGGATATCGTGTAGGTGATGCAGCCCGCCGCCGCGCCATCAAAAAAGCGCTGGGGGATGATGAGGAGTAAGGCCATTTTTACTGGCAAGATATCTGTATACCGGAGTCTTTAGAGTACGTTCTAATGGCTCCGGATTATTAATACTGTTTTACTCATGCAATAAAAAGCAAACCAAAATTCTTTCGCTAATTCATTTTTAAATGCTCAAATCATTAAATGTAAGGAGCGTTATTTATCAATAGGTATGGCGTTCTTAATGGCTATTAAGCTAGTTCTGCTTTCGCTTGCTTCTGGAAATTAGGGAAACCTAATTTTACCCTATCAAAAAGTAACTTTTCTGGTTTTGTTGCATTCACGTAAACAAAAAAAGTCCCGCCGGGCAGAAAAGAAAAACATCAAAAATAGCTATTTTCCCGAAAAGATCACGAACACTGAAAAAGTATCATGGGGAACCTGATCAGGAGACAACCCATGAAAATCAAACTAGCCCTGCTTATTGCATTTGCAGGTTTCAGCGCAGGAGCTTCCGCTGAAATCGCAGAATTCAGCTTTAAAGATACCCTGAACGTTAAAAAGACCGTATCGCCTGCATCCGTATGGATTAATCCGGTAACGAGCTTTGACGTTGCCGTTATTTCCGGTCTGGACCGTTATATTACGCTCAGTCTGCTGAAAAGTGACGGGAGCCTCATCTGGAGCACGAAAAGCAGCCTGGTTACCGTTGATGACCGTACCACATCTTCGACAGGCTTTGATTATTACGGCAAGACTCTGACCGTACCAGCGATGGGAGAAGATAGCTTCACCCTCAGAGAGGTGATTACCGACTTGCAAGGGAAGGAGGTCTCCCGGCAGGATTACCCGCTTGCAATTGACCGAACGCCTCCGGCAACGGGTACCATAAGTTATACGAGAAATGGGTGGAACTTTGGCAGCGAAGCGATCTTCACTTCAGTACCAGCCGGTATGCAGTACGCCAGCGTCCAGGCACTGGTCTTTAATGGACTGAGTGATAAAGGTTCCGGGCTTGCTAATGCTGAATATTTCATAACCGATGCCGCTGGAGTGGAGCGTAAAAAGCCAGCGGAAATTAATACAGTGGAAGGTAGCGTAACCGTTCAAGTCGCCGACGCAAGCAGCAATGCCCTGGCACCGGAAAACCGCTCTGAATATAAAGTGGGGATCTACCTTTATGACAAAGCGGGAAACAGGAGCGAACTAAGCCGCCGAAGCGTAATTGATCGGGTTAAGCCTGACGATATCATCCAGGTGCAGGACGCCACTACCGGATCATGGGTCTCCTATCAGTCTGGCATGACCGTCTTCCAGAACCCTATTTCCGTACGGGTATTAAGGAAGAAAAGTGACTTTACTGCTGTTAACGGTTCCAAATATGGCTGGGCGGACTCGAATTTCCAGACGTCCGATAGCACTTATAATATCTATACTTTCAAATACATATATCCAAATGTGGGGGATACTTATCATGAATTTCAGACTCTGGCGGGAGGAGTAAGACGAATTCATCATAACTCCCTCAACTTCACTCCAGCCCCGGCGATGGAAATAGCCCCGAAGATAGTGGCTAAAGAGATGTACCGGAGTGATACCAGTGAGTGGTTAACTCAGGCCTCAATCAGCGTTAAAACCGCCACCATTAGCCGCATAAAGGTAACCGCAGAACCCCGACCATACGTGCAAAAGTTCAGAACGGTAAAAAATGCAGCCTGGTTCTGCACTATTCCTGTCGGACAAAGTTCATGCGAGATGACGGTTAACTTCAACTACACCAGTGACAAAGGATTTGAGTATCTGCATCTTTACTCGGGAAAAGATGGTGACAGCATATTCGATGCGCTTGCTGGTAATTTTACGGTTATCTGGGATAACAACCCACCGGTGGTTAATGTCGCTCAGGTAAACAAGGCCTCCAAGACAATCACTATGACGGCCACCGATAATGATCGCGTCAACGCCTGGAACATCAGCTACTGGGATACCAAAGTTTTCGAAGCCACCCTTAAAAATGCCCGGGGGGAAACTTTCACCCTGAAGCCTGTGACTGTCAGTGAAAGCGATTATAAAACCAAAAACGCCACTTTCTCATACGCTGGTCTACCGGACGGGGATTATACGGTTGTTAGCGTGTCTGCCACGGATCTTGTTGGAAACACAGGAACCAAAACGCTTAATGCACCGCTGAAAATTGACTCAACGCTTCCGGTTATTGCGTTCAGCTTTAATGGCGCAGACGCAGAAGGAAAACTGGTTAAAGGGCTTGAGAACCTACGCATAAGCGTTACTGATGCCTCTGGGGATGCTTCCCTGATATCGCTTCAGCTCGCTGGTGGACCTAACTCTGAAAAGGTCACCCTTGCATTCACGCCGCTATCCAAGGATGTCTTTATTCCTGAATACCCCAGAATCTTCCCCAATACTGACGAATCGGGACAGATGTATCATCTGGAGGCTCTGGCTATTGACGAATCAGGTAACCGGACCACTAAAACGCTTAATTTTACCTACCAGCCAGCTAACCTGATTATGCTGGATAATCTCAAGACGCTGGCCACAGCCGTAGCACTGAAAGCAACGGACAACACGCCGCTGGCCATCATCCGAACCAGTGTGTTGCGTCGTCAGGACGGTTCTATCATTACCGGACAGTTAAACGGAACCCTGACTGTTCAGAAAAACGCCCAGTTCGGCGTTACGGTTGCCGGAGTTACGGTCCAGCCTGGTGAAACTAAATCGCTGTCACTGGATCTTGGTAATGGTGAAGAGCGCACATATCCCGTTACTCCCGCTGTAAGTGGTCAATCTGGCACGGCCACATTTGCTATAGAATTCCCTCAAACATAAACCCTACACAAGGGTACGGTAGTATGCCGTACCCTGTTACGCCATCCTCAATGTAAAATGTAGAGTTGAGCATGACTTAATTATTACTTTCTCATTAAGTGTCTCTTAAACTGCAAACGGGAAAGTAATATTCCCGAGACGGGAAGGACTCCTTCCTTTTGGTTATAATCTATGATGCTAAACTGTGTAATTACACCGGAACAATGTCCTCGTTTAAATCGCTGGCACCAGTACATGATTTATCCATGAATGCTTTTTGATGCAATTTTACTTCAGAATGCTCTTAATTTTTTAAACAAATTATATTTGAATCCTTCGTGTATAAATTTGCAGACCCTCTCTCAATGTTTTTTTAAAATATTTACTCTCAGGTTATTAGCCAGTAGATTCATTCTGTCATGATTACTCCAGAACTAACCGGAGGAATCACATTATGACCAAATATTATGATCGCAGTGGAATTGAAATCTCCAGCGCAAAAATCCGCTGTGTTGATTCTGTAAAAGGTACTGCGGAATATACTTTTCGTATTGTTTGCGATAAATGCAATGGGCGGGGAGAGCGTAAGCATTTTTATAGAAGTCGCTGTATGGCTTGTAAAGCCACGGGTTACAGCCTCGAAACGACCCGTACTGCTTACACGCTGAATGCGCTGTACCGCATTAATGCGCAAGCTGCCCGCAAAGTGTCAGCATCCCTGCAAGACGAGCGTTTAAGGACTGAAAGCGCCCACAGTTCTGCGTTCACAGCATGGTGCAGGTCTCATCAAAAAATGGTTGATGCAATCACCCAACAATCCAGTAGTAATAATTTTCTGGAAAGCCTTAAGTCTTCTTTAACCCACCAGCGTCAGTTAAGTGATAAGCAGCTGGCAGTTGCCGCCCGCATTTTAGGTATTCATTAATTCAAAGCCCTTTTAATTTAATTTTAAGGTCAATTATTACGGAGGAACTATGATCCATTCATTTAAAGACAGACGGCTTGAAAAGTTCTTCCGTAATGGAAAAACAACGGCAGGTATTCCTTCTGAAATTATTAACGCAATTCTGTGTCGACTTGAAACGCTGGATAATGTCCAGAGTGAGCGGGAGTTATTATCCAACAGCTTGCGTTATGAACGCTTAAGAATGACGTCAAACCGTTATTCCTCCATTCGAGTAAACTCTAAGTATCGATTATTCTTTGAATGGAATGATGGCGCACATAATGTTCATTTGTCTGCACATGACTATAAATCGCTCATCCATTAAGGTTAAAAATGAAGCTATTTTCAATTTCATCCCGGGATACAAGCATGGACGCGATGTTTTATATCCAGGCCAGTACTAAACAACAGGCAAGTTACATATTTAGTACCCTTTCCCCGAAGCCTACTGCGAACTGCCAGCTTACAGATTTGCAGAATGAGACGGTCGTCCCTTCCATAAGCCCTATTTCGCTTTCACTTAACCCCTGGTCGATCAATTCCCAGTCCCGAACCCGGGAACTGCGTATGGCCACGCATGGTCTTAACCTGATCTGTGCAGTCACGGATGAGCATACCCGTCAGATAGTTGACTTTTGCGATAACCTTGGACAGCAGCTTAAGGATCCGGACGACAAAAGCGCCTGGGTTAAGCTCATTAATTCTGAATGCGCTTTGCTTAATTCTCCGCGTCTCTATCCCGTTCTGCTTGAGCCGGATACACCGGCACAATTTGAAATCTTTGTGCCAGCTCCGGAAGATGGAGAACACGACACGGTCATAGCCAGCGTTGTTAAAGAATGTTTCGGAGATGAATGCCGGTACAGAGTAACGGACAAAGCTTTTGCAATGTCGGAAAAGCCAGTCATCAGGCTGGAAGCTCATTTCAATGACAAACGCGAAAAGGTTTTAGAACTGACCTTTTCCTGTTTCAATCTTTCACTCTCAGCGTCCGTGCATGAAAACCAGCTACGTCAGATTTTGTTACTTTGCGAAGACTTTGGCGTAAGGCTTCAGGGTAGAGCAGGGGCATCCTGCCACGTTAATATGCGCAGTGCTTACCGTCGTCTTGCTCATGTTGGCACCGGCTCTCGCCCAGGTGATGACAGTGATGTGCGGGTCTATACCTCGTTAAAAGAAGAAAAAGATGTTAAGAGGCTGCTTGATAAGTCAACCAGGGGAAGTGAGCTTGTACCGGCGAGGCACGGGCAGCAGTTTAACGGGGTCTTAGTGAATGCCACACCCGCATCGGCCACTACTGGTTTCATTTACCTTTCGCATGATTTTCCGGAAGGCCAGTTTATGATGACAGCCGAGGTGTTGCATGTTGGAATTACACCAGGCGGTATTTACTACATTGAAACACTGGACGGTTACCGGTTTATCGTGACAGCGTTTGAGAAGGGATTAATGAACGGTTTGAGGGAGTTTATAGCTGCAAATGAGGAATATTTTAAGTATTACCGCTGGTCTTAGTATCTGAGCTGAAACCGGTAGGCCAGGGAAGGCAACCGGGAAAATGCAATTTAACCTGATCCTATACCTACGACTATCTTTATCCACTTATAATAGCCTCACCAAATTATAATGCCCGATCACCGCATTTGCTTAAACCTCACATATTCTTCTTATGCTTCCCCTGATAATCTACGACCGAAAGACAAAGGAAAGTGAATACGAAATAAGATTTATGAGCACATAAAAGTTACTTTTCCTTGGTGGCACATCACAAACATTGTGGGTTTCATAATCCTTTTTGTTATTTAAAAAGGATGTGTTCAATTCTAATTAAAGGTGGTATTTTTTTTGAAAGTTTGCTGGGAGGTTATTAGCTGGGGGGATGGGTAACAGTATAATAAGTACAGATGAAAAGGAGGTTTTATGAAAGCGTTAGACGTGGTTTCAACTCAACTCAACTTTATTAATCTGTTGGATCAGGCAGGATATGCTCTTTCAGAAATTGTTGTAAAACGCTTCAGTGCTGCACCAGCCTTTAACGAAGGGCACTGGTTGTTCATTGCAGAGCAGGATAACCGCTACATTGAAGTGGTCTGTATTCTCTCTTTAGCTTCAGAAAGCGGAGAGCAGCATATTGATGTTTTTATTAATATGTTCGAAGACCCGATTGATGATGTTATTTCACGAAACATTGAAACCAAAACCTTTGCGACGCTTTATAAATACATTGAACGTATACCTTTTACTCCGGGTGTAAAGAAAGAATTCTTGAGCAGTATTGAGAACATCAATTTTAGTTAATCAAAAACCACAACTTTTTGCCACCAAGTTATTAGGTAATGCTATCAACCTGATATAATTACCTTAACATGAATATGAGCGGAGCCGGGTTATGTCTAATAATACTGAAGTCATTAGCTGTGATTTATTTTCAACTCTATCTTCACTTAATTTTAGCACCGAGGATATTACAGGTTTGACTCCGGCCAACTTTCGAAAGGGAGCTTTCTTACATGCAAAAATTTCTGCTAGCCAGGCCACGCGAGCGACTGATATTTCCATTCAATTACTCACGGATCGTGTTTCAGGTGAAATGAACTACGTAATAGTAATTGGCAGGCACGAAGGACTCCTGCAAAGCGAAGCAATTGACCCAAACGCTGATAAGCAATACCGGGAAAACCGTTATTCTCGCCATTTTATCTCAGTAACCGATGCCAATACCAAAGCCCTGAAAAAAACCTGCAAGGTAATGAAAACATATATCAAAGAGCAGGCATTTAAGCCTAACACCTGGGGGCACAGTTTCATTAAGGGTTGATTTATTCTTGCCCCGGTGAGCCGGGGCAACGCTAAATTAACCTCAAACTGTGCTGGAGGCACAAATGTCTGAAAAACACTTTATCGTTAAAATCCAGAACCGAAACGGCGACCATGAGAATAGCTATGTTCGGTTACTCGTCAGCGATTGTGAGAAAAATGCTTGCCAGACGGCACTCATTTCAGAGTGCCATGGCGAGCTTGAACAGCTGAGTTTTGAAGACGGTGGGGTTTACGACTACAACGGCGAAAATCACTACAGTGTCAGGAGCTGCGTGGAGGTTGCTCCAGAAGACGTTGCAACTTTGCAACGCTTCCTTTAACACCTGCGACATTTGATTAAATATCGGGCGTCCGCTACAGGATGCCCGTGATTTAAACGATTCCTCAAAGATCGCTGTCACTCCTGATAACTGTATTAAGAGCAGGTTTGTGATAGGTTCAGCGTAACAACATTACTGGAATTTTGGTTGCCTTGATGAAGAGCTGCTTTTCTGATTTACCCGTTAAAGACGGCACGTCCGGAACCTGGAAACTGGACACATTCGAAATTACCGCAGATAAGGCGATGAGCCTCGCCCTTCGTGCCGAGTATACAGGTAATACAGACGAGTTTATCCCGCCCGGTAGATATCGGCGTTTGTCCAACGGCTGGGATGTGGTGATGTCCAATACCCCGATGGAGATCAGAACCTGCCAGGATTTTTTAGAGCGAGCCACCGGGCGCGTGCTCATTAATGGTCTTGGTCTGGGGATGGTGCTTCACGCCATTCTTCAAAAAGAAGATGTAACCCATGTAACAGTAATTGAAAAAGAACAGGACGTTATTAACCTCGTTGCGGCCTCGTTTGCAAACGATCCTCGCGTTGAAATTATCCATGCTGATGCAATGATGTATTGCCCACCAGCAGGCGTCACGTACAACGCATGCTGGCACGACATATGGCCAGACTTCGCAACAGCTAACCTCTCACAGATGGATAAGCTGGAAATTAAGTACCGGGACATCTGTGAATGGCAGGGCTCGTGGGGCAGGGAGGAGTGTGAGCAAAAGCACATTGAGTTTCAAAATCTTGGGGCTGATTGAGTACAACTTTTGAAGGTGTCTCCGCTAAAGAAGACTGGGTCTCTTTGCGCATGCCCAGCTGTGCTGCATGACCTGACAAAGCCTATAAATAAACAGATCGGTTTGATTTAGTAATCCCCCTTCCAACCATCAGGCCGATATTTAAACTGCATCTCCATTAAGGATGGCTGATGAGCACGATTTCTACGGATTTAATTGCACGGATCTACGCAGCCTCCGAATTGCCGTTGAGCAACGACGAGCTTTATCGCGAAGTGCAGCGTGAAACTGGCATGTCGGATGCCGAATTGCACGAACTGAAAGAATTTGGGTCAGATAAAACCAGAACCAGCGGCGTCAAACACAAAGTACGCTGGTTTCAGCAGACTCTTCGGCAGGCCGGAGTCATCGAACGCGTTCCAGAAAAACGGGGCGTCTGGAGATACTCCTCTAAGACGAAAACAAACCTACACGAGTCATGGGAAAAGCTCTGTGTTGTCGGTTTCTCAACTTCTCTTGGGGCATCGGTTTTTGGAAACGCCTATGCCTTCTTCAGCAATATCACAGAGCAAATTCATCTTTGCCTGACCTCGCCGCCTTACCTCCTTCGAAATTCAAGAGACTACGGGCATGGCGGGGGGCGTGGCGAGCAGGTTTATATTGACTGGCTTCTGCGTATCCTCGAACCGATCGTGAAACAGCTTGTACCCGGCGCAAGTGTGGCATTGAATATCACTCAAGATAGCTTTAATAGGGGCAGGCCTTCACGTTCTCTGTATCTGGAGCGTCTGACACTGGCATTATGTGACAAGCTGGGGCTTGAGCTCATGGACAGGCTTCAGTGGGTGAATCGCAGTAAGCCCCCATCGCCAACGCACTGGGCATGTAAGCAACGAGTGCAGCTCTGCTCATCGTATGAGCCTGTGCTGTGGTTTACCAATGATGCGAGTAAGGTTCGTTCAAACAACTTACGTGTACTGCAACCGCATTCAGAGCAGCATCTTAAATTGCAGGCAGCAGGCGGTGAAAATCGCACGACCTTTTATGGTGATGGGGCGTACCAGCTTAAAAGCGGATCCTTTGGAAATAAAACAGAAGGAACGATCCCCAAAAATACTTTGTTTTACGGCAATAGCTGCGCTGATACGAGATTTTGCCATTCCATTGCCCGCGAGCTAGGTTTTCCGCTGCATGGTGCAACGTCTCCTACCAGGCTTGCAGCGTTTCTGATTGAGTTTTTGACAGAGCCGGGAGATCTTGTTGTAGATCCCTTCGCTGGCCTGCATAAAGTTCCCATCGCAGCCGAGCGACTTGGCAGACGTTGGCTGGCGACGGACAAAATCATGGAATGGCTGGCGATTTCCCGAAACCTTTTTACGGCCGCACCGGGATATAAGAGTAACCCCATGCTGGACGAGCTCGCCGAACTGTATCGGGCTTAATGCAAGTTAACGGTTTTGATAAAGTGGTTTGAAGCGACAAGCGGTTTATTCATTTTGCATTGTTTCTACCATAAAATGACAATATTAACGGCTTAGCATACGCCGCAGAGATAATTAGGGTGCCATTCATTTCCGGTTGTCTGTATTAACGAGTGTATTCAATATTCACTTGTTTCTCCGATATAGACCCAACAAAAAAAACTGATGGTTGTGATACAGAACTTGTTGAATTAACATCCGGTACATTAACTATATTGGTAATTTAGACGGTTTCTAAATTAAAGGTGGACAGATATGAAGTCAGATACAGAAATGGTTTCTCCTATCGAGTTGCACATTGGCGATCATGTCCAGCGGCATGGTGCTTTATTTGAGGTTATGCATATTGTTGAATCCGAATGCGATATTCCCGGCGGCATCCGGGTAGCAGCATGCATTTCACGGGTTATCGGTGACGTTACGGGCAATATTCCTCGTGGTTGGCTGGAAACACCGAAGCGTATGGCTGAGCGAGGAGTTAAGTGGGCGACGAGTCTGCCTGAGGGGCTTTACTTTAACATCCAGGGGAACGCACATGCGAAAGTAAGCCGGGTTATTCGTAATGTGACTAATTGAAACTTTTTTCTGAATTGCGGTGTAAAAGTTACTTTTCACCGCATCGTTTTCCCTAACTACTAAATCAGAGCTTCTCTGAAATAAGCGGATTTAACCGCTAGCGATTTATTCAGGCCATTTTATTCTAATCATTATCCTACACTTCAAAAATATTCATTATTTTTTCTTCTGACCTATTAGCCAGAATTCTCGATTCGGTATCATTTACTTACGGTAAATCTTTTGAAAACGAGGTAAATGGCATGCATTCTCAGGATCCTATCACGAAATTAACCCAGACGTTGCAACGCGACGATGGTTCTCAGGTTCGTATTGTAGCGCAGCGGGGATATGGAAGTGGGCTTACAGCCTCGCTTGATGTGTACGTTCTCCGTCGTGATTCCTCTGAAAGCAACTGGTCACTGTGCGGAAAAGATCCTCACCCAGAGTGGAGAAAGATGTCAGTAGATGAGTATCAGAAATTTGGACGCTCTGAAATGCTGCGTTATGCCACACCAGGTGAAATTCTCAGGGTGGCATCCGCTATTGGCCAGCCAATGAGCTTCCTCGATGGCAACCCTGCGTTTTAGCCCGAACCCTGGCGACGCCTTTTAAACCGGCGTCATTCTTTTTACGAGCAACAGACGGAGAAAAAATGAATCTGAACGAACGAAGCACGAGCGCAGCAACGCCAGATTTGAGCCGACTTTATCTCATTTCCGGGCGCATTATGTTTGATGATGATGATCAGGCCTACCTGGTCGAAGCCGACTCCCCTGGTGATGCAGAGGAGGCTTTCCGGCATCATATTGCTGACAGTGCCGACGACTTAGAAAAGGTGATTATAGTTTCCTCTACAAGTTTCGCTTCAGCTCACAGCAGTCGCGTAATTTGTCGGCCTGCCGTGAAGTAATTTCAACTTCCAATGATATTTCCCTCTTTATAAAAGCCGCCGTCTGGCGGTTTTTATTTGCAAAAATGAATATTAATCCTGAATGATATTAATTTAAGATGAGGTAGTGTTCATATTCTTCTTCTTAATATTTTTTCTAAAAAAACGCCTTCAGGTTATTAGTTGGTATTAGTGTATTTGTTATGATCTTCTCATCAAATACATTAATTAAATAATCAAGGAGTCAACTGTGGCAGATAATTATACTCAGGCGTCGTTTATTATTCCCTGCACTCAGGAGCAGGCAAAAATGGCACAAGAAGCAATCACATTCGTTACCGAAGCAGAAATTGCAGAAGGTGAGCGTTTGCTTGATAAGCCACTGACAGATTGTTCTCTGACTGAGAAGCTGATCCTCAGTATTATCGAGAACCACCCTGAGTATGACCCTTCTGAGCCGAGCTTTGGGCAACCATCCTGCCCAGACTGCAATTATGAACTGTTGTTCGCAACAGAAGTTACCAGCAGTGGGCTGGCAGTTTTTCATGGAGAGACCATTGATCTTGACCATGCAATTTGCCTCACAACTGCCGTGCTGTCGGTATTCGACCTCTCGGAAATGGTAACAATTACTGCTGCATTTACATGCAGTAAAAGCCGGACAGATGAATTTGGGGGTATGACTATTCTGGTCACAAAGGATACCCACTATTACCAGGATGGCTGTCAGTTTTCTCGTCTCATGAATGAGGCTCACAAAGCCGGTATCCAGTATGCTCTGTGTAAAGTGACGCATTACCACGGTGAGAGCAGCTATGTGGCAAGCTATGTCCTGAGCTGCGACGTAGCGGATTCAGCCCAGGAGGTCGTTAACAAACGACTGAAGGCATGTGCCGGAAAAGAGCCAGAAGACGGAATCTATATTCTGTGTGAAGAAGACAACACTAGTCTTTCGGTCGAACTCGTTACAGAACTGTCTCCGCTCGATTACGACAAGCTGAGCAAGCTTCTCCCTTCCCTTGACACCCTTTGCGGCGCTTAAGCCTGCCAATTACCGTAGCCACCGGTTTCCCCGGTGGCCTGGAGCCTGCCATGACCAATAAATTCATAGTTTCTACCGTTGATTGTATCAATGAATTTGCAAGTGACGTTCCGCAGAGTGTTTCCTTACGGATAGATACAATGCTTGAACAGCGTATCCGCAAATTGGCGGCATACGTGAAAGAAAACGATCTTCATTTAACTGAGTTTTACTTCTATGACGCTAACTGGTCATTTTGTGGTGAAGATGAAATTCAAGAAATAAAAGACATGGATGAATATAAGCATAGCGACAGCATAAAGCAGGAAGCGATGCTGCGGGAAGTAATGCCATCAGCACGTACGGAATGCCCGGTTATTAGGGTGATGAAAGATTCATTTCAGCTTTCAGCTCTACCACGCCATTGTGGTGATGACATGACTCTTAACACTCCTTTTATTCCGCTGTCTGAGTTGAAAACAAATAATACGGCATTTATTACGCCGCCAACCTATAACTAATAGCTGTGCCGGGTGATTAAATTACAATGGATTATTTTTATATATATTGACATTAAATCCGCGTGATTTTGATTTAATATAATTTCGCTAAATGGTTGCGCTGTAGTTATTTTAAAGTTCTAATAATATCAGTGATGCAGCATATACCGTGGTTCAGGAAAATATATGTTTATTGAAAAAAGCGACTCATTCCTTGAATTATCCTCAGAAGTTATTTTTCCTGAGGCGGCTAATGCTGCCATTTTGAAACATGATAAATGGGCGGATGTTTGGGAGACCCTGACAACCGATGCCGATCTGAACTATACCGATGAAAAGGAGACTGTGAGTCTTTCTTCTCTGGTCATGTCAGCCACATCTGCTATTTATCAGGCTATTACGGACGGCTGGACAATGTGCGTGGGATACAGTGGCGGCAAAGACTCCCATTCTCTTCTGCACCTGTTTCTGATGGCATTGATCAGGGCAGTACGTAACGGCACAAATATCAGCGAACATCATTTCATTCAGATGTCCGATACGCTGATCGAAAACCCTGAGATGCACTATCAGGCTTCACAGGTTCTCAACCAGCTCAGAATGTTCATTGCTGAACACCAGCTACCGGTCACAGTCCTTGTCGCCCGACCGTCTCTTACGCAGAGCTGGGTCGGCCGCATTCTGACTGGGCGCGGACTTCCGACCTGGACTAATTCTTCTACCCGACAGTGCTCAACCGACTACAAAATCGCGCCCCTGCGCCAGGCCAAAGCTCGTTACCTGAAAAACGCCCCGGCATCCGTTCGAAGCAGGGTATGCCTGATGCTGGGCTCCAGGGATGATGAAAGTGCCCGAAGGGCCGGAAATATCCTCAAAATGGGAGGGCAGGCGAGGAAAGTAACCCTGACTGAGCACGGTGGTGAACTCTATCCGGTAAAGGAGTGGCGCACTCAGGACATCTGGTCTTTTCTGATGGCCTGTGGTTCCGAATCACGCTTCCCTTTACCAAGCTTTATGCCGGATAACTTCAGCCTGGCAACGCTTTATAAAGACGCCACCGGGGAGTGTATCTGGTCGCCGGAGAAACCCACTCGAACATCAGCTTGTGGGGCTCGATATGGGTGCTCGCTTACTCTTGTTTTTATGTATTTAGAGTTAAACTCTACTTTTCTATTTTTAGAATTCAAGCTATTCATCGTAATTGAGAGATATCCTTTTAATGTTCAGCAAGCCTGTTAAAAGCACTTTATCTGAACCGCGTTTTGCCTAAATCCTGCTCAATATATACTCTCCCTGAGTTCTGAAATCCTCAAATTCCCCAATCTTAAAGCATTGATACATAGATGATGTCAGATAATGCGCAATCATCTCACCGCCAATATGGATCCGTTCCGGGTGTGAGTATGTCGCCTGTATAGCCCTTTGTTCATTCATCATTACAGGAATTGTCTGCAACAAATCCCCATCCAGGATTTGGCACTCAGGTTTTACTCCTGTTCCGTATTGTAATTGCTCTGATTCGAAATCATGGACTGAGCGATAGGCGAACGAAACGATATTTCCTGTTTCCTCGCAAATTGCGAACTGATAAACACTGGTTGTCACCGTTGAAGAAGAGGGAATTGCATGGTCATGCTTGTATTGTTTCCACAGCCTCCTTAGACAGGCCGATGTATGATAATTGAGATTTTGTATACCTGATACGACCATTCTGGTTGATGCTTCAAGCAACCAGGTGTTAGAAAATCCACCTGCCCCCGTACCTGCTATGATGGTTCTTAGCTGGGGGATGTAACCTGCTTTGGAAACAAAAGATAACGGCTCCCCATTATCGGTGACGGCAAGGGTATCTGTTACAATCAGTGCTTGTGCTTCGTCTGTATAAAATATCAGTGATGACATATTTTCCTCATCCAGAAAAGACATTACATGAATCACAGAACAGGTCACTACAACCACGTGAAAGGGAGTCAGACCATTTTCCAGAGGTAAATATATTCTTGTGTTTGGACGCGTTGCGGTTCTCTGTAAAAAATATATAGCACAAACAAAAGTCCCCGCAGGGATAAATATAGTTATATGCGCTTTTTCTGCTGGCTTTTACAATTGAAAGTGACAGGTAAACGAAATGTGTTACAGGTTTCTTTTGCTTTTCGTTGGGTTCTGTATATGCGAATTTACCCTGTGTGTTATTTTTGCAATGGACTCAGGCTGTATTCAATCAATTAAGGTTTACTTCTGGCATTAAGATGTATCCGTTGCCTGTTTTTTAAGGGCACGGTTTGTGCCGGGAAATGAAAATCACATCTTAAGTTCTTCACTCAAAGGATTTGTGATGTTTATCACGTATGGTCCGGGTAACGTGTTGAGGTCAATGTATTGCATCGTGATGGTGTCGTTACATCTTTTACTTTCCTCCTGATTTGCATATTCACTCCCGGCAACCTGGTTGTTTGTTTTTTCTTCTTCCGGATTTATAGTGTAGGCATGAGGTGGCGTTTCAGGGCGACAGACTGTGAGGATAATCACTAACATTCATGCGCGTTATGGGCGTGTCAGCAAACTGGATGCAACAGAGCCGAAACTGAAATTTGAACCCGGATTTCTGTATGCTGAAATACCTTATATTAGCGGCATCCAGAATCGAAAACTGAGCCGATATGTACACTTTTATCTTATGGATAAAGCTATCCTGCAGGCCAGGGATTTAAAGCCTTTAGCCCGGGCATTTTTACGCTGGATAAGGTGGCTGGAGGATAACGGACTTGACCCTTTCACCCCGGGAACGTTGAAATACCAAAGCCCTACATATGGCTTCAGGGAGTATCTTCTGGGGGCCGTAAGGCAGGGGCGCATCGCCTCATCCACCGCGGCGGTGTACATCAGCGTTATCCGACGGTTTTACGTATTTCTGGGCAAGTGTGGTGAGCTGGCTGCCAGCTCATTTTTTACGTTGGTCGAAAAAGTCGTTGACGGGCGACGCAAGGTGATAAGTTCGGATCTTGCCATCAGGATAACCAGCACAACAAAAAGGACAATCAACCCACTGAATGATGCAGAGGTTCATATCCTGGATGAGGCACTGAAATCTGAGTCCGGGTTGTTCAGTTTAATGATTGTGCTGATGAAAAATTGTGGGTTACGGCTGGATGAAATGCTGACCCTGCCGTCGTCACTCTTTACTGAAGAGTACCTTGCCAGTGTCCCTGTATCTGAGTTGACCATCAGGGGGCTTCATATTGGTCCGAGATGCGGAGTTCATACGAAGTTTGGGATGACGCGAGAACTCTTCATCACCAGACGATTGTACGAGCAGGTTCTGGATTATCTGGCGGATGAGGAGTATGAAAAGAAGATCCAAAAATGGCGTGCACGACAGGGTGGGGAAGGGCGGCACGAGCCTTTATTTTTAATGGCAAACGGGAAACGGATGTCTGAAAAAGCCTTTTACTCCCGCTGGTACAGTTTTCGCCATCGCCTGGCCCGGTCTGCTCCGGGAAATGTGTTCAGACATAAACCCCATGATTTGCGGGCAACGTTTGCGACCCATTTTTTACGCTCGGCACTGAGTTGCTATCCCGATCAGGCCGCAAATGCGCTGGGTACAGTAAAATACTGGATGGGCCATAAAAGCGAAAATACGACGATGAAATACATCGTCTTTCTTCAGCAAAACCAGATTTCTGATGCAGTCGCCGGGGTCATGGACGCATTGATTGACGGTGCTGCAGGTCGCGATGGAGCCATATATGAGCCGGAGTGAAACGCAGATAACGTGGATGGGGCTTTGTTGAATAAATCGAACTTTTGCTGAGTTGAAGGATCAGATCACGCATCTTCCCGACAACGCAGACCGTTCCGTGGCAAAGCAAAAGTTCAAAATCACCAACTGGCCCACCTACAATAAAGCCCTCATCAACCGTGGCTCCATAACTTTCTGGCTGGATGATGAAGCTATTCAGGCCTGGTATGAGTCGGCAGCGCCTTCTTCACGAGGCAGACCTCAGCGCTATTCTGACCTTGCCATCACGACTGTGCTGGTCATTAAACGCGTATTCAGGCTGACCCTGCGCGCTGCGCAGGGCTTTATTGATTCCATTTTTTCTCTGATGAACGTTCCGCTACGCTGCCCGGATTACAGCTGTGTCAGCAGGCGGGCAAAGTCGGTTAATGTCAGTTTCAAAACGCCCACCCGGGGTGAAATCGCACACCTGGTAATTGATTCCACCGGGCTGAAGGTCTTCGGTGAAGGCGAGTGGAAAGTCAAAAAGCATGGCCAGGAACGCCGCCGTATCTGGCGTAAGCTGCATCTCGCCGTTGACAGTAAAACACATGAAATCATCTGCGCTGACCTGTCGCTGAACAACGTTACGGACTCAGAGGCCTTCCCCGGGTTAATCCGGCAAACCCACCGGAAAATCAGGTCAGCCGCCGCCGATGGCGCTTACGATACCCGGCTATGTCACGATGAACTGCGGCATAAGAAAATCAGCGCGCTTATCCCTCCCCGAAAAGGTGCGGGTTACTGGCCCGGTGAATATGCAGACCGTAACCGTGCAGTGGCTAATCAGCGAATGACCGGGAGTAATGCGCGGTGGAAATGGACAACAGATTACAACCGTCGCTCGATAGCGGAAACGGCGATGTACCGGGTAAAACAGCTGTTCGGGGGTTCACTGACGCTGCGTGACTACGATGGTCAGGTTGCGGAGGCTATGGCCCTGGTACGAGCGCTGAACAAAATGACGAAAGCAGGTATGCCTGAAAGCGTGCGTATTGCCTGAAAACACAACCCGCTACGGGGAGACTTACCCGAAATCTGATTTATTCAACAAAGCCCGTGGATGGCCGAAAATGTGCTGTCATGGGAGACGGTCAGCGGACACATCACTCAGCGGGATCTGAACCGATATTATTTACTTGACGTTTATCTTCAGGCTCATTTTTCAGATTATGTGTTGCTCCCCGGATGGTTTAGTGAACATTCGCATCTTGCCCGCCCTGAAAAACGCGATTTTATTGCCTCTCTGAAACGATTTCTTCTGTCTTACCGTCCCGCCGGAAGGTTAACCATTTTCCGTTATCTCAATATGTTTTTTATATGGCAGTCAGTCAATCAGTATGACTATGGCACGGCTGAAGGCGTTGAAATGTATATTAAACATCTCATGAACGATATTCGTCGGCGAAAAATTTCAGTCAGGATGGCAAGACACTACTTGTCCGTGGTCAACCGGTTTTTGCTTACGGGCGGGCAGATTCAGAGGCGGTATGAATATGAATTCTTACCGAAAGGAACGTATCAGCAGCAGGGAAGGGATAGCTATACCAGGAATGAACTTTCCGAGATCCTGAGGCAGTTGTCATCCATGAATGAGTTCCTTGCGGGATGTATCCGGGAGCATATCGCTAAATCGGAAAAAGGGGTGCGGCATTTCTCACCGTCTTTGCTGGCACCTGTTTATGAAGCGTATTTCCGGTATCCGGGAGAGAACGGGGTCAGCAGGGCAGAGATCATCATCAGGGACGTTCTGGAAAATTACTTTCTTACTTCTTTTTTTCTGTTCTGTTACCACACATGGGGAAACACCTCTCAGGTTCTGGGTCTGACGCGGGATGATATACATCTGGATGAAAAGGGTATCAGCACTGATTATGTTTATAAGGGGAGAGCGAATAAGTATATACGTCTGACGATAGGTAAATCGGAGTATGTGACCAAACGTGCGGGCTATTACTGGTTTCTGTCTTTTATCAGGCTCAGGGACGACATCGTTAACTATCTGGTTTCCGCAGATAACTTCCCTCCGGTACAGGCGCTGTTTCTGAGTGAGCCGCAGGTGAAATTCCGTAAGCTTTATTCTCTTAATCCCAGTCATCTGACTAAATTTTCTAACTCTGAGGGGGCGTGGGCCACGATGCGGCAGCTTAATCCCTCGCTTCCATCAATTACCGTTTCTGGCTTGCGCAAAACGTCTGAGCAGTATACGGACAGAACATTAAAGAATGGTCTGATTACGGCGGAAAAAGCACAGCATAACTGGGGCACTTACAGGCGGAATTATGCTGCAGGTAACCCACAGGGGGCGAAGGAAAACTTCAGTGCTGCACTTGATACGCTTATGAATCAGGGGATTGCGACACGTGCGTTATCCGAGCGGGTAAAAGTTGCTGATGAGCTGGGGATCGATCTGCGTGGAAGCGATGAGGGTGTGGATCTTTTATTGAATGGCCTGGGATGTCGATCGCAGGAGCCGCCTACAGATATTGAATTGCGCTTTATAAAAAAGCAAAAACGATTTGGCCGGACACCAAAGGCTTGTGCGGATTTTTCTCATTGTGTCGAATGTTCAAAAAGTTGCGTTGTGGAAACGCTGGAGTCTGTATGGCTCCTGCTGTCATTCAGGCATGCTATCGAGTATGGAAAACCGTTGTACATCGGTTCGGTCAATGCTGTGGAGCGTTATGAAACGTTACTCCTGAAGATTGATTTACGGCTTGGGCTGGTAGATGAGGCGATCCTGAAAAAAGCGCGCGTTAAACTTCAGCGAGAAGGTGTGGCTCCGGTATGGCAGATTTGAAGAAAAAAGAGGTAAGCCGTAGTCGAATGGCGGAGTTTCCTGCCGGAACGCCGCTTCGTTCAGGGGATGAGTTTCCGACTGAGGATATCATCTGTGAGGCACTAGAAAACAAAAGCTTTGAACGTCTGAATAACTGCCTGGTTATCGCCAGCTCAGATGAACATGATATGCGTTTTATCAATGAGGAGACGCTGAATATTTATTTCAGGGATGATGTCTGGACCAATCGCTATGTCAGAACCCATATTGGTGAAACGTTAAGAACCGTTAATTTTTCAGGCATACGGGATCCTGAACTGCGTCTTGAAGCCAAAATCATCTCAGCCAGCCTGCTCTGGATTGTCGGCAGGACCGCGAAGACGCAGTCCCTGATCCGGAAATGTGCAAACATTGTGGCGGGAGCCCGTATTATTGAGTCTATGGGGTATCGCAGTCTGTTTCAGCTTCGTTTTCCGCTTGTCCGGAATGCTTTCATTGTAAAGATGAAGGAGGAGGATGAGCACGGCAGGAAGCGTTCTGAAAGAACATTACGTAATTACTTTATGGACCTGGCGGATATCTCGCTGACAGGTCATACCCGTCTTCGAAAATACGGTTACTTTCCTGATATTAGCTTCGACAGTTACAACAGTGTGGATGATTCAAACCAGACATATTGTATGCCTTTCAGTCTTATGATGTCTGTCTGGGAAGGGCTGATTACTGAACTGGATGCTGAAATCAGTGATTTCGATTTTGACGGGTTTTCCCGGCTGTGCGCTATCATAAACGGTTTTTATGATTCGCCTTACTATACGTCGATGCTGGAAGCCCGTAAAAGAGGGACAGCAAAAAGCATACCGGATTACCGGGCCGCGTATTACTACAATATTGTTGCCGGGGAAATTCGGGCGCTTTTCGCGACACTTGGCCCCGGGATGCAGGGCTGGTTCTCGGTACATAAAAATAAGCGCTGGAGATCTGATTTTATTGGCGTTGATCACATAAAGCTGAACACCTGGCATTTTGAGCTGACGTTAAAAGTCATGAATGTGATACAGGCCATGTCGGGGATGAGACACAGCGAAGTGCTTGGCGTGATGCACGGTTCACTGATTTATGATGGTGATATCCTGGGACTTCGTTCGGTGTTGCATAAGTTCGCCCCGGAAGGTGGAAGTCACGAAGACTGGGTTGTTTGTCGCTATGTGGAAAAGCCTTTTCAGCATTTACGCAGAATTAATCAAATCATGACAGGCCTGGACGGGAAGACGCTGGACAATGTTCCATTGTCTTTAAATATCAGGTCGTGGTTCTCGGAGCAAAAACTCTCTTTTATGGGGACGCAGCGCCAGACTGAGTGGGCAAAGAAATTTGTGAAAAGACACCATCTGTTCATCCGACGTGACCATATTGATGAGTTCAGGCTTTTAAATCCAAACATACGTGATGATGAACGCGTTGCGATGGAGATTCGGGAGGGGGCTTTCTGGCCATTGCGAACCCATCAGTTTCGCCGTTCACTTGCTGTACACCTCAGGCGTCTTGATCTGATTTCTACTAATGATCTTATCCGGCAGTTTAAGCACTTAATCAGAGGCATGACGGAGTGGTATATGTCCGGTGCACTCAACGCTTCGCATTTTAGCCGGGCGATCCCTCAGGCATTCGCTGCCGAGATTGAGAGGGTTGATACCGAACTCTCAGCTTCCAGGGCTGTTTCTTATCAGCATGAAGGCCTGCTTTATGGCGAAGGCGGGAAGTTACTGATGTCCCAGAGAGGTGGGCACTTACATCAGATGACGTTTCCTACACTGAAAAAAGCGATGAGCATGGCTAAACGAGGCGGGCAAAAACTGGTATCTCTTGGAAACGGTTTTTATTGCATGAATGGCCATGACTGCGAGTTTAAGGCGGTTGTTCAGTCAGCGTCCTGCAATCCGGGATGTGAGAACATGCTGGCCGGAGCTGATTCTGTTCCCGTGTGGAAACGCAGGATGGCTCATTATGACAACCTTCTGGAGATTGCCGTGCGAAATAATGCTCCTCAGGCTGACAGGGATTTTCTGATGCTTGAGAGAGATTTTTATGCAGATGCTGTCCGTTTTTTTGAAAAGGATGAATAGAGCATGACGAACGAACAGTCGGGGGTTAAAAAAACACAGGCAAGAGCAGAGCAGGCCCTGAGGGAACTGATGTTATCAGGGGAGCGTATCAGCCAGTATGCTGTGGAAAAACGAGCGGGGCTGGCAAACGGCACCCTGAATTATAACTGTCCTGAGTACAGGCAGGTCAGGGAGGCTATCCGCAGTCTGAAAAAAACGTGCCAGGGCACCGCGCCGGTTGATGAGCAGGGCATTGAGCAGCAGATCAAGCTGAAAGAAAAGTATCGCCGTCAGAGAAATGAGCTGAGGGAAGAAATCAAAAAGATGATGGCTGAAAATGTAGAGCTGTTACATAACCTTATACTTTTACAGCAGTATGTCAGGGAGCTTGAACGCAACACCGGGAGGGAGAAAGGGGACGTCATTCCGTTCTCGGGTGGTGTCAGGGACTGAGGCTATACTGAACGGAAGGACGCGAGGTGAATCGCCACAGGTTTAACAGACACCTCAGAGTCATTTAAGATGACTTAAAGAGAGGTGCCCATGAGCGGTAAGCGTTATCCTGAAGAGTTTAAAATTGAAGCAGTCAAACAGGTTGTTGATCGCGGTTATTCTGTTGCCAGCGTTGCAACGCGTCTCGATATCACCACCCACAGCCTTTACGCCTGGATAAAGAACTACGGTCCGGATTCTTCCACTAATAAAGAACAGTCAGATGCTCAGGCCGAGATCCGCCGTCTTCAGAAAGAGCTGAAGCGGGTTACCGACGAACGGGACATATTAAAAAAAGCCGCGGCGTACTTCGCAAAGCTGTCCGACTGAGGTACGCCTTTATTCGTGACAACACCTATTGCTGGCCTGTTCGCCTGCTCTGTCGGGTGCTGGATGAACATCCCAGTGGTTTTTACGCCTGGCTTCAGCAGCCGCATTCACAACGCCATCAGGCAGACCTGAGACTGACAGGACAGATTAAACAGTTCTGGCTGGAATCGGGATGCGTCTATGGTTATCGCAAAATCCATCTGGATCTGCGGGACAGCGGGCAACAGTGCGGAGTGAACAGAGTCTGGCGACTGATGAAACGTGTCGGGATAAAGGCTCAGGTCGGATACCGGAGCCCGAGGGCATGTAAAGGCGAGGCCAGTATCGTGTCGCCCAACAAGCTCCAGCGACAGTTCAATCCGGATGCTCCGGATGAGCGTTGGGTAATCACAGCGTGGTTTCCTCAAACCCTCGCTGTGAATTAACTGAAATACTTCATTGAAGCTGTAACCAAACAGTTAACTGAAAGAATGAGCCCGCAGAGCATTGCACAGCGATGACACCATTTGTTGAGCTTCACCGTTTTCGCATACAACCGTCCGGAATTTGGAAAAGCACTGTCTTTTTGTACTGACCGATCATGATTAAGTGACACCTCTTCGAAAAAGAGAGCGCGATGAGCGATTAATATATGGCTCGAAAGACAATTATGTTGGGCTTTTATGACCGCTGTCAGAGGTATTATCTTACCCGGACGGCAACAGGGTCGGAATGTCATCAGCGGCACTGTAACAAGCTATCCGCCATCTTAAATATCTGCAGGTCCTTGCACCGAGTATGCACACCAACCGACAGAGTGATTTGACCCAAACTGGTGGATATTTTGCAAAACTATTAGCCTCTTATGACCGGTCTGCAGCCTGATATTGAGGAATTAGTGCGCTTTCATGGAATGCCTGCCGGGATCGCAAGTACGAACCCCCGGTACTGTTACACTGAATGTGCTCAGTCCTGTATCAGATTGTATTTTTCAGCAACTCAAGAACAACCCTTATTTTATCATTGTCACGTTTGTAGTACGTCCAGGGACCGATGCGCTGAGAAGTAACAAGTTGTGCCCGTTGAAGAGCTGAGAGGTAAAGAGAAACGGTAGACTGTGAGAGCCCGACCTTTTCCTGAATGATACTGACACACACACCGAACTCGTCCGCATCAGCATAAGGCTGATGGAAGTGTATTTTCGGTTCCTTGAGCATATGCAGAATTTTTCTTCTAACAGGGTTTCCCAGCGCCTTAATCACGTCATTCAAATCAATATCAGGCATAAACTCTGTCACTTGTCGCATTGAGGAATTGCAATGTTACGATACTTCTCTACGTTAAGCATCAGCTTTTGAAAAGCTGATGCTCATAAGAATGGTTAGCCAAAGGCGGGATAATCTGTGTAGCCTTTTGCCGTTCCACCATACATGGTTGTTGGATCGACCGGATTCAGTGGCCATTCATGATAAAGGCGCTGCGGTAAATCCGGATTAGCTATGAACGGGCGGCCAAATCCGATAATGTCTCCCCAGCCAGCACCGATAATCCGTTCGGCTTTTTCTTGCGTATATCGCCCGGCATACATAATTACACCGCTGAATAACTTACGGACTTCAGCTCTGAATGCTTCAGGCAATTCGGGAGCATCATCCCAGTCGGCTTCAGCAAGAGAAATATAGGCTATTCCGATTTCTTCAAGAATTTTAACGGCTTCGGTATAGGTTTCATGGGGATCATCTTCCACCAGGCCAAGATAGACCCTTACTTCATCCGTGGTCTGAAAGAGCGGAGCAAAACGGACTCCCACACGGTCTTTACCGACCACATCAGCGACAGCCTGCGTCACTTCGCGCAGAAACCGCAGCCGGTTATGTAATGAGCCACCATATTCATCCTCTCTTTTGTTGCTATGGGATGACATGAACTGGTTAACCAGGTATCCATTTGCACAGTGAATTTCCACACCGTCAAAACCGGCATCAAGGGCGTTCTGAGCTGCCCCGGCGTACATCCTGACAATCTCACTAATTTCCTCTTTTTCCAGTGCGCGGGGGCAGGAAGCGGTAGCCAGCGCACCCTCTCCCGGCCCGGTTTCGATGAATACCTTAACGTTTTCCCCTGCCGGTATCGCCGACGGAGCGACAGGCGAGGCGTTACATGGCTGCAGGGAGTTATGGGATACTCTTCCGACATGCCAGAGCTGGGCAAAAATGATGCCTTCTTTTTCATGCACTGCCCGCGTCACTTTCTTCCAGCCTTCCACTTGCCGTGAGCTGTAGATCCCCGGGGTCCACGCATAACCCTGCCCACGAGGTTCGATTTGTGTTCCTTCGGTCACCATAAACCCGGCACTGCTGCGCTGTGCGTAATATTCAGCCATCAGTTCGTTCGGAATATCACCCGGTTGTGAGCTCCGTGAGCGGGTTAAAGGCGGAAGTACAACACGATTCTTCAGGGTGTAGGGACCTAGTCTGGTGGGAGAGAACAGGTTTTTCGTCTTCATTACATATCCTGATATAGCGAATTTTCAATATCACTGAAACGCCATGTCTCAGCATTTACGACCTGGCATGTCGTCGTTCGGCCGATGTAGCCGCAGAACCACGACACTTTATTCCACATATTGAGATTTACCAATATCTAGATTTATAAAAATTATGATCGGATGAGCGGAACGGGGGGGTTGCCTGATGGCTCACAGAATCGGCATCATGAACCTAAATGGTTCTGATAATGTTATCGGAGATCCTGAACGGGAACGGTATGCGTCACGATTTTAATGACTATGTTGCATTCATGGCAGTAGCACAGGAGTGCAGTTTTTCACGGGCTGCTGTCCGCCTCGGGATCTCGGCATCCACGCTTTCACACACGATACGTCGTCTCGAGGAGCGCGTTGGCATGCCGTTACTTATGCGTACAACCAGGCGGGTGGCTGTCACCGAAGCCGGTAAACAATTATTACTGACGCTTGAACCCGGTCTTGCGCGCATTGAAGCGGGCGTGACAGCTCTTCAGAGACTGCGCCATACACCGGCTGGGCTGGTCAGACTTACGGTATCAGATCACATGATTCATGAATGTCTCTGGCCACGATTGTCACCGTTACTAAAAAAATATTCGGATATCAAGGTGGAAATGTCGCAGCAGAACGGTTTTGTCGACATTGTTGAGGGCAATTTTGATGCCGGAGTCCGAATTGGTGATGACATATTAAAGGATATGGTGGCCGTCCGAATCGCACCGGACATACGGTTTGTCGTCATTGGATCGTCCACCTATCTTGCAGAAAGAGGTCTGCCGCTACATCCCTCTCAGCTGGAAAAACATGACTGCATCAATATACGTCTGTCACCCACAGGCCCGCTGTATGGCTGGGAATTTGTCAGGCAGGGGGAGATTGTGAAAAAAGTGGACGGGCAGCTTACTTTTTCAAGCATTTATCCAATGCTTCAGGCAGTAAAAGATGGCTACGGCCTGGCCTACCTGCCGGAGTCTTCTGCCCTGGCGGGGATTGAGGCGGGACACTATTGTCGGGTGCTTGAGGACTGGTCAGAGGCTTTTCCCGCCGACATGATAATTCCAATAATGTCCATTACAGGCTCCGGTAAAGATAATACCGACACCTTACATGAGAAAGGCAAAAGCAATATAACCTGCTGTGCTCCGGATTTTAAGAATGAGCGGTTTACGTAGCAGGATGAGCAGTTCGAACCAGAAATTTCGTTACTATTGCTAAAGTAAAACCTGATGACCTCTAATCGTAACGGAGACCAATATGACTTCACAACTGAACTGGCAGGCCCCGGCTATCAATCGCAAAAAAGTAGGTGACATGACTGTGACCATGCTGAGTGATGGCTATCTGGACGTATCTTTTGAGCTGCTGTCTGGTATTGACGGCTCACGTGCCGAGGATTTACTGCAGAAGCGCGGTGTGCCAGCAGTACCCCGTATTAATATCAACGTCTACGTTATCCAGACGCCTGAGCGAACCATCCTGATTGACAGTGGTGCCGGAGGTATCAATGGCTGGGGCGGTCGGCTTCAGGTAGCCCTGGCCGCGGCAGGCATTGACCCGCTTCAGATTGATACCCTTCTCCTGACTCACGCGCATCCTGACCATATCGGCGGGCTTGCAGGCCCCCTGCAGACTCCCGTTTTCCGCAATGTTCAGCAGTTGTTTGTGCATGAGAAAGAACTCGCTTTCTGGCGTGATGAAACCATTTCCGCTGGCGCGCCTGACGCATTCAAGCCGTTCTTTGAAGTAGCAAGGAACGCCTTCAGCGCTTATGACGACAAACTGGTGCCATTCCGCGAGGAAGCGATTTTACCAGGTATTCAGACTGTACCGCTGTTCGGCCATACACCAGGACATACCGGTTATCTGCTGGGTGATGAAAAAGAGTCGCTGCTCATCTGGGGTGATATTGTTCACTTCCCGCACATTCAGGTTGCTCAGCCTGACGTTACTATCGCGTTCGACAGCGATCCTGCGGCGGCGGCGGCCATCCGTAGCAAAGTGCTTGACCGCGCAGCGAGCGATAACCTGGCTGTCAGTGGTATGCACTTCAACCTGCCTACTACCGGTAAGGTTATCCGTGAAGGTAACAGCTTCGCACTGAATTACGACCTGTGGTCACCCGCAGTCTGATCACCTTCCTTCCCGGTGCACACAATAGTGACCGGGAAGATCCCCTTTCATATCGCCCGACAAGAACCCACCTGCAATACTATGAATATCACTGCCTCACAAAAAAATGGCTCATTACTCTTGCGCCCTGGCTTTTTGTATTCCTCTGGAGTCAGGGTTTGTCGCAGCCAAATTTACCGTGCAGTACAGCGCGCCGTTTCATCTTTTATTCCTGCGTGGCGCATTTTCCTGTCTGGTCCTTCTGCTGCTTACACTGGGGTTCAGGGCCCGTTTTCCGTCCGGCAGAGGAATGGTTCGCAACCTGATTGTCGGACTTTTCCTGCAGAGCTTCTTTCTGGGCGGATGCTTTTATGCCATCCATCGTGGCATGCCGTCAGGCATTGTGGCGCTCATCACCGGCCTGCAGCCGGTACTGACTGCAATACTGGTTTCACTCATGCACCGTCAGTCCCTGCATCCCCGGAAATGGCTGGGTATTGCGATTGGCTTTGCGGGCGTTTTCCTGGTGCTCTCGCCAGGCCAGCATAGTTTTGCACTGGATCCTGTGGCTTTTGGGTCGGTCATGCTGGGGTTATTTGGCGTAACGATCGGAGCGCTTTATCAGCGCCGTGCTCAGGGAGATGGACATATCTTTGCGAACACGTTTTTACAGTACGTCACTTTGACAATATCGATGGGTGCAATTAGCCTGATGTTCGAATCTGCTCCGACGCAGTGGAGCTTATCATTTGCGCTGGGTCTGGGCTGGCTGGTTATTGGCGTATCGGTTCTGGCGATTATGTTGCTGATTTTTATGATACGAAGCGGTGAAGCAACCAAAGTCGCTACTTACTTTTACCTGGTTCCCATTCTCACGGCAGCTGAAGCGTGGTTGCTGTTTGGAGAGGCCATTACATTGCCCATGCTTGTGGGTATGGCAATAACTATAATCGGCCTGATTTTTGTCATCCGGGAATAGACAACCGCACGCGTCGCTGTATGCTTTTGTATATGGCGACGTATAATAGCGGTCAAAGTCAAATTCCGGATGAATATGCAAACAGTCAGCTTTTCCGATTCTCCCGTTGATGATCTCCTCGCTGAGCTTCTTACCCTGGCACGCTCCCGTTTTCCACTTCCCTGCGATTGCCTTCGCGCAGAACAGACGCATCAGGTAAAGAAGTTCGAGGTGGAAGGTGCGACCCTTTCCTTCCCGCTGGAAGGAGAATTCCGGTATCGTGAAAATGAGAAATGGCACCGGGTGATCCCGGGCGAGATTATGGTCGTCCCGAATGCCCGTAGCATCGATATAGAATATGCCCCTTCAGAACAAAGTGGTGAGTTTGTTGCCCTGAGCGTGGTGCTCGCGGAGGAACAGCTTGAAGCAGCCAGGCTGTTACTTGCCGCACCACCACCACAGGACACCGGCAGCATCGCAGCCATTTCCGTATCAGCTCTTCTTTCACCCCTTAACCGCTGGACAGCCGCAATGCGGGAAGGGAAGCGTCCGCTTTCCCTGCACGCCATGGTTGAAGTGGTGCTCTGGCTTTATGGCATGGGATACCATGCTTTGCTGCGAGCCCGGCAGCCAAGTCTGGCCATGAAAATCCGTCAGATGGTAGCGGACAAACCGGCTCATCCCTGGAGTGCTGCTGAAATTGAAGATCTGACGGGACTCAGTGGCCCCACGCTTCGGCGCCACCTGGCCAGTGAGTCAACCAGCTTACGCTCAGTTATCGCCGATGCACGTATCGCGGAGGCTCTCCGCCTGCTGATGACATCGACGCTGCCGGTAAAAACGGTCGCGGGGCGGGTGGGTTACAATTCACTATCGAGCTTCAGCAAGCAGTTTTCTGAACGCTATGGAATCGAACCTTCAGGGTTCCGCTGACTTCAGTTCGTTCAAGGTACACATTGCGTCCCTCGCACTTCAGTAACTTGCGTGGATCTTTCGAATATAACGGAAGATATTGGCCGGCATTGCGTGTAACCGGTTCAGGAGTTCTCATCGTGACGGGAGAGCTAAATCGGTACGGCTGTTGTTCTCAGCTATAAGAACAACTGAGTATCTGACCAGCTGTCTGGTGCTGGCAGCAGCATGCAGTGCAATCGGTCAGGCTCAAAGGAACTGACCTGATGTCAGGTTATAATTTCGGACACATCATAACCCCAGAAGGAGACAACTGTGGTTCATGTTTTCATTATCGGTGGTGCAGGCAAAATCGGCCAGCGTCTGTGCAGGATCCTTTCAGGTAGGGGGCATGCTGTTCGTGCCCTCTACCGTAAGCCAGAGCAGCAGGCATTGCTAGGCGAGCTGGGTGCTGAGCCCGTCAGTGGGAGCCTGACAGAGCTGGATGCAGCTGCGCTGGCGATGCACTTTGCAGGTAGTGATACAGTGGTGTTTACTGCCGGTGCCGGCGGTAAGGGGGGACAGGAGATGACCAATGCGGTCGACGGCGAAGGGCTGAAAAAGTCGGTAGCTGCCGCCCTCAGTGCCGGTGTGTCTCGCTTTCTGCTCGTTTCTGCATTCCCGGAGTCCGCACGGGGAGAAACCACTTCTGAATCATTCGAAAATTATATGCGTGTTAAAAAAATGGCCGATGTGGAACTAGCACAAAGCGAGCTTGACTGGGTGATCCTGCGCCCCGGCGCGCTGCAGGATAAGACTGGTACGGGTTATGTACGTGCCGGCCTGGCCATCCCGTATGGTAACGTGCCCCGTGATGACGTGGCGGCTACGCTGGCTGAACTCATTGAGCAACCTGCCGTCAGCCGCGTCATCATTGAGCTGACGTCTGGCGATGCTCCTGTCCGTGAAGCCATACAGAAGCTGGCGGGCCGATAAAAGGCAGCGCACGTACCAGCAGGCTGCAGGCCCCCAGGCGTTTACAATAAACTTTCCAGCCAGTCGGTAAACGCCCGTACTTTTCGGGAGAGATGGCGGTGCGGATACAGAAGTTACAGTTTGCGATTCGGGGACGTATTATCTGGCAGAACCTCTACCAACAGCCCGCGATCGAGATAAGGCTGCAAAAAAATATTCATGCCCTGTAGTATTCCCAGCCCCGCCAGGCCTGCTGCAATGTAGGCTTCTGAGTTATCCACGACAAGCCTGCCTGGAAGTTCAATTTCGGTGGAGCCCTCTGACGTCCCGAATGTCCAGGGCATAACTTGTCTGTTGCTGCTGTTAATCCAGTTGACGGCCTGATGCTGCTGCAACTCGTCCATTGTTTCCGGGGTGCCGTGTTGATCAAGATACGCAGGACTGGCGCAGGTCGTCATTTTAACGGTTCCCACCTCCTTTGCGATATAGTCGCCATCGTCCAGCTCCCCCACCCTCAGTATGCAGTCCAGGCCATCATGCAGCATATTCCGTCGGCGGTCTGAGCTGCTCAGGATAATTTCAATTCCGGGATGCTGGCGATAAAAATCAGGCAGGTTGGGTATAACAAGTAAAGCCGCAAACGCGACAGGCATATCTATGAGCGAATAGCGGGCGTCAAAATGATAGCGACAGGAAAGTTCTGCCATATTAAACATAACAACCCTTGGGCGCACCGCCGCAGGCGCCCTCAGCACGTTTCTGCGGCCTCCCGCCTGTTTCCGGCACCTTTCAAACGCCCCTGATGATTTCTGCGCGTCTGCATGGCTATGCAGTGAGATCTGCTCTCCACCGATTAGTGCATGCAGATTTTGGAAACGTCCAATTCTGGCACGAAGCGGTCACCCCGGCGGGGTGCAGTCCGCTGTCAGCGAAAACGGACATTGAGCCAATCAAATAATCTGTGCCAGAATTTGTCATTGAGGCTAGTACTTTCGAGTAGATCTATTTCCCGCCCGTACTCTTAAACTCATCTATCTCATCCTTCTACGACTTATTACCGGGAATATAAAACCCCGCCGAAGCGGGTTTGGTAATTTGAGTTTTTCTCAGGCGGCCATCTTTCTGCATTGTTCGGCGCAGTGATGACAAGCGCTTGAGCAATCCTGACAATGGTCATGTTCATGCTTTCCACACTCGTCACCGCACTTCTGACAAACATCAGCGCAAAGACGGCAAAGATCCTGGGCAGACCCGCTATTTAGTGTCATGAATTGAGCTGCAAGACGGCAGATATTTGCACACTGCATATCCAGTTTTATGCACTCGCGCATCATCTCCAGATTCTCTTCGTCGAGACACGAAGCCGCACTGACCTGCCCCCACGATTAGATACAACACTCAGTTAGTAACGTCGGAATCTTCATTCTCAGAATGACCCTTTCTCCAGCCCGCTGCAAATTCAGACGGTGTCTGATAATTCAGCGTGGAGTGCGGGCGGCATTCGTTATAATCCTGCCGCCAGTCATTAATAATTTTCCTGGCATGAACGATATCGCTGAACCAGTGCTCATTCAAACATTCATCGCGAAATCGTCCGTTAAAGCTCTCAATAAATCCGTTCTGCGTTGGCTTGCCCGGCTGGATTAAGCGCAACTCAACACCATGCTCAAAGGCCCATTGATCCAGTGCACGGCAAGTGAACTCCGGCCCCTGGTCAGTTCTTATCGTCGCCGGATAGCCTCGAAACAGTGCAATGCTGTCCAGAATACGCGTGACCTGAACGCCTGAAATCCCAAAGGCAACAGTGACCGTCAGGCATTCCTTTGTGAAATCATCGACGCAGGTAAGACACTTGATCCTGCGACCGGTGGAAAGTGCGTCCATGACGAAATCCATCGACCAGGTCAGATTGGGCGCCGCCGGACGGAGCAGCGGCAGACGTTCTGTTGCCAGCCCTTTACGACGTCTTCTGCGTTTTACGCCCAGGCCACTGAGGTGATAAAGCCGGTACACGCGCTTATGATTAACATGAAGCCCTTCACGGCGCAGCAACTGCCAAATACGACGGTAGCCAAAACGCCTGCGCTCCAGTGCCAGCTCAGTGATGCGCCCTGATAAATGCGCATCAGCAGCCGGACGGTGAGCCTCATAGCGGCAGGTCGACAGGGATAAACCTGTAAGCCTGCAGGCACGACGTTGCGACAGACCGGTCGCATCACACATCAACATCACGGCTTCCCGCTTCTGGTCTGTCGTCAGTACTTTCGCCCAAGAGCCACCTGAAGCGCCTCTTTATCCAGCATGGCTTCGGCAAGCAGCTTCTTGAGTCTGGCGTTCTCTTCCTCAAGCGACTTCAGGCGCTTAACTTCAGGCACCTCCATACCGCCATACTTCTTACGCCAGGTGTAAAACGTGGCATCGGAAATGGCATGCTTGCGGCAGAGTTCACGGGCGGGTACCCCAGCTTCGGCTTCGCGGAGAATACTGATGATCTGTTCGTCGGAAAAACGCTTCTTCATGGGGATGTCCTCATGTGGCTTATGAAGACATTACTAACATCGGGGTGTACTAATCAACGGGGAGCAGGTCAGCACAGTTATCACATGCCGTTGCACATAGATAACAGGCTTCGATGCATTTTTTGTATTCGTCTAACATAATTTCTCCTTAGCTAAGGTTACGTATTAAGCATGGAAGAGATAACTGATTATTCAAATTTTGAATTAGTTAATTACCTTTTCAGCATTTCATATCATTGATTCAAAGTGCATCTCTAGGGTTACCTAATTCACCTATGTCTACTTCTGGCACAATGCAGAAATGAGATAGATTTACTTTATCCGCTTCTCGCTCAAAGCTGTCCGTAATCCCTTGCCTGCTTAAAAAAACCGGATTAACGTGTGATGTTTTTACGTTTTCCAGGCAGCCTTCATCGGTAAGTACCTGTCTTACAGACTTCAATGCACTTAGTTAAGAAACATCCTAATCGTCCTTTCGCCGATCGCGAGATCTGTTATGGCAGCTAAACTCGATTGATACCCCAATCCGCGGGGCAGCATTTCCTTTCCGCACGCAAGAAGGAGAAGATCATGAAAGCAGTAATTTACAACGGTCCTTATGATGTAAAAGTAAAAGACGTACCGGATGCGAAAATTGTCCGCCCCACGGATGTACTCGTCCGCATCACCACCACCAACATTTGTGGGTCGGACTTGCACATGTATGAGGGCCGGACCAGCTTTGAACAGGGACGGATTCTGGGTCACGAAAACCTGGGTGAAGTGGTCGAAATTGGCTCAGGCGTTGAACGTATTAAGGTGGGCGACTATGTTTGTCTGCCGTTTAACGTGGGATGTGGTTTTTGCGAAAACTGTGAAAAAGGTCTGACCGGCTTTTGTCTCACTACCAATCCGGGTACGGCAGGCGCAGCTTATGGTTTTGCTGAAATGGGTCCCTGGGAGGGAGGTCAGGCGGAACTTCTTCGGGTGCCATTTGCCGACTTTAACTGCCTTGTTCTTCCCCCTGATGCGGCAGAAAAAGAAGATGATTATGTGATGCTCTCTGACATTTTTCCTACCGGCTGGCATGCAACAGAACTTGCCGGATTGAAGCCTGGTGAAAGCGTGGCCATTTATGGCGCGGGGCCGGTCGGTTTGATGGCAGCTCATTCGGCGATCATTAAAGGTGCTTCACAGGTGTTTGTGGTTGATACGCACACAGACCGGTTGGCTCTGGCTGAAAAAATGGGGGCGACGGGCATCAATGCTACTGGCGATGAAGCTGTACAAAAAATTCTCGACCTGACGGATGGACGCGGTACGGATTGTGGCTGCGAATGTGTTGGCTATCAGTGCTGTAACAAACATGGCCATGAAGATAACTCTGTTACCATGAACAGTCTTGTTGCGTCGACGAAAGCAACCGGGGGAATTGGTGTGGTTGGCGTCTTTATTCCTCAGGATCCGGGGGCTGAATCGGAGCTTGCCAGAGAGGGTAAGATGCCATTTGATTTTGGGAGTTTCTGGTTTAAAGGACAGGCAATCCGTACCGGCCAGGCGAACGTTAAGGCCTATAACCGTCAGCTGTCTCGCCTCATCCATCACGATAAAGCCAGTCCGGGCAAAATAATTTCTCATCGTCTTTCGCTTGAAGAGGCTCCTGCCGGATATAAGCACTTCGATGAGCGGGATGAAGGATGGACGAAGGTTATCCTTAAGCCTTAAATAGAGTTATCCGGTATGAGAAAGCAAAAACCGGGAAAGAATGTATGACTTTTGACAGGGTGCAATAAAATATCCTGTCAGGGCGTTATTATTCATACTTTCAGCTGCCAGGCGCTTCCATATCCAGACTTGTTCCCTGATTTTGCCGACGAGATAGCAAAATTAATACATTCAGGAGGAGGCATCTGCGGTTGATCTGTTCCGTATTTATTAACGCCCTGTGCTGTAAGTATTGTCTGCCTCTACCACATAGCAGACATGTGCGCAGGAACGGTCCGCTATGAGCGAAAAGCGGACTTCCGGTCCTTGCGCAAACTCCCGTTCCGAGAAGTTGCAGTTCACAAATCACCTGTTAAAGAAGGTATGGTAGCCCACAGCATTAATTTTGCTTCCATCTTCAGTCAGACTGGCCGGTACCGGCTTCCGATAAGTTTCGTCGGCTGAGGCCCGCTAAAGTAGAGAGGTCAAAAAATAACCTTGACGTACAATAATTTTCGATATCCAAACTGACCCCTAATTAGGTGGACACCTGATGACTGACTTAAAATTTCTATCACGCCAGCGTTACACATCCGCAGTCGCATCTTGCGGGGTTCAGCGGGGTGTTGCAGGCGGACGTGCACGTGCGGACGCCCTCTGACACCACGACCGAAGCGCTGTGCCGTATCGGCGAGCTGTATGGCATCGAGGCGGGCATCCGGGGCAAAAGCGCGGCGGAACGGCTGGCCATTCGGCAGGAAAAAGCGGTACCGCTGCTGACCGCGCTGGAGGGCTGGCTGCGTGAAAAGCAGAAAACGCTGTCACGGCACTCGGAGCTGTCGAAGGCGTTCGCGTACGCGCTGAACCAGTGGGATGCGCTGAAATTATACCTGCGGGAGATTACTGATACAGAACACGCCGGGAATGTGCCGCCATTGACGCAATGACGACACAGCCCTTTTTAACCGTTCCGTGAGAGTTCCCTGGCAATATACTGTGCGGTACGGCTTTCTTTGACCTGCGATACCTGTTCGGGAGTTCCTGCGGCAACCAGGCGTCCTCCCTCATGTCCCGCTCCAGGACCGATGTCGATAACCTGGTCTGCCTGAGTAACCGCCCGCATATCGTGTTCAATCATTATCACCGTATTTTCTGCATCAACAAGCCGCTGCAGCTGCACAAGGAGGCGGTCGGCGTCTGAAGCATGCAGGCCGGTTGTCGGTTCATCTAGGATATACAACGTGTGGCCACGTTGGCTACGTTGTAGTTCGGTTGCCAGCTTGATCCTTTGCGCCTCCCCTCCGGATAACTCGGTTGCTGGTTGTCCCAGACGCAGGTAGCCCAGACCAATTTCACTCAGCAGACGGAGGGGACGAGCCACTGGTTCTTCAGTCGCAAAGAACTGACTGGCTTCATCCACCGTCATATGCAGGACCTCCGCGATATTTTTGTCCTGCCAGCAGATCCTGAGAGTATCCCGGTTATACCGCGCGCCATGGCAGGTCGGGCACGGTGCATACACGCTCGGCATAAACAACAGCTCCACGCTGACGAATCCTTCACCTTCACAGGTTGCACAGCGGCCTTTTGCCACATTGAAAGAGAATTGACCCGCATCGTAATGATGGAGTTTGGCGTCAGTCGTTCCGGCAAAGAGCTTACGAACAGGATCAAACAACCCGGTATATGTCGCCAGGTTTGAACGGGGGGTCCTGCCTATCGGTTTCTGGTCAACCTGAACCAGACGCTTTACCAGTCCGGTATCACCGGTCAGGGTACCGTACGTTTTCTCCGTTACGGATGGCCCCTCAGCGTCGCTGGCTTCGGAAAGCACGTCTTCTGGCTCACCGCCAAGTGAAGAAAGCACCAGTTCCGGTAAGGCCTGGGCAATCAGACTGGATTTACCGGAGCCAGAGACTCCCGTCACGGCTGTCAGCACACCCAGAGGAATATCAACATCGATCCACTTAAGATTGTGGCGATGGATCCCCTGCAGTTTCAGCCACCCGGATGGGATACGGGCAAAAGATTGTGGTGGCCGGACTTCATCAAATAAATAACGCGCGGTACGAGATTGGGTGACGGCTTTCAGATCTTCAGGAATACCACTGTAGAGAACATGTCCTCCCTGTTCACCAGCCGACGGTCCCACATCAACAAGCCATTGCGCCCGTCGCATCAGGTTAAGATCATGTTCAACGACAAACACCGAGTTGCCGGCATCACGAAGGTTCTCAAGCGCATCGTAAAGCGCTTTACTGTCTGAGGGGTGCAGACCCGCAGACGGTTCATCAAGAACATAGACCACACCAAACAGCATCGAACTGAGTTGCGTGGCAAGACGCAGTCGCTGAAGCTCTCCTGCAGATAGAGTTGGGGTTGCTCTGTCCAGCGTAAGATAACCCAGCCCCAGCTTCTGCAACTGATACAACCGGGCCATGACACCACCGGTCAGCCGTTGTGCCGCCAGTCGTTTCTCTTCCGATAACGCCGATGTCCGGCAGACATCGGCGTTATCGGAATGGACCGCTTTTCCGGATGCAGCACGCTCTGTCAGATCCCGACGGGTGATATCCCTGTCGGCATCTGCGCCGGCGTGGTGGGCACTGAAATCCCCCCGGGAGATTGGAAGGAGCAATTCCGCCAGCTGGTCTAAGGGCATCTGCATAAATTCACCAATGTCCACACCGGCAAAGGTGACGGACAATGATTCTGACTTCAGTCTTTTCCCGTGACAGACCGGACACAGCTTGCCTTCCATAAAACGGGAGACTCGTTTTCTCATCAACGCGCTTTGCGTGCTGGCGAAGGTATGTAGCACATAACGACGTGCCCCGGTGAAGGTCCCCATATAACCCGGCGTCATTTTTTTCCTGACGGCTTCGCGCGTATCTTCCGGACTCAGTCCCGGGAAAACCGGTACAGTGGGGGTGTCTTCGGTAAAAAGGATCCACTGACGGTCTTCCGCTGGCAGATTTTTCCAGGGAGTGTCGATGTCATACCCCAGCGTCACCAGAATATCCCGCAGATTCTGTCCGTGCCAGGCCGGGGGCCAGGAAGCAATAGCCTTTTCACGGATACTAAGTGAGGGATCGGGCACCATCAGTGTTTCAGTTACCTCATAGATATGGCCCAGACCATGGCAAGAAGGGCATGCCCCCTGCGGCGTGTTGGGAGAAAAATCCTCGGCATACAGCATCGGTTGTCCGGCAGGATAAGCGCCCGCCCGTGAGTACATCATTCGCACCAGACTGGATAAGGTGGTCACGCTGCCGACAGAGGAGCGCGCGTTACTGGCACCGCGTTGTTGCTGAAGCGCAACGGCTGGCGGCAGTCCGTCAATGGCATCCACATCCGGAACCCCGACCTGATCAATGAGGCGACGAGCGTAGGGGGCAACCGATTCAAAGTAGCGCCGTTGCGCCTCAGCATAAATGGTGCCAAAGGCCAGTGAAGACTTACCCGAGCCTGACACACCCGAAAAAACAACCAATGCGTTGCGCGGAATGGAAACATCCACCTCTTTAAGGTTGTTCTCGCGAGCACCGCGAATCACAACTGAATTGTTGTCGTCAGTCAGGATGGGATGATAACCGAAAAGTTTCTTTGCCATAGAATTTCCTGTGCTAGGTGTGTCCGCTCTTAATAAGGCCACCTCTTGTGACGGTATCTGGTGTGCCGGACCGCTCGATCAGAAAGCCCGTCGAAAAAAGCGTTTGTGTGACTGGAAACAGATTGCTGAAGCTGGGCCCGGTGGTACCATGTGGGACACCGCTGAAGTTTCAGCGGTACCCTGCGGATCCGCCTTCTGTATGAGAACTGGCTGGCGGCGTACCCGGGACCGGAGATTTGGCTCCCGTGATAATGCGGGCTCCCCGGTACGCGACGCTGTGGTTCCAGACCCAGCTGATGGCGACACTCAGGCGGTTTCGGGTACCAATTAAAAAATACAGATGAATAATGCACGTGATTTCATATGTCATTTCCTTTCATTACAGTTTTAGACCCCATCAGACATCTGCCTGGCAGAGTTAACGGAGATAGGAGCGGACTATCGAAATGGTGTCGTCGATTGACCTCTTCTGCGACTCATTTCGTTTGCCCGTATCGGGGAATTCCTCCCGAAGATAGCTTTCCAGAACAACCGCCATCAGGTCGTTAACGGCTCCCTGGACTGACCCCGCCCCGGTAGACGATCCTGCCCTATAGTTTGAGTATAGGAGGAGCGTATGGGCACACCACGATTTACACCTGAATTTAAGGAAGAAGCCGTCCGTCAGATAACGGAACGCGGTTATTCCGTCGCCTAAGTATCTGAGCGTCTGGGCGTCTCTGCACACCGCCTCTACAAGTGGCTACGGGCTATCAAACCTGATAACAGCGAGCAGCATGCCCGGGATTTACTGGAAGCTAAAAGCGAGATCCTGAAACTCCGGGCGCAGCTAAAACGCACCGAAGAAGAACGGGATATCCTGAAAAAGGCCGCGCGGTACTTTGCAAAGGAGCCCGACTGAAGTACCGCTTTATCAATGAGCACCGAACTGTATGGGGTGTGATGACGATGTGTCGGGTACTGAATGTCGCCCGGGCCGGGTTCTATGCGTGGCTGCATAACCCTGTCTCGGCGCGTGATAAAGATAACCAGCGCCTGCTGATGCTTATCCGCGACTCATATTCCCTGAGCGGAGGCGTATACGGTTACCGGCGGGTTCATGGCGATCTGAACGAAATCGGGGAAACCTGTGGTAGAAACCGGGTGGGTCGGATCATGCAACTGGACCGGATTAAAGCTGTGCGCGGCTATAAAGCGCCACGTCGTATCGCTGGCAGGCCTTCAGTCGTTGCTCCTAATCTCGTGCAGCGGCAGTTCACCGTTGTCCGGGCCACCCAGGTCTGGGTCACCGATATTACTTATAGTGTGCCCGGAGTTCAGGGCGGGCATGGATGCTTAAATGAACCGCGAGTCTGTCTGGAATATTGAACCGGTAACTCACGATGAGAAACCCAACAATCCCACCGGGTGTGACGGTGGAGAACCTGAGCGGCAGTGACCTGCGGCATGCCCGCAGGGTGATGTAACCCGCTGACAACGGGGATTGAGGCGAGATCACTAAGCCGAGATGATCCTCAAGGTTAAGTACTGAAAGGCTGAAGAACATGAACCCGTTAATCCGCCTCTGTGGGTTGAAAACGTCACCACGGCCTACGTGATCTGACAGGCCGTGCAGGAGGAACTGGCAGTGATACGTAAGCACTGCCGGTCGAAGGTGTTTTGACATGTATGCGAAACACCGGGGCAGCAGCGTCTATCACGCTTGCGATGCTGACTTCTGCCAACTTGCGGCAAGCAAGGATAAAGAGTGCGACGGGCAGCCTCCTCAGTATGCCTGAGTCCAGGCAGGTAAACCGGGGAAGGTCAGCGACGGATGTTAAGGGGGCATGGCTCCGATGACGCGCTGGCTGGCGGAGCTTCCGTAGTAGTCCGCGATGGGGAAAGCCCATTACATGGCGAAGGGAAGCAGTTTGAATGTGTTTGCGACGTGAATTAACTGACCTAACGAGGTGAAGACCTTTGATAATCAGCGAAATGCAACGCAAGCTTGCCACATGGGCAGCCACCGATCCGTCCCTACGGATTCAACGGCTGCTGCGTCTGATAACACAACCAGAATGGCTGGCTGAAGCGGCGCGGATCACGCTTTCATCAAAGGGGGCCCATACCCCCGGCGTTGATGGCGTGAACAAAACAATGCTACAGGCCAGACTGGCTGTTGAGCTGCAAATCCTCAGGGATGAATTACTCTCAGGCCACTACCAGCCCTTGCCCGCCAGACGGGTTTACATCCCTAAAAGCAACGGCAAACTGCGACCACTGGGTATCCCCGCGTTGCGGGATCGTATTGTTCAGCGGGCCATGCTGATGGCGATGGAGCCGATATGGGAGAGTGATTTTCATACGCTCTCATATGGCTTCCGGCCTGAGCGCAGTGTCCACCACGCGATCCGCACGGTGAAATTACAGCTCACAGACTGTGGTGAAACCCGGGGACGCTGGGTGATTGAAGGCGACCTGTCCAGTTACTTCGACACCGTACATCATCGACTGCTGATGAAGGCTGTACGCCGCAGGATCAGTGACGCACGTTTCATGACTCTGCTGTGGAAAACCATCAAGGCGGGACATATCGATGTCGGTCTCTTTCGGGCGGCCAGTGAAGGTGTACCACAGGGCGGTGTTATATCGCCGCTATTATCGAACATCATGCTGAATGAGTTCGATCAATACCTGCATGAGCGCTACCTGAGCGGGAAAGCCAGAAAAGATCGGTGGTACTGGAATAACAGTATCCAACGGGGCCGAAGTACGGCGGTCAGAGAAAACTGGCAGTGGAAACCCGCGGTGGCGTACTGCCGCTATGCCGATGATTTTGTCCTCATCGTCAAAGGCACCAAAGCACAGGCGGAAGCCATCAGGGAGGAGTGTCGGGGTGTGCTCGAAGGCAGTCTGAAACTCAGGCTGAACATGGATAAGACTAAAATCACCCATGTTAATGACGGCTTTATCTTTCTGGGGCACAGGATCATTCGCAAACGCAGTCGTTATGGCGAGATGCGAGTGGTCTCAACGATCCCGCAGGAGAAAGCCAGAAACTTCGCCGCATCGCTGACAGCACTGTTATCAGGCAACTACAGTGAAAGCAAAGTCGATATGGCTGAACAACTCAACCGAAAACTGAAAGGCTGGGCCATGTTCTATCAGTTCGTTGATTTTAAGGCCAAAGTCTTCAGTTATATCGACCGTGTCGTGTTCTGGAAGCTGGCTCACTGGCTGGCCCGCAAATACCGTACAGGTATCGCTTCCCTGATGAGGTGGTGGTGTAAATCACCGAAACCGGGTCAGAGCAAAACGTGGGTTTTATTTGGTAAAACCAATCACGGCAAGCTCAGCGGCGAAATACTGTACCGGTTGGTGGGGCAAGGCAAGAAGCTGTTCCGCTGGCGGCTACCCGAAGGTAATCCCTATCTGAGGACGGAGACCAGAAACACGTATACATCGCGCTTTACAGAAGTGGCAATGGCGTTCGCCAGCATTTAAATGGAGAGCCGGATGCGCTGAAAGGTGCACGTCCGGTTCGGGGAGGAGAGGCAGGGAAATAGTCCGACTACGCCCTGCCTCTTACTCTACTCCGCACCTGGCAGGGCTGGCTGTATCTGGCGGTGGTTATCGATCTCTTCGCCCGTAATGTGGTCGGCTGGTCGATGAAACCCACTCTCTCACGCGAACTGGCGCTCGACGCGCTGATGATGGCGGTCTGGCGCCGAAAACCAGACAGCGAGGTTATCGTACATAGCGATCAGGGCAGCCAGTACGGCAGTGACGACTGGCAGCGCTTCTACCGGGCCAATAACCTGGCGCCGAGCATGAGCCGGCGTGGCAACTGCTGGGATAATGCGGTGGCCGAATCGTTCTTCAGTTCGCTGAAAAAAGAACGGATCAGAAAACGCATATATAAAACCAGGGATCTGGCCCGGGCGGATCTTCGATTACATTGAAGTCTTCTATAACCGGTCCCGGCGCCACAGCCACCTCGGCGACGTCAGTCCGGAGGCCTTCGAACAGGCCTCGTCGTGAGGACAGGATTTGTCTACAGGCGTGGGGTCAGTCCAAACTATAGGGCAGGATCGTCTACCGGGGCGGGGTCAGTCCATCAACGGCTCGGAAGTGTCTAGATTATCCGTGGCGATTCAGTTACAGTACATCTCAGGTCTGCAGGGTTCAGGCCCTGTTCAGGCCTGAAAATTAAGCACATTTTCTGAGGCTGGAAATCAACTCATGCTGACAGCCTGAGCCTGTTGGCATGGTAAGCAATGTGCTCACCAATAAAGCTGGAAATGAAATAATAGCTGTGGTCGTATCCAGTATGATATCGGAACGACGCATTGAGGTTCATCTCATTGCATACTCTCTCAAGGATTTTGGTGCGCAGTTGCTCTTCATAAAAGGCGTCACTCAGCCCCTGATCAATGAAGATTTCTGGTAATTTTTCACCCTGTAAAATGAGGCTGACTGGATCGTAGGCTTCCCACGTTTTTCTGTTTTCACCCAGGTAAGCGCTAAATGCCTGTTGCCCCCATGGCACCTGAGAAGGCGATACTATCGGGGAAAATGCTGATACGCTCACATATTCACCAGGATTTCGCAGAGCCAGCACCAGAGCACCCAGCCCTCCCATAGAATGACCGGATATAGATTTTCTTGCCGTTGCAGGAAAATGATTCATGACGACATCCGGAAGCTCTCTGAGAATATAGTCATACATCCTGTAATGAACATTCCACGGCTGTTCCGTCGCGTTCAGATAAAAACCGGCCCCCTGGCCAAGATCGTAACTGTCGGCATCCGGGACATTATTACCCCGGGGACTGGTATCCGGGACAACAACGATGACGTTATGCCGGGCTGCATAATGCTGCATACCTGATTTGGTGATGAAATTCTGCTCAGTACAGGTCAGGCCCGACAACCAGTATAGTACCGGCAGTTTTTCTGTTACTGCTTTGGGAGGAAGATACACACCGAAATTCATTTCACAATTAAGGGATTGTGAATAATGCCGGTACACGTTTTGCCAGCCGCCAGAGCTGGCATGCTGCTCAATGAGTTCCATCAGCCGTTATCTCATGGTTATTTCCCCTGACCGAAGCCAGGGGAAGTATCTTTAAATCCGGACGTCAGATAAACGTATACGCCGTGATTTTGTTACCCGCCGGATCCCGCAGGTAGGCAGCATAGGCCCCGGGAAGGTGACCACGCGGGCCAGGTTGACCTTCATCAGCTCCACCGGCGGCAAGGCCGGCAGCATGGAAAGCATCAACCTCTTCCGGGGTGGCAGCAGCGAAGCCGACAGTCACCCCGTTAGCGGAAGGTGCTTCACCGTTGCCCGGACGGGCAATGATAAATGCCGGCTTTTCGCGGCCATAGAGTACCCAGCCGTTGCCAAACGGGCCGAGGTTATTGATACCAAGCGTGCCCAGGACGACATCGTAAAATGCGGAGGATTTCTCGACATCGGCTGCGCCAATGAACACATGAGAAAAGATGCCGTCACCAGAAATTACCGGAGTTGTCATTTTCCACTTCCTTCAGTTTGAGTTGATTAAAATTCTGATGGGATCAGTAATGAATCACTGTCCGGATAGATTTGCCTTCATGCATAAGCTCGAAGGCGTCATTGATTTCATCCAGTGTCATCGTATGGGTTACAAATGGCTCAAGGTCAATATCCCCCTTCATGGCATCCTCGACCATACCGGGGAGCTGAGTGCGGCCTTTTACTCCGCCAAACGCGGAACCTTTCCATACGCGCCCGGTGACCAGCTGGAAAGGACGGGTGGAAATCTCCTGTCCGGCCCCTGCGACACCAATGACAACGGACTGCCCCCACCCACGGTGAGCACTTTCCAGCGCTGCACGCATGACGTTAACGTTACCGATACATTCAAAGGTATGGTCAATACCCCACTTGTTGATATCCAGCAGAACATCTTTAATCGGTTTGTCATAATCATTCGGGTTAATGCAGTCAGTGGCCCCGAACTGACGGGCCAGGTCAAATTTTGTCGGATTAGTATCGATAGCGATAATACGTCCCGCTTTTGCCTGACGGGCCCCCTGTACCGCAGCCAGACCAATTGCCCCCAGACCAAAAATGGCAACTGAATCGCCCGGCTGCACTTTAGCCGTGTTATGGACGGCGCCAATACCGGTAGTCACGCCACAACCCAACAGGCAGACGTGTTCATGGTTCGCCTCCGGGTTAATTTTTGCCAGAGAAACCTCGGCCACAACGGTGTATTCACTGAATGTGGAACATCCCATGTAGTGGTAAAGAGGCTGACCGTTGTATGAAAAGCGAGTGGTCCCGTCAGGCATCAGTCCTTTGCCCTGAGTCTCGCGAACCGATACACAGAGGTTCGTTTTACCGGACTGGCAGAATTCACACTCCCCGCATTCAGCGGTGTAGAGCGGAATAACATGGTCACCCGGCTTCACACTGGTGACGCCTTCACCAACTTCAACGACGATACCGGCTCCCTCGTGGCCGAGAACCACCGGGAAAACGCCCTCAGGGTCATTCCCTGAGAGGGTAAAGGCATCGGTATGGCAGACACCTGTGTGGGTGTTTTTAATCAGCACCTCGCCTTTTTTAGGCGGAGCAACATCAATTTCAACAATCTCCAGGGGCTTCCCTGGTGCAAATGCAACAGCGGCACGTGATTTCATACGTAATATATCCTCAATGTAATAATGGCCTCACCTATTTAAGATAGGCACGAACCAGCTCAATCGTATCGTCAACTGATTTACTGACTTCATGACTGTAGCTGTCATTCTGGTCAAAGGTTTCCCGTATGTGGCTCTCCAGCACCTCTGCCATCAGTCCGTTAGCGGCGCCCCGGACGGCGGCGATTTGCTGGAGAACGGAACGGCATTCAGCGCCACTTTCAAGTGCTCTTTCCAGAGCATCAATCTGACCCCGGATACGGCGAACCCGGGTTAGGACCTTTTTTTTCTCTTCAGGAGTACTGGGCATTGCTTACCTCACTGCTCTGTATTTCTTATACTATAGGGGAGTATTACATTAAGATCAACACATACCCCACTATAGTATAATAAATATATCAGAGCACCGGTAATGACTCCAACTTACTGATAGTGTTTTATGTTCAGATAATGCCCGATGACTTTGTCATGCAGCTCCACCGATTTTGAGAACGACAGTGACTTCCTGCCCAGCCTTGCCAGATGCTGCCTCAGATTCAGGTTATGCCGCTCAATGCGCTGCGTATATCGCTTGCTGATAACGTGCAGTTCTCCCTTCAGGCGTGATTCATAAAGCGGCCAGCCATCCGTCATCCATACCACGACCTCAAAGGCCGACAGCAGGCCCAGAAGACGCTCCAGCGTGACCAACGTGCGTTCACCGAATACGTGCGCCACAACCGTCCTCCGTATCCTGTCATACGCGTAAAACAACCAGCGCTGGCGTGATTTAGCGCCGACGTAACCCCACTGTTCGTCCATTTCCGCGCAAACAATGACGTCACTGCCCGGTTGTATGCGTGAGTTTACCGACTGCGGCCTGAGTTTTTTAAGTGTCGTAAAATCGTGTTGAGGCCAACGCCCATAATGCGTGCACTGGCGCGACATCCGACGCCATTCATGGCCATATCAATAATTTTCTGGTGTGTACCGGGCTGAGAGACGGTGTAAGTGAACTGTAGCTGCCATGTTTTACGGCAGTGAGAGCAGAGATAGCGCTGATGTCCGGCAGTACTTTTACCGTTACGCACCACGCCTTCAGTAGCTGAACAGGAGGGACAGCTGATAGAAACAGAAGCCACTGGAGCACCTCAAAAACACCATCATACACTAAATCAGTAAGTTGGCACCATTACCCGAATTACCAGCGTCTGCTCTTGGCACGGAGCGGACCTATTTACTGAGCCGAAGGTCCGCTCAGACTAACTCATTAAAGCCTGGTTGTTTTATCGCATCATCAGCCGTGTTCTGAAGCATTAGCTATGTATCTTCAGGGATGCTGATTTTCCCTCTGCACCAGATAAACCAGAATACAGTTTGATGTCGGTCAAAAAAGACAGCTTTAAGTGCATGAAATGAATAATGTTTCTTGAATGCTGGCAAAGCACTGGGATAGTAGTGTTGATTATTAGACGATCGGTCAATATTATTTATTGACGACTTAATGACTGAACGGTAAACGCCCGGACAAACGAGGTGAACGTGTTTAAATCTTTATTAATCAACAAAACAGATGGACGCTATAGTGCGCAACTTGCTGAAATCGCTGAAAGTGAACTACCGCAGGGGGATGTGGAGGTCAATGTTGACTATTCATCCATCAACTACAAAGACGCACTGGCCATTACGGGCCGGGGCCCAATCGTCCGACGCTTTCCCATGGTGCCCGGCATTGATTTTACCGGTACAGTGTCCGCCAGTTCACATCCCGAATATCAGGCCGGAGATAAGGTTCTCCTGACCGGCTGGGGTGTTGGGGAAAAACACTGGGGCGGACTATCCGAAAAAGCACGGGTAAATGGAGACTGGCTGACGCCGCTCCCGGCTGGCGCTAACGGCAAACACGTAATGGCAATCGGAACAGCTGGGTTTACCGCGATGCTGTGCGTAGACGCACTTCTGAATCATGGTATTAAGCCTGAAGATGGTCCGGTACTTGTTACCGGTGCCAGCGGCGGCGTCGGGAGCATTGCGGCCATGATCCTTGCATCAATGGGGTACCGCGTTACGGCGTCTACTGGACGCCCGGAAGAGGCTGCCTGGCTCTATAAAACGGTCGGTGTGGACGAGATTATTAACCGTTCCGAGCTCTCCTGTCCCGGAAAACCGTTACAGAAAGAACGCTGGGCTGCCGCCATTGATACAGTCGGTAGCCATACGCTCTGCAATGTATGCGCCGGGGTGCGTTATGGCAGTATTGTTGCAGCCTGCGGCATGGCACAGGGGATGGAACTAATGGGGAATGTGGCTCCGTTTATCCTGCGTGGCGTCACGCTGAAAGGGATTGACAGTGTCATGTTCGCGAAGGAAAAAAGAGCGGCGATCTGGCAGCAGGCGGTACAGTATTTACCGGAGTCCAGACTGGATAGCCTGACCACCGTTTATCCGCTGAGTGATGCCATCAATGTGGCCGAAAAACTTCTGAGTGGCGGAATTCGTGGCCGGGCAGTAATTCAGTGTAGCTAATGAAGTGGAAGCCAGGCTCAGCCTGGGTTTGATAATTATTATCAGGGGCTGCGGCCCCTTTTTTACTTTTCAACAGCCGTGTCCTTAGAGGGCTGATAGCGTACTGACTTTTTGAAATAGCTCCAGAAGTCGTACACAGGCTGGGTTGAGCAATAAAGTTTGGCACGCATTACGGCACCCTCCCAACTGCTCCAGAAAATGGCCGCCAGTTGCGTATTATTCATATCGGAACGGATTTCGCCCGAAGATAACGCGTCGGACAGACAGCACGCCACAAGCGCCTGCCAGCGCTCAAGTATTTCGTGGAGCTGTTTGATAAAGGACAGTGGAAGACCCGGACTCTCCTGCATCATATTGCCAACCAGACAGCCCCGGGTGAAATTGTACTTTTTAATGCCGTCGCAGGCATCGTCGATGAAATTTTCCAGACGCATCATTGGTGTGAAGGATGATTCATACAGATGTTTTTGGAGTTTATGCACAAAGAAACTGTCATAGGCGCTCAGAACAGTCTGGGCATACTCTTCTTTGCTCTTGAAATAGTAATAAAATGAGCCTTTAGGAACACTGGCATTTTTGACAATGGCATCGACTCCCGTTGAAAGAAAACCATTCTGCGTGAGCAGTTCAAGCCCGCTTCGGATCAGGTCATTACGGGTATCTGTATAGGTACTCTCTGTTTTTCGTGGCCTGCCTCGCCCACGAATTTCGCCAGTCATGACTTTGCTCCTGCATTTTATTAACGGAAAAGAATAAGTGATTTTGCGCGGAGGCTTCAATCAGTTTATCCCCGGCGGTGACGAGGTGGCCACCTATGCCGACTGGACAGGGGACTGACTATTGCCATAACGCCATCGCAGGTTGCTTCAGTAAACCTGCTAATCCCGTACAATGGCGAATTCGCTATATCCGCTTCTCGCACTTAGCTGCCATAAATCGGCCAGGCAATCACAGGTCATTTCTGTCTCGCAAAGAAGGTGCCGTTTCTGCTTTGCGTTGACACCCCTAAATATTAGAATTAAAAGGAGAGAGTTACTGGAAAAAGGCAGCGGAGGCAGTGACAATCGTGGCTTGAAGCCACTACTCGATGGATGCGGACATGTAGTTGGCGTCATTCGACAAAACTAGCAAACTTCTAATAGTCACCATTTCTCCCGTCTGGCGGGAGTGCTGTCAAATGCCCCCCTCATCTCTGTGTGGGAAATGAAGGGTGAAGGGGAAATAGATGACAGCGTTATTTCTACGCCCAGAATACTGAATACCTTGTACAGACGATCAATACTGGCGCTAGCAGGGTTTGCTTCCAGGCGGGCATAGGTTTGCTGCGTTACGCCAAGCCTCTCAGACACATCTTTTTGCGTGAAGCCCTTGATTTTGCGAAACCCGATTAGCACAGGTCTGAGCTGGTTCAGCGTTTTTATCGGGAACTGATTATTCATAAGTGACCTGCCTCGCAGACTGAGTAGGGAGTACCGCCCTGTAATACAGCAGGTAAGGTGTATTTTGTGTTATACAGACTATAGGCTGTAAAACCTTTATTGAAAAGATGCTGATGTTCCAGGGGCATGCCGAGCATGGACGATTTTCTGCGGGGCGGTATTTCGCTACGGGGGAGATTGCGTTCGGGCAATGTACCGGTGTAAAAAACGTCAATTTTTCAAAACCGCTGTTATCGGGATAAGCTGAAAACTCCGAAGGCAGACACAGCCACGAATAATGTCAGACTTAAACTCTGTAGCTGTCTTCTTTTGCCTGTAAATAACGTCTAGTTTGACTCTGATGAAGGCTGTACCAGGCAGAGAACATGTCACTCTCGGGGCCGGATGATAAAATGTGTTCAACTGGCTGGGCAGGGTAATAGCGAAGAACGTTCTCTGAAATTCGATTCAGCTCAGCGTAACGTGCGCTGTAGGTATGTATAATCCATTGCATCAATTTTGCATCCGTATTATTCGCAGATTACACACAAGAAGCTTAACAATGGCTGAAAGAGTGAGCAGGGATATGTAACAAAAACAAGGGCTTCAAGATGAACTGGATAAAACCGGAGCAGAGCAAGCCCTGTTCCGGTTTGTCAGGCTTTGGAATTTCTTCCAGGCCCCTGCAGCTAGTCACAACAAACACATTAATGTTTTCATTGCTTCAATTCAATATTATTGTGTGAAAGGGATTCCATCGAAATCGGCTTATGCATGCTTAAAACTAAACTGCCCCGGCTGCAGTCATTTGGTTGCTGTGGGCTCTGTACTGTGTCTAATAGTGAAAGAATCTTACGTTATAACGAAGGAAATTGCTGAATGACTCTACGATTGCAGACGGAATCACCCGCTGACCAGGATATGTTTAGAGGCAGCAGTCATGAAAAAGTTGCAGAGAATGTGGCTCAGATCATCAGGACACCTGATGTCAATATTATTGGTCTGGAAGGTGAGCTGGGTTCAGGTAAGTCAACAATATTGAAGTTCCTGCAGAAAAAGCTTAAAGATGATTTTACGTTCATTAACTTTGATGCAGAACGTTACCATCATGGCTCAACTAAAAAAGCGCTTATCGATGTCATCCACCACGGGGTCAGCCTACAATGTCCGGGCTCCCGGGATGTGTTGGATAAGTATAAAAATCTGGCTCTGGGTAACATCGTTGAATACGACAAGAGGGTCAGCAGCAGGCTAAGCTGGTTGACCGTCGTTTTTATTTTACTGTCATTGCTTTCCGTGCAGATGCTTCGTTATGTGCTAACAGACCTTAATCAATATTTTACTAACAATGATCTTACCCACGAATAGTGGACACACGACTAAGTGAGTAAACTCTTAACCAGAGGTGACTCATGACAAAACCAGCATCAACCAGTAAGAAGCCCCGCAAACAGTACACGCCTGAATTCCGCAACGAAGCCCTGAAGCTTGCGGAACGTATCGGTGTTGCTGCCGCTGCCCGGGAACTCAGCCTGTACGAATCCCAGCTCTACGCATGGCGCAGTAAGATTAACAATGCCCGCAGCTCTTCCGAACGTGAGCAGGAAATGTCCGTTGAAATTGCCCGTCTTAAGCGCCAACTGGCGGAACAGGCAGAGGAGCTGGCCATTCTCCAAAAGGCCGCGACATACTTCGCGAAGCGCCTGAAATGAAGTATGTCTTTATTGAAAAACATCGGGCTGAGTTCAGCGTCAAAGCCATATGCCGGGTACTGCGGGTCGCCCGTAGCGGCTGGTATGCGTGGCGTCTGCGTCGTCAGCAGATAACACCACGTCAGCAGTTCCGGCTCGTCTGTGATACTGCTGTCCGTCAGGCATTCACTGAGGCAAAACAGCGTTATGGTGCGCCTCGTCTCGCTGACGAACTGCCTGAGTACAACGTCAAAACCATTGCCGCCAGCCTGCGGCGTCAGGGGCTTCGCGCAAAAGCGGCCCGGAAGTTCAGCCCGGTCCGATACCGCGAACATGGCCTGCCGGTGTCTGAAAATCTGCTGAAACAGGATTTTTACGCGAGTGGCCCGAATCAGAAGTGGGCGGGTGACATCACGTACTTGCGCACGGACGAAGGCTGGTTGTACCTGGCGGTGGTCATTGACCTGTGGTCCCGTGCTGTCATCGGCTGGTCGATGTCGTCGCGGATGACAGCGCAGCTGGCCTGCGATGCGCTACAGATGGCACTCTGGCGACGTAAGCGCCCGGAAAATGTCATCGTGCATACGGACAGAGGCGGGCAGTACTGTTCGGCAGACTATCTGGCGTTACTGAAGCGGCATAATCTGCACGGTAGCATGAGTGCCAAAGGATGTTGTTACGACAATGCCTGCGCGGAAAGCTTCTTCCACTCGCTGAAGGTGGAATGTATCCACGGGGAACGCCTTATCAGCCGGGAAATCATGCGGATGACGGTGTTTAATTATATCGAGTGTGATTACAATCGGTGGCGCCGACACAGTGCCTGTGGCGGACTCAGTCCCGAACAATTTGAAAACCAGAACCTCGCTTAGGGCCGTGTCCACATTACGTGGGTAGGATCACAACGCCCTCGAAGCAGCTATAATCATTTCCGAACTCTTGAACAATAATCCAGCGCCCATCACGGAAACCTACGAGCATAACCGCTGAATTAGGATAGTCGCCAGCAGGCGTTAGCCAATCAAAGTGATAGTGCTTTATCGTATCATATTTCAGATGTACATTCATTATTCCTCCGTTGGCGATTACATTATTTGAGTTTTTTCATGGACTCTAAAGAAGCGAGGTAGGAATTATAGCGATCACCAAATTTTTCTTTCGCACGCTTAACGCGCATTTTCTCCGCGAGCTCAGTCTTGTTTTCTGCCTGGTAGGTCCTATTATTTTGCGTCTTTACTTCGGCCCCTGGGCCTGCTGCGTACGTTTTGTTTTTCTCGCTAATACACGCTCGGCATTTACTCTTGAGGCCAAACTTGCCCTTGAGCTCTTTTCCAAACTGTTCAAAGGGTTTAACTTGCTGACATGATTTGCATTTTTTAAAGCCCGGGGGGAGGTAGGTGTCAGCCATGAGCTGCTCCAGTAGGTATTGATTATAGGTGATTTTAACTTAAAGACGACGTCACTTTCAAATAAATCGACTACTTAACGCTGATCTTACATAATCCTGATTATGCGCACTTAAGTTGTAGTAGCAAAGTTGTAATGTCCGATAATGGCTAAGTTAAGATGTCCGGCGTGTATAATCAAGTAAGGATTACCATGACGGCTCTCGCAGCGGAGTTTTTCACATTGGATGAAGTTAACCGACTCAAAATCATTCAGGATGTCATCGACCGGCGTCTGACAACACAAATGGCAGCTCAGCGGCTTGGTATCTCCGACCGTCAGTGCCGTCGTCTGCTTGCGCGTTATCGTGAAGATGGTCCGATTGGCATGACCAGCCGCCGTCGTGGTAAATCCAGTAACAACCAGTTGCCTCAGGGACTGGCCGCATACGCGCTGAACATTATTCGCGAACGCTATAACGATTTCGGTCCGACGCTGGCCTGTGAAAAACTGTCTGAGGTGCACGGTGTTCATCTTTCCAAAGAAACCGTCCGTAAGCTGATGACTCAGGCCAGTCTGTGGGTCCCACGTAAGCAACGTGCGCCAAAAATTCAGCAACCTCGTTACCGCCGTGCCTGTGCCGGTGAACTCATACAAATCGACGGCTGCGACCACCACTGGTTTGAAAATCGGGGACCTAAGTGTACGGCACTGGTTTACGTTGATGACGCAACCAGTCGTTTAATGCAGCTTCTTTTCGTGAAATCTGAGTCTACTTTCACCTATTTTGAAGCGACCCGGGGCTATATTGAAAAACATGGCAAACCGCTTGCGCTGTACAGCGACAAAGCCAGCGTATTCAGGATCAACAATAAAAATGCAACCGGCGGCGACGGCGATACCCAGTTTGGCCGTGCGATGCATGAACTGAACATTCAGACCATTTGTGCAGAAACCAGTGCTGCCAAAGGCCGCGTTGAACGGGCGCACCTGACGCTTCAGGACCGACTGGTCAAGGAGCTCAGGCTCCAGGGCATCAGTTCCATGGAAGCTGCGAACGCATTTGCCGAAGAGTTCATGAACGATTACAACCGTCGTTTCGCAAAAGCGCCTCGCCAGGCGTTTGATGTTCATCGGGAACTGGATGTCGATGACGATCTTGATATGGTATTTAACTGGCGTGAAGCTCGTAAAGTGTCGAAATCACTCACAGTGCAATACGACAAAGTCCTTTATCTGATTGAAGACAGCGAATTCAGTCGTCGGGCGATTGGTAAATACATCGATGTCTGGCATTACCCGGATGGACATAAAGAGCTCCGGCTTAATGGCGTATCACTTCCCTACTCCACCTATGACAAGCTTTCTGAAATCGATCAGGGGGCCATTGTGGATAACAAACGTCTGGGGCGGGCCCTGGAAATGGCGCAGCTGGTCCAGGCCGAGCGGGATAATAACCGGTCGCAATCCGTACCATCCGGAGACGGCCCTTCTCGCAGGCGTAAAGCTCCCACGACGAAGAAATCCCAGCGTTCCCTGGATCAGGACGATATGTTCAATGCCCTGGTGAAACTTCAGTCACGCTCTGAAGAGATATTTGGGAAGAAACCGATTTAAAGCCCGGTAATCCATCCGGGCATGCCTGGCTGTCAGATTTTGGCCTGATTGACCCGTGCCGCGAGCTCCTGATGACTCTCTTTCCTTTCGCTGTAGCGGTCGGACAGGTAGGCTGTGTGCCCTTTCAGGAGTAACGTCATTTTGAACAACTCTTCGGTAACGTCGACAATCCTGTCATACCAGGGTGAGGGTTTCATGCGCCCTTCATCATCAAATTCCTGCCATGCCTTTGGCACTGACGACTGATTGGGGATGGTGAACATCCGCATCCAGCGGCCAAGTATCCGCATCTGATTGACCGTGTTAAACGACTGTGAACCACCACAAACCTGCATGACGGCCAGCGTTTTACCCTGGGAAGGACGAACAGCACCTTCACTCAGGGGTATCCAGTCAATCTGGGCCTTCATCACCGAGCTCATGGCGCCATGTCTTTCCGGAGAACTCCAGACCATTCCGTCACACCACCTGACCAGCTCGCGGAGTTCAAGCACTTTGGGGTGACTTTCGGGCGCATCATCGGGTAACGGCAGACCGGATGGGTTAAATATTTTCACCTCAGCCCCCATCTTTGCCAGCAACCGCCCGGCCTCTTCCGCTGCAAAACGACTGTAGGACCGCTCTCGTACTGAACCGTACAGGATGAGAATTCGCGGCATGGTTTCGTTGTTGCCCGTAAGTTTGCTGGCAAGCGCATCATCAAAATAAGCCGGTTCGATTGCTGGTAAGTCGGTCATAAAAAATCTCCATTTCATAAGCTATGCTTTAAAAGTTATCACATATGAAATACCATATGTATTGTTATTTTTTTACGAGGTTAAGCATGCTACAGCCTGTTCAGCTTTTTAAACTGCTCGCCGACGAGACCCGTTCAACTATCGTGATGCTTCTCAGGGAGTCCGGTGAAATGTGCGTCTGTGACATCTGTGCGGCAACCGCAGAGTCTCAGCCAAAAATTTCTCGCCATATGGCCCTTTTACGTGAAGCCGAGCTGGTCATCGACCGTCGCGAAGGAAAATGGGTGCATTACCGACTGTCGCCACACATGCCAGCATGGGCTGCGGGTATTATTGATACAGCCTGGAACTGTGAACGAGAAAACATACGCAACAAGCTCAGTAGCGTGGCATCTGTCTCCTGCTGATGGCGATATATATATCCGAATAAACAAATGTGAATGGAGTTTCTGATGTTACTGGCTGGTGCTATCTTTTTATTCACGCTCGTCCTGGTTATCTGGCAACCCAGAGGGCTGGGGATTGGCTGGAGTGCCTCACTGGGCGCAATTCTGGCATTGCTGACTGGCGTCGTTCATCTGGGGGATATTCCGGTGGTCTGGCAGATAGTGTGGAATGCGACCGCCACCTTTATCGCCGTGATCATCATCAGTCTTCTGCTCGACGAATCCGGCTTCTTTGAATGGGCCGCGCTGCACGTTGCCCGTTGGGGGAATGGCCGGGGGCGGCTGCTCTTCACCTGGATCGTCCTGCTTGGTGCGATGGTTGCGGCACTGTTTGCCAACGACGGTGCGGCACTGATCCTGACACCTATCGTTATCGCGATGCTGCTGGCGCTGGGATTCAGCCGGGGAGCAACCTTAGCGTTTATCATGGCCGCAGGGTTTATCGCTGACACGGCAAGCCTGCCACTGATTGTCTCAAACCTGGTGAATATCGTCTCGGCGGATTTCTTTAAGCTTGGTTTCTCAGAATATGCCGCCGTGATGGTCCCGGTTAACCTGGCCGCGATTGCGGCTACGCTGGTGATGCTGCATCTGTTTTTCCGTAAGGACATTCCCGCCGTTTACGACGTTTCTCTGTTGAAAGAACCGAAAGACGCTATACGTGATGTGAATACCTTTAAAACCGGCTGGCTGGTTCTGGTGTTGCTTCTGGTGGGATTCTTCGGACTGGAGCCGCTGGGCGTACCGGTCAGTTTGGTCGCAGCCGCTGGTGCATTGCTTCTGTTTGCTGTTGCGAAAAAAGGGCATGCCATTAACACCGGTAAGGTGCTGCGTGGTGCGCCCTGGCAAATCGTTATCTTCTCGCTGGGGATGTACCTGGTGGTCTACGGCTTACGAAATGCCGGTCTGACCCACTATCTCTCTTCCTTGCTGAATCAGCTGGCAGAGCAGGGATTGTGGGCGGCAACGCTGGGTACGGGCTTCCTGACGGCCTTCCTGTCATCAGTGATGAACAATATGCCGACCGTGCTGGTCGGGGCGCTGTCGATTGATGGCAGCACAGCGACCGGTGTTATCAAAGAAGCGATGATTTACGCCAACGTCATCGGCAGCGACCTGGGGCCAAAAATTACCCCTATCGGCAGTCTGGCAACGTTACTGTGGCTGCACGTTCTGTCGCAGAAAAATATCAAAATTACCTGGGGATATTACTTCCGGGTGGGCATTGTCATGACAATCCCCGTGCTGTTTGTCACGCTTGCAGCACTGGCGCTTCGTCTGTCTTTCACTTTGTAATGAGATACTGATATGAGCAACATTACCATTTATCACAACCCGGCCTGCGGCACGTCACGCAATACCCTTGAAATGATCCGCAACAGCGGTACAGAGCCGACCGTTATTCATTATCTTGAAACCCCACCATCACGAGCTGAGCTGGTAAAACTCATTGCGGATATGGGGATCACGGTACGAGCGCTGCTGCGTAAGAATGTCGAACCTTTTGAAGCGTTAGGGCTGGCGGAAGACCGCTTTACTGACGAGCAGTTAATCGATTTTATGTTGCAGCACCCTGTTCTGATCAATCGCCCTATCGTGGTAACGCCGCTGGGTACCCGGCTATGCCGCCCTTCTGAAGTCGTGCTGGATATTCTTCCCGATGCGCAGAAAAGCGCGTTCACGAAAGAGGACGGTGAGAAGGTAGTTGATGAAAAAGGTAACCGGCTGAACTAAACGTGTTCTTGTGACGAAGGGCGAGAGAACTCGCCCTTTTTTATTTAAGATAATCAGTGCTAACGGAGGATAAGAAGCGGTTGTTGCGTCTTTTGCAGCATTTCGGAGGTATGACTACCGATAAAGAACTGCCGCAACCTGGAATGACCGTAGGCCCCCATCACTATCAGATCGACAGCATTTTCCTCGGCGTAACGAATAAGCGCGTCCCCGACTGATTGCCCGGTAAGATGTGTTGTGCTGTTTTCTATATCCGCGTCACGTAAAATTTGCTGTGCGGTCAGCAGCTCTTCCTTCTTACCGTTTACCATGACAAGGTGGCACTCCAGCCCCCTGAGTAAGGGACTCATCGTCAGACGTTCCAGGTTACTCCTGCTTTCTTCACTGCCATCATAAGCCAGCATGACTCTGGAAGGCACTGAGTAGTTCTCCGGAACAACCAGTAGGGGTTTCTTTTGCAGACGAATAACGCTTTCCAGATGAGAGCCTACCGGATGCTGGCTACCCCGACGCCCCAGCACCATGAGACGAAGGTCGCTCAGCTCTGCCAGAACTTCATCCGGTGTACCGTGTTTTTGCATCAAAAGCACATCCGGGCTTCCCTGTTTTTGAAGCAGTTCAGCACAACTTTCCAGTATTGCTTTCCCCTGGGCCATCAGCAGGCGATTACGTTGCCCTTCAATTTCTACCAGCTCATCGGTCAGCAATTGCTGACTGTCTATGCCGAGAGTGCCGGTCAGGTCTGACACTACCGGGGTGCTGTCTTTTTCGATAACGTGCAACAGTGCTAGCTGTGATTGCAAAGTGCGGGCTGCCCACGCCGCATATTCACACACTGACCGCGTTGAAAGTGAACCGTCCACACAGGCTGTAACAGTATTATTCATAGTTTTCCCTCCAGTCTGTTAATGACCGCCCATCAGTTTTTCGACTTCTTCAGGTTTATCGTGAACACCAAACCGGTCAACGATGGTGCGGGTGGCTTCATTCATCCCACGTATTTCAACCCCGGCGCCCTCTCTACGGAACTTAATGACCACCTTATCCAGGGCGCTGACGGACGTGATGTCCCAGAAATGGGCATGTGAAACGTCTATCACCACATTCTCAATCGCTTCACGGAAATCAAAGTGGCTCGTAAAGCGGTCTGCTGATGCAAAGAATACCTGGCCGGTGACGGTATACGTCCGGCTCGTCCCCTCCAGAACTGAGGTTACACGCATGAACCGGGATACTTTAGTGGCAAAATTGAGCGAAGCAATCAGTACACCGGTCAGCACACCGAAGGCCAGATTATGTGTTGCCACCACAACCGCGACGGTGGCAAGCATGACCACGCTGGTTGAAAGGGGGTGTGTCCGCAGGTTGGCAATGGAGCGCCAGGAGAATGTCCCGATGGAAACCATAATCATCACCGCGACCAGCGCTGCCATCGGAATTTGGGAGACCCAGTTGCGCAGGAACACAATCAGGCAAAGCAGCACCACGCCCGCCGTGAGGGTTGAAAGTCGTCCGCGTCCACCGGATTTTACGTTGATAACAGATTGCCCAATCATCGCGCAGCCTGCCATTCCTCCGATAAAGGATGTGCAGATGTTCGCGATGCCCTGAGCTTTGCACTCCCTGTTTTTGTCGCTTGGCGTGTCGGTCATGTCATCCACGATAGTGGCGGTCATCATCGACTCAAGCAGGCCAACCACCGCAAGCCCCGCAGAATATGGCAGGATGATGAGCAGCGTCTGAAGATTTAAAGGCACGTCCGGGAGCAGGAAGACCGGCAGACTGTCGGGAAGTTTCCCCATATCCCCGACGGTTCGCACATCCAGATGCAGCCACATGGCAATCCCAGTCAGCACCACGATGCACACAAGCGGTGAAGGAATGGTTTTGTTGATATAAGGGAAGAGATAGATGATCCCCAGCCCTGCCGCAGTCATGGCATAAACATGCCATGTCACATTGGTCAGCTCAGGCAACTGGGCCATAAAAATCAGTATTGCCAGTGCATTAACAAACCCCGTGACCACTGAGCGTGAAACAAAACGCATCAGCCCGCCAAGCTTCAGATATCCGGCTATCAGCTGGAATACCCCGGTCAGTATGGAGGCAGCCAGTAAATACTGTAAGCCATGATCTTTCACCAGCGTCACCATCAGGAGAGCCATTGCACCGGTGGAGGACGAAATCATCGCCGGACGTCCGCCAAAGAAGGCCATAACGAGAGGAATACAGAACGCCGAGTAGAGGCCCACCTGGGGATCAACACCGGCGATAATGGAAAAGGCGATCGCTTCTGGAATGAGTGCGAGCGCGACAACAATACCGGCCAGAACGTCACCACGGACGTTACCCAGCCAGTCCTTACGCGTCGAGGACAGCAACATAGTAATTTCTCAGTTTTTAGATACAGTCAGCCCTGGAGGGCTACATTTTTACGTACGGTAAAGCACATCCGCAGACGGGATGTTATTGAGTGCGTGCTGAGGCTTGCTCAGTACGACAGAGGAAGGAAAAACTCAGGGTGGCGTAATACGCATAGCGGTTGTCAGATTCTCCATAGCGGATGTGTATATATTGTCGGCTCTGTTGTCAGGAAGAACTTACAGAACACGTCGCGTTTGAACATGAAACACTTCAAAGCAGCCCAATACTACAAATAAAGCGAATACGGGGTCAACCCAACAAGGTACTCAAACGAAGAGGTTAAGATGCGATTTTTATCCAGGAATTCAATATTATCAAAGGACATTTGAACTTTGCCCCACCCCGGACATCTCTACTTAGCTTTGACATAAGTTATTGATTCATATGTGGTTATTTTTTAACATTTACGTTTCACGTACTGATAGATTGCCTTTGAAGCCAACGCTGACCGTCATTCATCTTGATCAGGAATTTGGGCATCTTCTAAAAACACCTTTGTACGGTAATCATCTTTCCAGCCTAACCAAACTGAATCTTCACCACCGGAAGAAACAACTTTACGGTTTCCTGTGAGATTATCAGCCTGTTCTAAGCATATTGACTGCATATCAATGAGCAAATCAGCTTCTGCGACTTCCGTGCCGCCGATCGTTTCATAGCCGGAAATCAGAACAATTGCCTCAGGGTCTCTTTCGTTCAGCATGGCGATCAACTCTTTCACTTTCATTTTAAGATACCAGTAGTTTATTTGTGTGCATTGCTGATGGATTTTATAGTGCTGCCGACCTTTTTCAAGGTGCTTCCGTTGCTTCCAACGATCATGCTAACGACCTTGTTGTCTGACCTGGTATTGCCGTGGTCATCCTTTTAGAGAAATGCTCCAAAGATCAACATGGCGGCATAGGTTTTCCAGCTTGACCAATCAATCGTGGAACCAAGCAACAGATAGAATGCCAGGGCTACCAGCCCCAGCTTTACTACTAGCGCGATTATTATGGTGAAGATAGACTCATCGCGTTCGCCTTTAAGTATTTTATACCGCGTAATTAAACTGTCGTTTTTCATGTAGCATCCGTTATAGTTATTAAAGTCCTGCATTAGAAGTTGTTATTTGCCGAAGTTACCTTGTATGAGTTAACTGTGGATCCAAAAATACAAAATATAAGCTGTGCCAATTGAAAGGATTAGAAAAGCACAGTTACTAATAAAATCTACTAATGCTTGTAGCTTCTTTATTCTCACAATTGCTGGACCGTGTTCAGTAGAGGTACTACTCAGCCCTTTTGTTCTGGCACTCTCTGCTTTTCTGAAAAAATTGTAATGCAATCCTGACCGCAAGCAAAACCATGCCAAACCAGTCGTTATTACGATATTTATGTAGAAAGCATATTGAATCATTTGTTCAGTTTCGAAGCTTTCCATTGAAAACCCTTTGTTGAAATGTTGAATAAAATTATTTTTAGTAAATGTAAGCAATAAATAGAACGAATATTAATAGTGAAAGATGCAATGCCAACATCTGCTTATGATGCCTTATGAGGATTTCTTCCTTCGCATTCATTAAATCGTACATCTCATCAATATTTTTATTGCTGGTATATTCGAGACGTTCATCACGAAGTAATTTGAACTTTACCAATACGACAAGTGATTTAATAATAAAGCTCGTAAGCATAACAGTTATAGACAAAAATAAAAAATAGGCCAAATTCATATATCACTCCATGGAGATTAATAGAAAAATTTATAATAAGTAATCTCATAGAGCATTACTTGAATCTTCTTCCCATACTAAGGACTCACCGAGAAACTTAGTTAAAGATGATTTGGCATACTGTGGTTCGGAAAAAAAACGTGGGAACCAGCCGTCAAAGCTTTGGGTACCATTGTGACGATTTTCAGGCGAGACTGATAAGCGGTACCCGTCTTCGTAAGGTGAAATGCTAAATGTGTATCCATCATCTGTCTTTGAGATCAGCGTTTTGCATGTCATATGACTGTTTGCTCACAAAGTTACTTTTCTAAGATATCGAAAAGTGTGGATTAGATCATCATTCAGATAGTCTTTTCATCACAAACTTTCCTGCCCACATTATGGTAATGCTGCCAACTTACTGATTTAGTGTATGATGGTGATTTTAAGGTGCTTGCGTGGCTTCCATTTCCATCAGATGTCCTTCCTGCTCCGCTACTGAAGGCGTGGTGCGTAACGGCAAAAGCACTGCCGGACATCAGCGCTATCTCTGCTCTCATTGCCGTAAAACATGGCAACTACAGTTCACTTACACCGCCTCTCAGCCCGGTACGCACCAGAAAATCATTGATATGGCCATGAATGGCGTCGGATGTCGCGCCAGTGCACGCATTATGGGCATTGGCCTCAACACGGTTTTACGTCACTTAAAAAACTCAGGCCGCAGTCGGTAACCTCGCGCATACAACCGGGCAGTGATGTGATTGTCTGCGCTGAAATGGACGAACAGTGGGGCTACGTCGGTGCTAAATCACGTCAGCGCTGGCTGTTTTACGCGTATGACAGGATACGGAGGACGGTTGTGGCGCACGTCTTCGGTGAACGCACTCTGGCCACACTGGAGCGTCTTCTGAGCCTGCTGTCGGCTTTTGAGGTCGTGGTATGGATGACGGATGGCTGGCCGCTGTACGAATCACGCCTGAAGGGAAAGCTGCACGTTATCAGCAAGCGTTACACTCAGCGCATTGAGCGACATAACCTGAATCTGAGACAACATCTGGCAAGGCTGGGACGGAAGTCACTGTCGTTCTCAAAATCGGTGGAGCTGCATGACAAGGTCATCGGGCATTATCTGAACATAAAACACTATCAGTAAGTTGGAGTCATTACCCACATTATCACAATTATAAAGGTAATAAAACCGATCTGCTCCCAACGTAAATTGGTTTGCTGTTCGGAATCATCCAAATGAATTGCATAAATGTAACATCCGAAGGTAAGCGTGAGTGGAACAACAAGCATCCCTACCTTTTTAGTAATATTTCCAATAAACCACCAATAAAGAACCCAGGAAATAATAGAAGAATAAAAAATTGCTTCTGAAACTATCATATGTAACCTCTTGAATTAGTCGATGCTGTGGGTAAATAAACCCGGACCGTCAAATGATGCAATTGCAAAATATTTAGTAACCATGAATCCTTCGGTTATCTATTTCAGCCATGTATGCAGTAGGCTTTTTTAAGAGATAGATTGGTGAAACGACATTCGTTTTGACTTTATAAGCCAGAATGAAAACACCTGCGGAGCTTGCCATAAGTACCGCAAGAAGAATAGATACCGTTAACTCCTTTGGTGTTTGTATCACCGAAAGAAGAAACAATGCGCTTATGGCTGCAAAAATCCAGCAATATAATGATGCATCCATAAAACCAGCTACAACACTCGATCCAAAAAAAAACCAAAATAAACTTATTAAGATTACTGAGTTTTCATTCATGTCTGTTCCTTGTTATTACTAATTATATTATGCTTTATAGTTGACCGTCAGACTACCCACGGGTTTTGACGAACAAAGTCACGCACTCCATTTATACATGCTTTTGAGATGACTTCAAAATAAGGATGGTTTGATGGAATCATATTCCCGGTATTATCAAGAAGCATAATAGTCCCTAAAGACCGAACCAGTTGATATTCATTGAGCTTACGCTTTAGCAAAGTTTGCAATCTATAAATTGTCTCACCGGAACTGTTACCTTCGATACCTACAACAGAGACCGTACAGTTCACTTCCTGATTATCAGATTGATAATCGAACCAGTAATTTTCGTTGCAATTTCCTTTTTGCGCATGCTCAATTTTGCCAGGCCATTTTACCCATAAAGAAGAGTTGTTTTTAGATCGTAAGATCTGCTTCAGCGTTTCCAATGGATTTTTTTCATCAACCTCAGACCAGGCCGAAATAAATTCTTTCTGCATTGCCTTAGGGTCTATAACGGCAATGAAATCAAATTCCTCTTTATTGATAGAGTTGGCTCGATCTTTGAGATAAAACAGACCGAGTTTATATCCCTTTTCACTTTTCCAGTTTGCTCCCACAGGCTGATAGTCTGTATTTATAAACGGTTTGAAAGTGTGAGTGTCGGGAGAAAAAATTACTGAGGGTGCCAGCACCCGGCCTCGGTATCGTATTGGATTTACAAATATTTTTTCCCCGTCACATAACATTTCAATAATTGCTTTTGTCACAACTACTGAAATAGAAGGTCTACATGTATTTTGATTTATTTCCCCGAGGTGCGCCAAACTTCCATCCTCACTCTTCAACACCTTTGTAAGGCAAGTCGGGCAATACTGTTGATCTCTATAATAAACAGGCATGGTTAGACGACCGGAATCGTTTAGTACCAACTGAAGTAACGGATGAGGCTCTTTCATCATGGTTATTTCTTCCCTTTCACCTTTCTGGGCTTTTCGTTTGCCTGTCTCCACTGCCATGGTGGGACAGGGTTGGTGTCTGCCCATAACCCTTTTGCCTCCTTTTGTGCTGCGGATTCATATTTGATATAGCCAGGGACAATGGCGTTATCTTCGAACCGATAAACCCACGCATATCCACTGTCCACCATAGAGGCATTGATATCATATCCATCTAACCAGATGGTACCTAACATACGGCCATAGATATCCGTACCATGGTCTATCACGGTAACGATTTTAGTTGCTATAGCTGTGGTTAAGGCCTGTTTTGCTTTTTGGCCAAAAGCCTGTTTAGATTCAGGAGCGTCTATACCATACATCCGTATTTTGATGGTTGTGTTTTGAGCATCCAACGCAGTTATG